>JANYFA010000075.1 GCA_025362895.1 Sphingomonadaceae bacterium | reverse complement strand
CGGCTGTATCCCGGCGTCGCCGCGCTCGACCACGGCATGGTCGTTGCGGTCACCGAGACGGCGACCGATGCCGACATGGATGCATTCGAAGACGCGCTCGACGAGGTGTTGGCATGACGACGTTCACCGGTAACCGCGCGCTGATCCTCGAGGAGCCGTTGCTGTTCGAGAAGGGCGGCATCGACCGCTGCGGCGTCGATCTGCCCGACGTGCCGGTCGTCGCGAGCCGCCTCGGCGGGGTCGAGCGGCATCGCCCGATCGGCCTGCCCGGCCTGTCCGAGCCCGACGTCGTGCGCCACTTTACCCGGCTCAGCCGCCAGAATTACGCTATCGACATGGGCATCTTCCCGCTCGGTAGCTGCACGATGAAGCACAACCCGCGCCTCAACGAAAAGCTGGCGCGGCTGCCGGGATTTGCCGACATCCACCCGCTCCAGCCGGTGCAGACGGTGCAGGGGGCACTGGCGCTGATCGACGAACTGGCGACGTGGCTCAAGGCGCTGACGAACATGCCCGCCGTTGCGATGAGCCCGAAGGCCGGGGCGCACGGCGAGCTGTGCGGTATGCTGGCGATCCGCGCCGCGCTCGAGGCCCGGGGGGACAGCCGCAAGGTCGTGCTGGTTCCAGAGTCGGCGCATGGGACCAACCCTGCGACGGCGGCCTTCTGCGGCTATGCGGTCGAGAACATCCCCGCCGACGCGCGCGGGCGGGTCGATCTCGCCGCGCTGCAGGCGCGGCTTGGGCACGATGTCGCGGCGGTGATGATCACCAACCCCAACACCTGCGGACTGTTCGAGCCCGACATGATCGCCATCGGCGACGCGGTCCATGCGGCGGGGGCGTTCGTTTATTGCGACGGGGCCAACTTCAACGCGATCGTCGGGCGCGTCCGGCCGGGTGACCTCGGCATCGATGCGATGCACATCAACCTCCACAAGACCTTCTCGACCCCGCACGGCGGCGGCGGTCCCGGGTCGGGGCCGGTCGTGTTCTCCGCCGCGCTCGCACCGTTCGCGCCGCTGCCGTTCGTCGACAAGATTGGCAACCGCTACGATCTTATCGAGGAAGCGCAGGCGCTGGCGAGCAACGATCACGACCATAGCTTCGGGCGGATGGTCGCCTTTCACGGGCAGATGGGGATGTTCGTCCGCGCGCTGAGCTACATTCTCAGCCACGGCGCCGACGGCCTGCGCCAGGTCGCCGAGGACGCCGTGCTCAACGCCAACTACATTCTGCGGAGCCTCGACGACGTCTTCACCGCCCCCTTCGCCGCGAGCGGCCCGTGCATGCACGAGGCGCTGTTCAGCGACGACTTCCTGGACTGCACCGGGCTGACGACGCTCGACTTCGCCAAAGGGTTGATCGACGAGGGCTTCCACCCGATGACGATGTACTTCCCCCTCGTCGTCCACGGGGCGATGCTCGTCGAGCCGACCGAGACCGAGTCGAAGGCGTCGCTCGACCAGTTGATCGGGGCGATGCGGTCGGTCGCAACGCGGATGCTGGCCGAACCGGCGGAGACGTTCCGTACCTCGCCCCACCTCGCTCCCCGCCGTCGCCTCGACGAGACGGCGGCCGCGCGGAAGCCGGTACTGACGTGGCGCGAACCGGACGCGCTGCAGGCGGCGGAGTAAGCGCGAAGTTGAACGACTTAACGAAATCATCCCCGACGCCGGTGTTTTGCGGCCGCCTGCTCCGGCGGCCCGGCACGCGCTAACTTTACATTCTTCACAGGGTCGCGCTCTTGCGGTGTGGTGGCGAGAGGTTTGCAGCAGGCGCGATAGCAGGCCGGTGAAGACAATCGGCTTGCCGACAGGCTGGCCCCGATAAAAGCTCGTCCGCGAGCTCGGGAGCGATGGGGTCAGCGGCTGGAGGGTGCATCGCCGAGCCTATGTCAAAATCGCGGTGTGTAGGACAGCCGTTTTTGCGGCGGCGTCTGACCGTCCGCGCTTTGCCTGCGACTCCTTAACCACGATGCTGGTGCCGTGACACCGGCAACCCGTTGACAGACTGTCACCGTCTCCGCAGCATGTTGCGGGGGATTGTCGGTGGCTGTGTGGCTTCTCGGGGTAGCGGCTGTTTCATTCGCGTTGTCGTCGGCGGTGCACGCCACGTGCCTGACATCGCCGATCGCCGCCGATACCGAATTTGCGACGCGCTTTGCGGCCGCCATGCAGCACGACAAGTTCCGCGATGTCCCCGGCAATATCGCCCGCTGGCGGGCGCTGATCGCGACGGCGGGGCAATCGTCGGCCGTCCCGCCGACAGCGGGACCATCGTTCGCCGTCCCGCCGACAGCGGGACCATCCTTCGCAGTCCCGCCGCTGTTGCTCGCGCGGAGTTATGGCTGGCTGGCGTGGTCGCTCGATTATCTCGATCAGACCGATGCGGCGCTCGTGGCCGCCAAGGCGGGCATGGCGATCGCCGCCGCCGCCAGCCTGCATGACCGCGAGACGAGCGACGTCTTGTCGAGCCTGTCGATGGTCGAAACCGATGCCGGCAAGGCCGACGCCGGGGTCGCAGACGCCGCTGCCGCTCTTGCTCGCGCGACGGCGGGCGGCCCCGACAGCGCCGAGGCCAGCTTCGCGCACAATGCCGCCGCCGCCGCCGCTTATGCGCGGGGCGATTACGCTACCGCCGAACGTGAATATGGCGCGGCGAGCGAGATCGCGGTTCGCTGCCTTGCGGCGAACGACGGGTTCATCGTCAACCAGATGGCCTCGCACGCCGGAACCTTGTACATGGCGGGGCGCAACGAGGACGCGCTGGCCGAAAACGAACGGGCGGCGAATTGGGCATTGTCGCACCTCGACGAAGATAACCCGGTCATCACCCTCGCGCTGGGTAATCTCGGCGTCATGCTCCGCAGCGCGGGACGCTATGCCGAGGCGGAGGCCGCGCTGCGCCGCGTGGTCGATCTGGAGGGGCGGTATCAGAAAGACCGCTGGTATTACCGCGCGATATCCCTGTCGAACTTTGCGTCGGTCATCGACCGGCAGGGCCGCCACACCGAGGCCGAAGCGCTGTGGCTCAAAGCGAGCGAATTCCACGCCCGCGCCGCGACCAAGGTCGACCCCGTCACCCCCGCCTATCCCTTACGTTTTTCCGCCGATGCCGCCGAAGCGCGCGGCGATCTACCCCTTGCGCTCACGCGGCGGGCGGCGGCGCTACGCCTGATCGAACCCGCCGCACCTGCCGACCATCCCGAGCTGGCTCGCGCGCGGATCGAATATGCCCTGACGCTGACGTTGCTCCACCGCGCCCCCGAGGGGCTGGCGATCGCGACACCGGCGATCGCGATCGTCGAAGCCAAGCTGGTGCCCGGCGACGTCAAGCGGCTGACGGCGGAGATCGCCTATGCTCGCATCGTCGCAGCGGCTTCGGGGGCAGAGGCGGGCTATGCCCGGATCGCCCCGATCGCCGCGCGGCTGGAGGCCAAGCTGCTCGACACCTCGACATCGCGCGGCGACCTGTTGCGCTACGGTCCGGCGTTTTCGGCCAGCTTTGCCGTCGTGACCGATCTCGCGCTGGCGACGCACCGTGACGCGGCGGCATTCCATGCGCTCCAGCTGGCGAATATGTCCGACGTCGTCCTCGTTTCCACCGACGTTGCCGCCCGCGCCGCCACCCACGATCCCGCCGCCGCGGCGCTGATGCGTTCGCTGCAGGATCATATTCACCAACGTCAGGCGCTCGACCGCGCGCGCAGTTTTGCGGCGTCGGCAAATGCCCCTGCCGATCTTGCCCGGGTCGACGCGGCGGTCGCGGCCAACGATGCCGACATCGCCGCGATTACCCGTGACCTCGACCGGATTTTTCCGGCATTCCGCACGCTGGGGCGACCGACGCCGGTGCCGCTTGCGGCTTTCTCCGCACGACTGGCGGCAAATGAAATTTTGCTGGCCCCGCTGCCGCTCGACGACGGCACGCTGGCGATCGGCGTGACCCGCGACGGCCTCGTGTGGGGCAAAACGTCGCTGACCCGGTCGGCGGTAGGGAGTTTGGTCCAACAGCTTCGGGCGGCGGTGACGCATGGCGAGGGGACGCCGTTCCCGCTGGCCGCTGCGCGTGACCTGTACGATGCGATCATCCCGCCCGGGTTCGCCGACCGTTCTCACGCGCTCTACTACGCCAGCGGCCCGCTCGCGTCGCTGCCGCCCGCCTTGTTGGCGGCACCCGGCCGACGCGGTCGTCCGGCGTGGTTGATCGACAGCCATAGCGTGACCGTGCCGTCGACCCTCGCGTCGGCTGTAACCGCGCCGCGTCTGCCCCGCCCGGGCTTCCTCGGCATCGGCGCGCCGATCCTGGCGGCCGGCGGCGGTGGCCCGGTCTTTGGCGCTCCGGTCGATACGGCGGTCTTGCGCGATCTCCCCGCCCTGCCGCGCGCCGAGGACGAGCTGCGCCAGATCGCGCGGTTGCTGGGCAGTTCGGGCACGCTGCTGATCGGCGCGGCGGCGACCGAGGCCAATGTCAAGGCGACGGCGCTTGACCATTTTGGCATCATCGCTGTCGCGACGCACGGGCTGGCCGGGAATGATTTCGCCGGCCTGTCCGAACCGGCGTTGGTGCTAACGACCCCGGCGCATCCGCACGGAGACGATGACGGGTTGCTGACGGCATCGGAAATCGCGGCGCTGAAGATCGACGCCGATTGGGTCATCCTGTCGGCGTGCAACACCGCCGGGGGGAGCGGGGCGGGGAGCCCGGTGTATAGCGGCCTTGCCAGCGCATTCCTCGCGGCGGGGGCACGCGCCTTGCTGGTGTCGCATTGGCCGGTGCGCGACGACGCGGCGGCGGCGCTGACGGTGGCGACGCTGCGGCTGTATCGAGCCGGGCTGCCGCGCGACGAGGCGCTGCGGCGGGCGATGCGCGCGTTGATGCACAACAAGACGATCCGCGACGCGGCGAACCCGGCGGTGTGGGCCCCGTTTGTGTTGATCGATCAATAGTTACAGGGTTTGTCACTGGGACCGCGCGGCAATTCCTGCGACGATAGTTCTTCACCGACCGAGACCGCTTGCGTGCACATCCTGCTCATCGAGGACGATTCGCTTACCGCCGACGCCGTCACGGCGGTGCTGGTGCGTGAGGGCGTGACGGTTCAGCACGCGGGTGACGGGGAGAGCGGACTGGTCATCGCGGGCGACAGCGCGATCGACGTCATCATCCTCGACCGGATGCTGCCGGGCATGTCGGGGATCGACGTCATCGCCCGGCTGCGCGCGGCGGGGATCGAGAAGCCGGTCCTGATGCTGTCGGCACTCGGCCGCGCGGAGCATCGGATCGAGGGGCTGGATAGCGGCGTCGATGACTATCTCGCCAAACCGTTCGCGCCGGAGGAGCTGATCGCGCGGGTGCGGGCGCTGTTCCGGCGGACAACGGTGCAGGCGCGCCATCCGGTACTGATCCACGGCGACCTCGAACTTCACGTCCGCGCCCGAACGGCGCATCGCGGCGGTCGCCATCTTGGCCTCAGTCCAAAGGAGTTCGATCTGCTGAAGTATCTGATGGAAAATGCGGGCGAGATCGTGACGCGCGAAATGCTGTTACGCCATGTGTGGAAGCTCAACTTCGACCCGCAGACCAATGTCATCGACGTCAATCTGGTCCGGCTCCGGCGCAAGCTGCAGGACGGCTTTGCGACGGGGTGCCTCGAAACCGTGCGCGGCAGCGGTTATCGGCTGGTCGCGCCATGATCCGCCTCCCATGAACCGCCTCGCGTCGATCGCCGTCCGACAGACGCTGGTATCGACGGTCATCATCCTGTGCGCCGTCCTCGGCTTTGCGGCGGTCGCGATCGATACTACCGCGACGAGTATGCGCGCCGACCTGCTGCGGACGATCGATACCGATATCGCCGGTCTCGCCGATGTCATGGCGGGGGGCGGCGTCGCCGAACTGCGGTTGCGGATCGGCGATCGCATCGCGCTGGCCCCCGCCGACGACGCCCCGGCGCTATATCTGCTGATCGACAGGGCCGGGGTCCGCCTCGCCGGGAATCTGACCGACTTGCCGGTGATCGACGCCACGCGGTCGGCGGCGGGCGAGATCGATACGGCGGCGGGGTCGGCGATGGTCCGGGCGACGCGGCTGCGCGGCGGGATGACGCTCGTCGTCGGGCGCTCGCTCGGTCCCGCGGCTGCGTTGACGCGCCACCTCGAACGCGCGTTCGCATTGACCGCCGTCATCACGCTGGTGGCGGCCCTCGCCGGGGGACTGGCCGCCGCCGGGCGGTTGGGCGGACGGGTCGCGCGGCTGAACGATGCCTTCGACCGCTTCGATCGCGGCGATCTCGCGGCCCGCGCCGACGCGCCGGTCGGCACCGATGAGGTCGCCCTGCTAAGCCAGCACGTCGACGCCCATTTGACCAAGATCGAGCATTTGTTTCGCGCGCAACGCCAGATCAGCGACGACATCGCCCACGAACTGCGGACCCCGCTGGTCCACCTCGACACGCGGCTGCTAGAAGCGCTCGATCGCAATACCGACCCGGCCGTCGCGTCGTCGCTGGAACGCGCCCGCGCCGACGTGCGGTCGGTCGTCTCGTTGTTCGACGCGCTGCTCGATATCGCGCTGGCCGGTTCCGCCGGTGGTGGGGTGCTGGCGACGTGCGTCGACCTGTCGAGCGTCGCCAGCGATATCGTCGAGCTCTACGCCGCCAGCGCCGAAGAAGTCGGCATCGACTTTGCATGGCGGATCGCCCCCGGCGTCACCATGCGCGGGGAACCGATGCAGATCAGCCGGTTGATCGCCAATCTGCTCGACAATGCGCTGAAATACGTGCCGTCGGGGTCGCGCGTCCGACTCACCGTCGCCCCTGGCCCGCGCCTGGTCGTCGAGGACAACGGCCCGGGCGTCGCCGCCGCCGACCGCGAAACGATCTTCGAGCGGTTTCGCCGATCGACCGCCGCAGGGTCGGGGCACGGCCTCGGGCTTGCGCTGGTCCGGGTCATTGCAGTTCGCCACGGGCTCGCCGCGCGGGTCGAAGATGCAGCACCGGGAGCACGTTTTGTGATCGAGCCATGTTGAAGACACTTCTTGTCCTCGCGCTGATCGGCGGCACGGCGGTCGCCGACGATTTCACCCGGGCCGTCGACGCGTTGACGCGCGGCGACAGTCGCAGCGCGGCGGTTCGCCGCCAAGCGGGTGAAGCCCTCGCCGCGCTCGGCGCGCGCCCCGCGTCGGGCACGCCCGATCTTGCCAAGCTGTGGGGGGCGGGGCCACCCCCCGTGTACCGCGACCGCGCGCTGGGTCCGGCGTACCGGATCATCGCCGTCGTTCCCGGCGGCAGCGCCCGCTTCGACCAGGTGTTCCTCGCTGGTCAGCGCGCGCGGGTTGCCGTCGTCGCTCATGGCACGGCCCCGGCACGGGTGGCGGTGACCGACGATGACGGCCTGCAGCAATGCGGCCCGAGCGATCCGATCGGACATTGCGACTGGGTCCCGCTGTGGACGACGCGCTTTCGCATCGAGCTGCAAAACCCCGGCATCCGCGCCGCATCGTATACCGTCGTCGTCCAGTGAAGGACATCGACGCCTTCCTTACAGTCTTTGTAACTAGGGATCGACGCCTCCGCCTGTCAGCATCTTCGCGGCAGTCATTACGCACAGGGGAGAATAGTCGTGGTTAAAGCGGTTCGTGCTGCACTGGCTCTCACGCTGGCACTCGCTTTGGCGGCCCCGGCCATCGCCGCCGACGGGCCGCTCAAGTTGCACGACACCGGGGCGATTAAGGGCGTTCAGACCGTCACCGTCGGCGCCTTCAACGTCGGATTCATCTTCCAGTCGCTTGACACCAGCAAGGCGACCGGCGGCCTGATCGGTGCGTTCGGCGGGGCCACCGATGCCAAAAGCATCCTCGTCGGCGTCACGCCAGAAATGATGCAGGCGATCGCCGATGCCGCCTATGCCGACTTCCGCGCCCAACTGACGACGCACGGTTTTACCGTGGCGGAGCCCGCGTCGCTATTTGTCCGCCCGGAATTCGCGCGGGTCAAGCCGATGACGGCCCCCTATGATGCCGGGGTTCGGCTCGATAAGCACAGCACGGGCAAGGCAAGCTATTACAAGCCGACGGCATTGTCGGTTCAGTTCATGCTGCCGGGCGACATCGTCGCGAGCGGGATGAGCGGCATGGGCCAGGCGATGGCGGCGGGCACGACGCTGTACAGCGTCGCCCAATTCGCCAAATCGTCGGGGGAGGCCGTTCTCGACGTTACCTATCTGATTGACTTCTCTGAGCTCAAGCGCCCCGGCGCGTTCAGTTTCGGTGGCCTGCAGGTCAATTCGGGCGTCGCCGTGGTCGAAGACTATTCGAAGCTGAGCGTTGTCACCGCCGCCGGCAAGACCGCCGCGATCACGATCGGACAGCCAGTAGCGGTCGAAGGCGATTTTGCTACCAAGCAGGATACGACGAAGGGCGCGGGCTTCCAAAAGGCCGCGAACATCGCGAGCGGGGTTCTCAGCGGGCTGGGTACCCTCGGCGGCATGGGGGGGCTCGGCGGGATGAAGTTCGGTAATTCGAAGACTTTCACCTTTACCGCCCGGCCCGATTATTCGACGGGGGCGATCAAGGCCGCCAGCCTCGCCAACGGACGCTTGATCGACGAGCTGGCTACGCTTCGTTGAAGCCCGGCCGCGATTTCGGCATGAGCTATCGCCGGGGCTGACGCGGCCGCGCGCGCCCTGCTATACCGCTCGCGTGACCCGCACCGCCCGCCACCTCCGCCTTGCTGCCATCATCGCAGGTGCGCTTTTTATCCTTGGTCTCGGCGCCGGGGCGGTGTTGTACGGCTTCGCGATTCAGGGGCTGCCCGATGCGGCGAAGCTAGCAGACTACGCCGCGCCGCTGCCGTCGACGGTGCGCGACAGTTCGGGCGCGGTGCTCACGAGTTACAGTCGCGAGCGGCGTTTGTACCTGAGCTATGACGAGCTGCCGCCGCGGCTGGTGCAGGCGTATATCTCGGCCGAGGACAAGGACTTCTTCAGCCACGGCGGCATCGACGTCATGGGCATCGCGCGGGCCGCGTGGAGCAATCTATGGTCGTCAGGGCGTCCGAAGGGAGCATCGACGATCACGCAGCAGGTGGCCAAGAACCTGCTGCTCAACGGCGAGGTCAGCTATATTCGCAAGCTCAAGGAGGCGATCCTCGCGCGACGGATCGAGACAGCGTTCACCAAGCAGCAGATCCTCGAACTCTACCTAAATCAGATCTTCCTCGGGCGGAACAGCTACGGCGTCGAGGCGGCGGCGCAGTCGTATTTCGGCAAGTCGGTCGTCGACCTCGATCTTGCCCAGGACGCCTATCTCGCGATCCTGCCCAAAGCCCCATCGACCTACTCGCCGACCGCGCACCTCGATCGGGCACTGGCGCGGCGCGACTATGTCCTCAAGCAGATGGTCGCCAACCGGTATATCGCGGCGGGCGAAGCAGCGGCGGCGAGCGCCGAGCCGTTGGTCGCGGTGGCCAACCGCGCACCGTCGAAGCTCGATACAGGCGACTATTTCCTCGAAGATGTCCGCCGCGCGCTGATCGCCAAGTTCGGCGAGACCCCGGCGGCGGGGCGCAACAGCGTGTATGGCGGCGGCTTGTGGATTCGCACCTCGCTCGACCCCGTGCTGCAGGCGGCGGCGGAGAAAGCATTGCGCGACGGGCTGGTCCGCTACGATCACGCCAAGGGTTTCCACGGTGCGGCGGCGCATATCGAAGTGGGGGACGGCTGGGCCGCGCGGCTGATCGGCGTTCACCTCGGGACAGGGTACGCCAACTGGTTCCCGGCGGTGATATTGCGGGTCAATGACGGCGGGGCGGACTTCCGCATCGGCTTCACCGACGGATCGACCGGCACCCTGCTCGCGTCGACCGCGACGAGCACGCTGGGTGACATCCCCGCCGCGCGGCTGTTGAAGGTCGGCGACGTCGTTCCGGTCGCCAAGGCGAACGGAGGATATGCGCTCAAGCAGATCCCGGCGATCTCGGGCGGCTTCGTGGCGGAGGATCCGCATTCGGGGCGGGTGCTGGCGATGGTCGGCGGATTCGACGCCAAAGGGTCGAGTTTCAACCGTGCAACGCAGGCGCTGCGCCAGCCGGGATCGACGTTCAAGCCGATCGTCTATGCAACCGCGATGGACAACGGCTTCACCCCGGCGTCGATCGTCGTCGATGCCCCGTACTGCGTGTTCCAGACGCGGAGCCTGGGGACCAAATGCTTCAAGAATTTCAGCGGCGGCTATGCCGGGCCACAGACACTGCGCTGGGGCCTCGAACAGTCGCGCAACCTGATGACGGTTCGCATCGCGTACAACACCGGCATGGACAAGGTCGTCGCGCAGGCCAAGGCACTCGGGATCAGCGGCGACACGACCTATCCGGCGGTTCTGGCGATCGCCCTCGGTGCGGGCGACACGACGGTTGCGCGCATGGTCAACGCGTATGCCCAGCTGTTCGACGCGGGGCGGCAGAAGGTGCCGACGCTGATCGACTATGTTCAGGACCGCGACGGTAAAGTGATCTGGCGCGCCGACCCGCGGGAATGCACCGGGTGCAACACCCCCGACTATGCGGGCGAACCGATGCCGCGCCCGGGGGGCACGCCGAAACAGGCGATCGACGCGCGCACCGCGTATCAGATCGTCCATCTGATGGAGGGCGTCGTCACGCGCGGGACGGCGGTGCGGCTGCGCGATTTCGAGCGCCCGCTCGCGGGCAAGACGGGGACGACGAGCGGCCCCACCAACGTCTGGTTCGTCGGCGGCACCCCCGACCTCGTCGGCGGGCTGTACCTTGGCTATGACAAGCCACGGGCGCTCGGCGGCTATGCCCAGGGGTCGACGATCGCCGTGCCGGTGTTCCACGACTTCGCCACCGTCGCCCTGAAGGACCAGCCCAAACTGCCGTTCCGCGTCGCGCCAGGTGTTCGCATGGTCAAGATCGACCGGCGCAGCGGCAAGCGCGTCTATGGCGGAACCCCCGACGACACCGACATCAAGGCGAGCATCATCTGGGAAGCCTTCAAGCCCGAATCCGAGCCGCGCCGCAGCGGCAGCCTCGTCCGCGACCCCGTGGCGGATCGGGGGCGCGTTGTGGTACGCTCGGATCGCGATTTCCTGAGCAATGCTGGAGGCATCTATTGACCCGCGTAACCGACGCCGCCCTCGACGATCTACGCCAGCGCGGGTTTGCCGTCGTTCCCGACTTTATTGGCGGTGAGACGCTGGCGGCGGCACAGGCGGCGGTGGCGACGATCTTCCCGACGCGCGCGGCGTATTTCGCCGACCCCGCCGCTTATACCAAGTTCACCGCGAGCCAATTCGCCGGCATCCGTCATTTTCCCTACGATCGCCGGATCCTCGACGCGCTGGCGGTCAATCCAGACCTGGTCGACGCCGCCGAACGCTTTCTCGGTGGGTCCGACCTCGACCTGTACAAGGTCGAATTATGGGCGAAGTACGCGGGGGCGATCGACTATGACCAGCCGCACCACCGTGACTATGGCAACCATAGCCTCGTCGTCCCGACCGACGACGCGCCGCAGATGACGACGATCCTGCTGTTGTCCGATGTCGGGCTCGATGACGGGCCGACCCGCGCGGTGCCGCTCGGCGTCAGCCGCGACCGCCCGACGACGCCGATGATCCTGCAACCGGGCGAACTGGTCGAGCATGAGGTCGCGCTGACCGGCACGGCGGGGACGCTGATCCTGTACCGCACCGATGTCTTTCATCGGGGTTCAAATCTGCGCGGCGACGCGGCGCGCTTCATCCTGATGGCCGACTTCAAGCGCCGGGGGACGCCGTGGACGGGCAAGATCGCGTGGCCCGACCGCGCGATCGTGCGGGGCTGGAGCACCGCGATCGCCGCGATGACGGTGCGCCAGCGCGATCTGTTCGGCTTTCCGCCGCCGGACAGCGCCTATTGGACGCCGGCGACGGTTGCCGGCGTCGCGGCGCGCTATCCGGCGATGGACATGGCGCCCTACGCCGCCTAGGTCCGCCGCTCAGGAGTCATCATGCGCGCCGAAGCCGAAGACTATGCCGTTCAAATCCAGCAGGCGCTCGCCCTGCTGAGGAGGTTTCTTTGACTGGGATCGCGCCCTCCGCCGTCTCGACGAACTGAACGCGCGGGTCGAGGACCCGACCCTGTGGAACGACCCTAAGGCCGCGCAGGCCGTCATGCAGGAACGCCGCCGCCTCGATGAGGCGGTATCCGCGACGCGCAGCATCGAAAGCGAGCTGGCCGACACCTCCGAACTGATCGACATGGCCGAAGCCGAGGGCGACGACGCAATGGCCGACGACGGCGTCGCGGCGTTGAAAGCGCTCGCCGCCAAGGCCGAAACCGACAAGGTCGCCGCGCTCCTCGCCGGCGAGGCCGACAACAACGACAGCTACATCGAGGTCAACTCGGGCGCGGGCGGAACCGAGAGCCAGGACTGGGCCGGGATGCTCCAGCGGATGTACAGCCGCTGGGGCGAAAAGCGCGGCTTCAAGGTCGAACTGATGGACTATCACGCCGGCGAGCAGGCGGGGATCAAGTCGGCGACGCTGCTGCTCAAAGGCGCCGGGGCGTACGGCTGGGCCAAGACCGAAAGCGGCGTCCACCGGCTCGTCCGCATCAGTCCGTACGACAGCGCGGCGCGGCGGCACACGAGCTTCGCCAGCGTCTGGGTCTACCCCGTGGTCGACGATGACATCGACATCGTCGTCGACGACAAGGACCTCAAGATCGACACCTACCGCGCGTCGGGCTCGGGCGGGCAGCACGTCAACACGACCGACTCGGCGGTCCGCATCACCCACATGCCGACCGGCGTCGTCGTCGCGTGCCAGAACGAGCGCAGCCAGCACAAGAACCGCGCGACGGCGATGAAGATGCTCAAGGCGCGGCTCTACGAGCGCGAACTCGCCCGCCGCGAAGCGGTCGCCGCCGACGTCGAGGCGGGCAAGACCGACATCGGCTGGGGCCACCAGATCCGGTCATACGTCCTCCAGCCGTACCAATTGGTGAAGGACCTCCGCACCGGCGTCACCAGCACCGCGCCCGGCGACGTGCTGGACGGCGCCCTCGACCCGTTCATGGCAGCGGCGCTGAGCCAGCGGGTGACGGGAGAGGCTGTTGACGTCGAGGACGTGGAGTAGGGGGGGCATATGACAAGTGCGCGAAAGGCAATTCCCAGCGCTTTAATGCGCGAGGTGTTGATCGAGGCGGGCTATCGCTGCGGGGTTCCAACCTGCCGTACCATTCTGGCAATCGATCTTCACCATCTCGTTGAGGTCTCCGCCGGCGGTGGCAACGAGATCGCCAACTTAATCGCCCTTTGTCCAACCTGCCATGCGCTTCACCATCGCGGTACAATCTCCGCAGACGCCCTATACGCTTGGAAAGGGGTTCTTGCAGCGCTTGGCATGGCGTTCGATCGCGAGGCTATCGATAGGCTGATGTTTTTGTCTCTTTGCCCTATCGACTACCTCGTCGTCTCTGGCGACGGACTGTTACATTATTCACGCTTAATTGCTGCTGGCCTCGCGCGTGTCGACATGAAGGCGAACAACGCTTGGCAGCTAGTGACCTATGCCGTGAACATTTCGCCGAAGGGCAGGTTGCTGATCGACGCTTGGAAAACTGGTGACCGCCAACTGGTTGCTGAAGCGCTGGCAAGCGCATAACCATATCCTGCTGGCTAGAGAGAAACGTCACCGCGTCGCCGACGTCAGCGCCGATGCCCGCGCCTCAAGCGTCCGGCGGAGCGCGGTCAGGCCCTCGTCGATCTCCCCCGCCGCAGCCAGCAGCGTGGCACCGTCCTTACCCTCGACAACGCCGCGCAGCAGCGCCGCTTGCCCGACCAGAACGCGGTCGTGGTCGCGTAAGTATTCGAGCGTGTCGCTCTCATCGCGGTAGCGTTCGGTCATGCGGTCGGCGGACGGGGCGGGGGCGGCGGCGACGCGGCCGATGAGCGCGCCGACGTCGCGGGCGAGGCGCTCGAGCGTTTGCGCGTTGGCGATGATGGCGGGGTCGGGGAAGGGGTTGGCGCGGGTCGGCGGGGCGATGCGTTCTCGGCGGTAGGCGGTCTCGGCGGCGGCAAGATCGGTCTGGGTGAAGCCGAGGAGCTGCCCGACCTTGGCGCGGATCAGCTGATCGTCGGCGCGCAGTTGGTTGGTGGTTTTGTAAAAGTCGTAGCCCCAGCCAAGGAACAAGGTGTTCGCAACCGCGCGAACGGCTCCGGCGTCGTAGAATGCGCTCATCCGAACCTACTCGTCGTCATCCCGGCGAAAGCCGGGATGACGGAACGAAAATAATTGGCCTCGCCTCGACGGCGCGCTGCTCTCGTTGGCGAAAGGCATCGGGAGATGGGTCCCTGCGTTCGCGGGGATGACAGGGGGGCGGGCGGCGCTCACGTGCCGTCGGGCCGCCAGCGGACGACGGGAGATTGCGATGCGGTTTCTGGCGGACCGGTGTTCGGGACCAATGCCGGAGCCGACAACAGCGGGCCGCCGCCCAGCGACATCCCGGGAAAGGCACTGCCGACGTAGAACGGCTCGCCGACCGCCGCGTTGGGGGCCGAGACCAGCCCCTTCTCGGCCATCCGCAGCGCAAGATAATAGCGCACCGCCTCGATCGGTGACAGGCCGATCGCCTGCAGCGAGATCAGCTCGCGCATCCGCTCGTCCTTGGGGACGATCAGGACCTTCAGGTCGTTGAGCATGATGCCGTAGGTCGCGAGGAAGTCGCTCAGATGCGCCTTCACCGATTCGCGGATGCCGGTGATGTGCTCGTTGATGTGCTCCATCTTCGTCACCTGGACGATCTGGTTGATCGCCTGCTCGATCGCCGGGCCGGCATAGTCGGCGATCTCCTGCGTATCGATGACCAGCCCGTTGAACGGCATATGAGTGATGAGGTCGAGCGCGGCCTCCTTGGTGTCGATGTGGATATAGTAATCGACCTGATACGCCATCTCGGCCATCTCGGCCGACGTCGCGATGCCGCTCGACCGGACGAGCAGCTTTGAGCGGTTGATGTAGATGACCTCGTACACCCATGGACTCGACCCGCCGAAGAAGCCCTGGACGATCGAGCCGATGATCGGCTTGTCCGGAGTGGTCAGCGCGTATTGGCCGGTCTCATAGACGTTGAGGACCGCGCCGCGTGATTTGAGCACGCAGAAATGGTTGCTCTCGACCGTCAGCAGCGAGCCCGAGACGATGCTTTCGTCGATGATCTTGAGCGCCAGCGTCTTGGTGCCGAGCGCATCGGTTCCGTCGCGCAGGAGCGATGTGATGACTTGCCGAGTGAGTGCCATGTCGGTGTCCTAAACGAGTGTGGTAGCTCTGTAGCGCAGTTTCAGCCGCGTGTATCATGGTCTGGTCAGCCACAGCGCAACTGCTACGGTGCCACCATGAATCGCATCCTTGCTTTTTTCGCCGTCGCGCTCGCGACCCCTGCCGCCGCCGAGACAGTCGCCGTCACCGCCGCGCATATGCTCGACGTGACGACGGGGCGGACGATCGACAATCCGGTCGTCGTCGTCACCGACGGACACGTCGTGGCGGCCGGGGCCGGCCTCGCGGTGCCGGCGGGGGCGCGACGGGTCGATCTGCCGGGGATGACGCTCCTGCCGGGGTTGATCGACATGCACGTTCACTTGACGAGTGACGCCAGCATCCGCGGTTACCGCAAGTTCGGCTATACCGATAATTTCTGGACCGTCGTCGGCGTCGCCAATGCCAAGACGACGCTCGAGGCCGGGTTCACGACCGTCCGTAACGTCGGGTCGAAGGACTTTGAGGATGTCGCGCTGAAGCAGGGTATCGACGCGGGCGAAGTGCCGGGGCCGCGCATCATCCCGGCGGCCTATGCGATCGGCGCCACCGGGGGGCACTGCGACAGCGCCAGCCTGCCGCCGTCCTACGACCGCAAGGAAGCGTCGATCGTCGATTCGCCCGATGCCGCGCGCGCCAAGGTTCGCTGGCTGCGGAAATACGGCGCGCAGGTGATCAAGGTGTGCGCGACCGGCGGCGTGTTCTCGACCGGTGACGCGGTCGGCGCGCAGCAGCTGACGCTCGACGAGATGAAGGCCATCGCCGACGAGGCGCATATGCTGGGGATGAAGGTCGCCGCCCACGCGCACGGCGACGACGGCATCCGCACGGCGATCTTGGCGGGGATCGACACCATCGAGCACGCCAGCCTCGCGTCCGACGCGACGATCGCGCTGGCGAAGGCGCATGGCACGGTGTTCGACATGGATATCTATAACGACGACTATATCCTGGCGACGGGCACGTCGAACGGGACGAGCCAGGAGAGCCTCGACAAGGAAAAGGCGATCGGCCTCAAGCAGCGCCAGACGTTCAGCCGCGCGGTCAAGGCGGGGGTCAAGATGGCGTTCGCGACCGACGCCGGCGTCTATCCGCACGGGACGAACGCGCGCCAGTTCGCGACGATGGTGACGTGGGGGATGACGCCGCTGCAGGCGATTCAGGCCGCGACGGTAGGGGCGAGCGACGCGCTGGCGCGCCCCGATGTCGGTGGGCTGGCGGTCGGGCAGTGGGGTGACATGATCGCGGTGGCGGGCGATCCGCTGCACGACGTGACGCTGCTGCAAAACATCCAGGTTGTGATCAAGGGCGGGGTGGTGGTGAAAGACGCGCGGACGAACCACTGACCTGCCCCTCCGCAGGAGAGGGGAGGCGGTAGTCAGCGTTCCGCGACTTCGCTGGCCACCTCGTCGGCGTGGACGTCGAAGCGGGTGAGGGTCGTCGGGCCGAACGCGGTTGTCAGCGCTGTGTCGGTCGCGTCGCGCCCGCGCGCCATCAGGACGCGCCCGATGCGCGGATAATTGTGGCGCGCGTCGAAGCTGTGCCATTCGCCGCCGAGGTAGACGTCGAACCAGGCGCTGAAATCCATCGGCCCGGGGATGGGCTCGATGCGGATGTCGCCGAGATAGCCGGTGCAATAGCGCGCCGGGATGTTCATGCACCGGCATAATGTGACCGCGAGGTGGGCGAAGTCGCGGCAGACGCCGACCTGCTCCTGATGCGCGTCCCACGCGGTGCGAGTCGCGCGAGCATTGGGGTAACCGAACTTGATCCGGTGATGCACCCACGCGACGATTGCCTCGACGCGGTCCCAGCCGGGCGCGATATGGCCAAACAGGTTCCATGCGGTGTCGGACAGACGGTCGGTCTCGCAGTAACGGCTGCCGAGAAGATAGACGAGGATGTCGTCAGGCAGGTCCGCGACCGGGTGCTGGATCGCGTCCGGCGACTGGCGGTCGGGAAGGCCCGAATCCTCGACGACGAAATCGCATGACAAGGTAATGCCACCCTCGGGGATGATCATCCGGGTGCAGGTGTTCCCGAAGGCGTCGACGTAATCGTAGATCGGCACGTCGGGCGTCGTCATCAGCCGGTGGGGCGTCTGAAGATCGCGGTTGCGCGACGGGTGAAGGCTGAGCATCGCCATCAGCGGCGTCGGTGCCGTCGCCGCGAAGCGGATGGTGTAACCGCAGCGGATCAGCATGGGACTTCCTCGGGTTCGACGGTGATCGTGACGGAAACATCCATCCCAACATCGCTGCCGGGGAATCCGGTCCATGTGCCGGACAGCGGGACCGCCTGATACGGGTCGCGGGCGACGGCGACGCGGATGAGACCGCGGTTGCCGACGATGCCGTTGGTCGGATCATATTCGACCCAGCCCGAGCCGGGGAGGAAGACGTGGACCCACGCATGGGTGTTGCCGCCACCGATCAGGGTCTCGCGCGCGTCGGGGTTGTACACATAGCCCGAGACGAAGCGGGCGGCGAGGCCGAGTGCGCGGACCGCTTCGATCATCAGCACGGCGAAGTCGCGGCAGGTGCCCGCCCCGCGCGCCAGCGTTTCGAGCGGTGACTGGGTCCCCGGCGCGGTCCGCCCCACATAGGTGAAATCGCGGTGAATCGCGCGGGTGATGGCTTCGAGCAGGACGGTGGTTTCGATGCGCCCTTCGTCGCCGATGAACGCGCGCGCCCAGCGGTCGACG
>JANYFA010000072.1 GCA_025362895.1 Sphingomonadaceae bacterium | reverse complement strand
CGTCGACCTTCAGGCCGCCATCAACCGTTTCCTTGCCGACCACAACGAAAGCCCAAAACCCTTCGTCTGGACCGCTGATCCTGATAAAATCATCGCCGCGGTCAGACGCGGGCACCAAGTGTTAGATTCGATCCACTAGGTTAGCGCACCGCGAACATAACCTGCAGTTTCTCACCGTCGATTTCGGTCACCCGATTCAGCAGCAGGTCACGGTGTCTCCGAAACTGCCGCAGCCATGTCATTACGGGCCGCTCGACCCCGTAATGGACCGCGACGCCCAGCCCGACGACAACCACGCATAGTAGCGTGAAACCGACGTTCTCTGGCATCGCCGCGATCAATCCCGCGCGCTGCATCGCCCGGGCGACGATCGACAACGCCGGGTAGTGGATCAAATAAATGCTATACGACGCCGCGCCTAGTACCGACATGGCGGCGGGTACCGGAAACTGGCGATCGCGCTCGCGGCTGACGACCCCGCCCAGAGCTGCCGCGCTGGCGACGCCGTATAACAGGTTGCGCGCGGTTTCACCGAGGCCACCAGCGAAGGCTTCCTCGGCAGCAAGCGTCACGAAAGCCATCAGCCCGAGTGCAACCCAAAGCCACGGGTAACGAACACGCCGCTGACGAACGGCGATCTGCGTGACGACGCCGAGGGCGAACAACAGGTTGAGCGGCGACGTGACGTAGGCAGGGATGATGCCAGCGCCGCCGGACGCGCCGACCGCACACGTCACGATCGCTGCCAGCCAGAGAGCGCCAACAACGATCCCGGCGCGACGATGGACGATCAGAACGGCAAAGGCGGCGTAGAATAGAATTTCGTGGAACAGCGTCCACGACACGGTGAGGACGCCGTCGTGACTATCGCCTCCGATGAGCAGATACGAACGGGCGATCACGGCGGCATCGACATGGCGGAGCGAGGGCACGGCGAGGCCCAGCAGCGTCAACGTGATTATCCCGGTCAGGACGAGCCAATACAGCGGATAGACCCGGTCGAACCGGCGGGCGACGTAACGGCGCAGCCGGTCGGGCCGACCGATGTCACGGGCGTGGACATGGGCGATGATGAAACCGCTGAGAACGAAAAAGAACTCGACCCCGGCGTGGCCCCCGATGAACGCGCCACCGAACGCGCGCGCGTGCCAGTACGTCGGGTTCGTCGCCAGTCGGTCGGCGTGGTATAAAACAACCAGAAGCGCTGCGATTCCCCGCCCGGCTTCGATCGATCCGAACGTCGCGCGCGGGGTCGAGCGGGCGGTCCCCGGAATAGCGAACGCCGTTGACTGGATGTCGATCGACACGCGCTTCTCCCTCAGCTCACACGGTGATTACGGCCCGGATCGACGCGGCCTTACTCGACGGCTTCGCGTGTGGTGCGTCTGGAGAAAGGCGGCGCCCCTTGCATCGCCGGGTACCGTGCCGCTAACGACACGAGCATGGACGCAATGTATACTCCTGACGTCAACGGCTGGGTGCCGTGGATCGCCAAACCCGATGGGCGCTTTCACGACCTGCTCGGCCAGATGTATTTCCGCGTCACGGGCAACGGCGTCGAATCGCGGATGGACACGGACCGGCGGCATTCGAATGGCCTCGGCTTTCTCCACGGCGGGTTCCTGATGAGCTTCGTCGACATGGCGATGTTCACGATCATCCGGCCGCGCTTTGCCAAGGGCGAAGGAGCGGTGACGCTGTCATGCGCGACCGATTTTCTTACCGGCGGCATCCCCGGCGAGCCGATCGAGGGTCACGGCGAGGTTTTAAAAGAGACCGGCAAGCTGTTCTTCGTTCGGGGACTGGTGACCCAGGGCGGCGCGAACGTCGTATCGTTCACTGGGACGATGCGAAAAATCACGCGGCGGCTGTCTCCTCTGCCAACGGCGTGAGCGGCGCCGCACCGCGCGGTGTTGCCAATTCGGCCGACGGCGCCGCGGCGACCGGCGTCCGCACCGCGTATCGCGCGCTCGTCGATACCCACGAACTTCGTCCCGACCCCGATCAGGCGGCGGCGGCGGAGAAGCTCTACGCGCTGCGCGTCGCGCTCGCCGACGAGATTCGCCCGGGGCTGATCGGGCGATTGTTTGGCGCGAAGCCAGTCGCGCCAAAGGGCCTGTATTTGTGGGGCGGGGTCGGGCGCGGGAAGTCGATGCTCATGGACCTGTTCTTCGCCCGCGCGACGACCGAGCCGCGCCGCCGCGTCCACTTCCACGAATTCATGCTCGAAATCCACGCCGCGATCCATGCTCACCGTGCGGTATCGGGCGATGATCCGATTCCGGCCGTTGCGGCTCAAGTCGCGGCGGCAGCGCGGCTATTGTGCTTCGACGAGCTTCAGGTTCGCGACGTTGCCGACGCGGCCATCGTGTCGCGGTTGTTCGGTGCGCTGTTCGACGCGGGAACGACGATTGTCGCGACGTCGAACCGTCTGCCCGCCGACCTGTACAAGGACGGCCTCAACCGCGCGCTGTTCCTCCCGTTTATCGCTATGATCGAGGCGAGAATGGAGATCGTGGCACTGAACGGCCCGGTCGATTACCGCCTCGATCGGCTGGGCGGCGCGCCGACCTGGTACGTCCCGAACGGCCCGGCAGCGACAACGGCGCTGAGCGATGCCTTTTTCCGTCTGACCGATTTTCCGGTCGAGGACCGCGTCCACGTGCCGAGCGCGACGATCGCGGTGCCTGGCGGGCGGACCTTGTTCGTGCCCAAGGCGATCAAGGGCGTCGCCGTTTTCTCGTTCAGCCGCCTGTGCCGCGCGGCGCTCGGGGCGGCGGACTACCTCGCAGTCGCGCGCAAATTCCACACCGTCATCGTCGTCGGCATTCCGCGCATGGGGCCGGAGAACCGCAACGAGGCGGCGCGCTTCGTCACGCTGATTGACGAGCTGTACGAGCATAAGGTCAAGCTGCTCGCCGCCGCCGATGCCGATCCGGCAGACCTCTACCCGGCAGGCGACGGCGCGTTCGAGTTTGAGCGGACGGTGTCGCGTCTGATCGAGATGGGATCGGCCGACTATCTGGCACTCGGTCATGGCATGGCGGCGTGACGCGGGGATGGCGATAATGGCAGACGCGCTGATTGGAACGTGGCTGCTGCGGTCGCATCGCGTGGGGCGGACAGCGCCACCAGCGAGACGACCGAGCCATTCGGGTCCGCACCTCGCGGTGTGCTGATGATCGCTGCCGACGGGCGGATGTCGGTCTTGATCACGCCGGGTACGGTAGCGACGGCGGCAGCGCCCTTGCTCACCGCTTATTCGAGGCATTGGCGGGTGCCGAATCCCGGACGGTTCGTGACAACCGTCGATGTCGCGTCGATCCCGTCGTGGGTCGGGACCGAGCAGAACCGTGGCTATGTCGTTGTGGGCGACCGGCTTGAACTGTCGACCGCGCCCGCGCGGATGCTGGATACCGCGGGGGGCCCGGAAACCTGCATCGGGACGATGGTCTGGAATCGCGAGATGACGCCGGTTGCGAGCAGCGGGGCGAGCGACTAAGCCGTCGCCATCTCCAGCGGCAGGCGCCGCTCCACCGACGAGGATCAACATGGCCCGTAACAAGATCGCCCTCATTGGGGCCGGCAACATCGGCGGGACGCTGGCGCACCTCGCCGCCGCCAAGGGTCTGGGCGATGTTGTCCTGTTCGACGTTGTCGAGGGTGTGCCGCAGGGCAAGGCGCTCGACCTCGCGCAGTGCGGCCCGGTCGAGGGCTTCGACGCGGTGCTGAAGGGCACCAACGATTACGCCGACATCGCCGGGGCCGACGTCATCATCGTCACCGCCGGCATTGCCCGCAAGCCGGGGATGAGCCGCGACGACCTGCTCGGCATCAATCTCAAGGTGATGAAGGCGGTCGGCGAGGGCATCGCGGCGAACGCGCCGAACGCCTTTGTAATTTGCATCACCAACCCGCTCGACGCGATGGTCTGGGCGCTGCGCGAGTTCTCAAAGCTGCCGTATCACATGGTCGTCGGCATGGCGGGCGTGCTGGATAGCTCGCGCTTCCGCCACTTCCTCGCCGACGAATTCAAGGTCAGCGTCCAGGACGTCACAGCCTTCGTGCTGGGCGGCCACGGCGATACGATGGTCCCGGTGATCGAATACTCGACTGTCGCCGGCATTCCGATCCCCGCGCTGATCGAGATGGGCTGGAGCACCAAGGAGCGCATCGACGCGATCGTCGCCCGCACCCGCGCCGGTGGCGGTGAGATCGTCGGTCTGTTGAAGACCGGCAGCGCCTATTACGCCCCCGCAACGAGCGGTATCGCGATGGCCGAGGCGTATCTGTACGACCAGAAGCGCGTGATCCCATGCGCGGTCAACCTGACGGGCCAGTACGGCGTCAACGACCTTTACGTCGGCGTGCCGTGCGTGATCGGCGCGGGCGGCGTCGAGAAGGTGGTCGAGATCGCACTGAACGACGAGGCGAAGGCGAATTTCGCGGTGTCAGTCGAGGCGGTGAAGGAACTGCTGACGGCGTGCCGGGCGATCGATCCGAGCCTCACCTGACCGCGCATTAATAAGGATACCACGCCAATGAACATCCACGAATATCAGGCGAAGGAACTCCTCGCCAAGTTCGGCGTCGCGGTGCCCGCGGGTTACGCGGCGATGAGCGTCGACGAGGCGGTCGCGGCGGCGGCGAAGCTCCCGGGGCCGCTGTATGTCGTCAAGGCGCAGATCCACGCGGGCGGGCGCGGCAAAGGCAAGTTCAAGCAGCTGTCGCCCGAGGCGAAGGGTGGCGTCCGGCTGGCCAAGACGCTCGACGAGGTCCGCGCGGCGGCGAACGACATGTTCGAGAACACGCTCGTCACGATCCAGACCGGCGAGCACGGCAAGCAGGTCAACCGGCTGTACGTCACCGACGGCGTCGACATCGCGCGCGAGCTTTATCTCGCGCTGCTCGTCGATCGCGGCAGCAGCGAAATCGCGCTCGTGGCGTCGACCCAGGGCGGCATGGACATCGAGCATGTCGCCGAACACACGCCCGAGCGTATCCACACGTTCATGATCGACCCCGCCGCCGGCATCCAGCCGCACCACGGGCGCAGCGTCGCCTTCGCGCTCGGCCTGACCGGCGACCTCGGCAAGCAGTGCCAGACGGTCGTCGCCCAGCTGTACGCGATGTTCGTCGCGACCGACGCGGCGCAGGTCGAGATCAACCCGCTCGCGGTGACGCCCGACGGCAAGCTGCTCGTCCTCGACGCCAAGGTCGGCTTCGACACCAATGCGATGTATCGCCATCCCGATATCGCAGAACTTCGCGACCTGACCGAGGAGGACCCCGCCGAGGTCGAGGCGTCGCACTACGACCTTAGCTATATCAAGCTCGACGGCACGATCGGCTGCATGGTCAACGGCGCCGGCCTCGCGATGGCGACGATGGACATCATCAAGTTGAACGGCGCCGAACCGGCGAACTTCCTCGACGTCGGTGGCGGCGCGACGAAGGAGAAGGTAACGGCGGCGTTCAAGATCATCCTGTCCGACCCCAACGTGAAGGGCATCCTCGTCAACATCTTCGGCGGCATCATGCGCTGCGACATCATCGCGGAAGGCATCATCGCGGCGGCGAAGGAGGTAAACCTGTCGGTGCCGCTGGTGGTCCGGCTTGAGGGAACGAACGTCGAATTGGGCAAGGAAATCCTCGCCAATTCGGGGCTGCCGATCATCAGCGGCGATAATCTCGGCGACGCGGCGGCGAAGATCGTCGCCGAAGTGAAGAAGGCGGCCTGACCCATGAGCATTCTCGTCAACGCCGCGACCAAGGTCATCTGTCAGGGTTTCACCGGTAAGCAGGGCACATTCCACTCCGAGGCCGCGATCGCCTACGGGACGAAGCTGGTCGGGGGTGTCGCGCCCGGTAAGGGTGGCCAGACCCACCTCAACCTGCCGGTATTCGATACGGTGCTGGCCGCGCGCGAGGCGACCGGGGCGGACGCCAGCGTGATCTATGTCCCGCCCCCGGGGGCTGCGGATGCCATCCTTGAGGCCATCGACGCCGAAATCCCGCTGATCGTGTGCATCACCGAGGGCATTCCGGTGCTCGACATGGTCAAGGTCAAGCGTGCCCTCAGTGGCTCGAAGTCACGACTGATCGGGCCGAACTGCCCCGGCGTGATGACGCCGGGCGAATGCAAGATCGGGATCATGCCGGGTAATATCTTCATGAAAGGCAGCGTCGGCGTTGTTTCGCGCTCGGGAACGCTGACCTACGAGGCGGTGCACCAGACGACTGCCGTCGGGCTCGGCCAGACGAGTGCGGTCGGTATCGGTGGCGATCCCGTCAACGGCACGAACTTCATCGACGTCCTCGAACTCTACCTTGCCGACCCTTCGACGACGTCGATCATCATGATCGGCGAAATCGGCGGCGCGGCCGAGGAAGACGCCGCCGACTTCATCCGTCTGAATAAGGTGAAGAAGCCGATGGTCGGCTTCATCGCCGGGCGCACGGCACCGCCGGGTCGCCGCATGGGCCATGCCGGAGCGATCGTCGCCGGTGGCAAGGGCAAGGCCGAGGACAAGATCGACGCGATGCGCCGCGCCGGCATCCGGGTCGCCGACTCACCGTCACAGCTGGGCACAACGCTGATCGAATTGTTGAAAGGCTGACGCAATCCAGGTGATTGCGGCATGATCACGGGGTGACAAAACCGGGTACCCCGGCTAAGACGCACCTCGGGGCCCGAGGACTGTGACGATGGATTATGAAGGTGGCGTCCCCGAGGCTGGCGACAATCCGGCTCCGTCGTGGGGACGGCGCGACTGGCCGCCGCTCCCCACCGACGCTCTGACCCTCGCGCTCGACGCCGGCGGGATTGGACTGGCGAAGCCCGCAAAGACGAATGCCAAGGCAGCATCGATCGCCGCCCCGGCACCTGTCGTGGCCGATGCCACCGCCGTTGAACGCGCCGCCCAGGATTCGATAAGCGCGATGATGCTGATCCGCACCTACCGGGTTCGTGGTCACCTGGCGGCCAATCTCGATCCGCTCGGGCTGACGAAGCGCGAGCTACCCGCCGACCTGACGCCTGAATATCACGGGTTCAAAGAGGACGATCTCGACCGCGAGATATTCCTCGGCGGCGCGCTCGGCATGCAGCGTGGCACCGTTCGAGAGCTGGTGACCATTCTGCGCGCCAATTACTGCGGCAACGTCGGCGTCGAGTATATGCACATAAACGACGTCGAGGAGCGCCGCTTCATCCAGGAGCGGATCGAGGGCCGTGACAAGGAAATTCAGTTCACGCCGCTCGGCAAGAAGGCGATCCTCAACAAGCTGATCGAGGCCGAGCAGTTCGAACGCTTTCTCGGACGGAAATACGTCGGCACCAAGCGTTTCGGCCTCGACGGCGGCGAGGCGATGATTCCGGCGATGGAGTCGATCATCAAGATCGGCGGCCAGAACGGCATCAAGGAAATCGTCTTCGGGATGCCGCATCGCGGGCGGCTCAACATGCTCGGTAACGTCATGCAAAAGCCGTTCCGCGTCATCTTCCACGAATTCAGCGGTGGTTCGTCAAACCCCGACGATGTCGGCGGGTCGGGCGACGTCAAGTATCACTTGGGCACCTCGACCGACCGCGAGTTCGATGGCAACACCGTCCACCTGTCGTTGACCCCCAACCCGTCGCACCTCGAGGCGGTTGACCCCGTCGTCCTCGGCAAGGTCCGCGCGATCCAGACCGTCCGCGGCGACACCGACCATGGCGAAGTCCTGCCGGTCCTTATGCACGGCGATGCGGCGTTCGCCGGGCAGGGGATCGTCGCCGAATGCTTCGGTTTCTCGGGGTTGACCGGCTATAATACCGGTGGCTGCCTCCACTATGTCGTCAATAATCAGATCGGCTTTACCACTAGTCCGCAGTTTGCACGCTCGTCGCCGTACCCCTCCGACGTCGCCAAGATCGTCCAGGCACCGATCTTCCACGTTAACGGCGACGACCCCGAAGCAGTCACCTTTGCAACCAAGGTCGCGACCGAGTTCCGCCAGAAGTTCAAGCGTGACGTCGTTATCGACATGTGGTGCTATCGCCGATTCGGCCACAACGAGAGCGACGAGCCGAGCTTTACGCAGCCGTTGATGTACGCTGCCATTGGCAACCATCCGCCGGTAAGCGAACTATATGCCAAGCGGTTGATCGCCGAAGGTGTCGTCGACGAAGCGTGGGTTACAGCGAACATCGACCAGTTCACCAAACGCCTCGAGGGCGATTTTGCCGCCGCAACAGGCTACAAGGCCAACAAGGCTGAGTGGTTCGAAGGCCGCTGGTCCGGTCTGGGCAAGCCCAAGGACGATGTCACCGCGCGCCGCGCTGCCGAAACCGGTGTCGCGACCAACGATCTGCGCCGCGTCGGGGCGACGCTGACCGCCGTCCCGCCTGCGTTCATGGTTCACAAAACGCTGGCGCGCATTCTCGACGCCAAGAAATCGACGATCGATAGCGGCGAGGGGATCGATTGGGCGACCGCCGAGGCGCTCGCTTTTGGAACGCTTCTCGAAGACGGCTACGGCGTGCGCCTGTCGGGGCAGGATTCGGGGCGGGGCACGTTCAGCCAGCGTCATTCGGTGTGGGTCGATCAGACCAACGGCAGCAAGTACACGCCGCTCAAATCTGTCGATGCGCGATTCGAGGTTCTCGACAGCCCGCTGTCCGAATTCGGTGTCATGGGTTTCGAATACGGCTATTCGCTCGCCGATCCGAAGACACTTGTGCTGTGGGAGGGCCAGTTCGGCGATTTCGTTAACGGCGCGCAGGTGATGATCGATCAATTTATCGCGGCGGGTGAAGCGAAGTGGCTGCGCGCGACGGGGCTCGTTCTGCTGCTGCCGCACGGGTTCGAGGGGCAGGGCCCCGAGCATAGTTCGGCGCGGCTCGAGCGATTCCTCCAGCTGTGTGCCGACGATAATATGCAGGTGGCAAACTGCACGACGCCGGCTAATTATTTCCACCTCCTGCGCCGCCAGATGATGCGCGATTTCCGTAAGCCGCTCATCGTCATGACGCCGAAGTCGCTGCTCCGCGCCAAGCGGGCGGTATCGAATCTGGCCGATATGGCTGCGGGATCGAGTTTCCATCGGTGCCTCGACGATCTCAATCCGGTTTCCGATGGCAACGTTCGGCGGCTAATCCTGTGTTCGGGCAAGGTGTATTACGACCTGCTCGAGGCGCGAGAAAAGAGCGGTCGCGACGACATCTATATCCTCCGCGTCGAGCAGCTCTATCCCTTTCCCGCCGACGTCATTGCCGATTATGCGGCGCGCTTCACCGCTCTCGAAACCGTCGTCTGGTGTCAGGAGGAGCCGCGCAATGCCGGGGCGTGGCACTTCGTCGCCCGCCTGATCGAGGACGCTATCGGTCGCCGCGCGGTCTATGCCGGGCGCGCGGCGGCGGCCGCGACTGCAACCGGGCTGCTGAAACGTCACAATGCCGAACAGGCCAAGCTGATCGCCGAGGCGTTGGGGGCGGCGCCGTCGGAGGTTCGCGCTGCGATCCGTGGCGGGCTGAAATCCGTTCAGGCGGCTGAATAATGTTTTCTTCGCCTTTTGCTGTCGTCATCCCCGCGCAAGCGGTGCACCGGGGCCACCGACGCGGGTGACCTTGATCCGCGCGTTCGCGGGAATGATGAATTTTACTGGGATACAATCATGGCTACCGACGTCACCATCCCCGCGCTGGGCGAATCGATTACCGAGGCGACGGTTGGCGAATGGTTGAAGAAACCGGGCGACGCCGTCGCCGTCGATGAGCCGATCGTCAGCCTTGAGACCGATAAGGTCGCGGTCGAAGTGCCGTCGCCGGTGGCGGGGGTGATGGGCGAGCAATTGTTCAAGGTAGGCGAGACGGTTAACGTCGGCGCGTTGCTTGCGCGTATCGAAAGTGGGGCAGGGGCTCCGGCGGTCGCTCCAGCGCCGACCCCGGCGGTTGTGCAGGAGCCGAAGGCAGCGATCGCCGCGCGCGTATCCGAAGCCGCCGTTCAGGCAGTGACCGCACCCACCTCTGTATCGCGCTTGACGTCGACATTGGGCGACGGTCCGACGGCGACCATCGCGGTCGCCCCGTCAGCCGCACCGGTGCATGCCGAATACGAGGCGATCGCGCCCGCCGTCCGCCGCCTTCTGGGTGACTATAATCTCGACCCGGCGTCGATCACTGGAACCGGCCTCGACGGGCGGCTGACGAAGGACGACGTCCTTGCCGGGATTGAAGCCGGGACCGCGAAGGTTATCGGCACGGAAAAACCCGATATAGCCGGCGCCTTGTCGGCCAGCACCGCAACCCCCGCCCGTCGCGAGGAACGAATTCGCCTGACCCGCCTCCGCCAAACAATCGCCAAGCGACTGAAGGAGGCGCAGAATACGGCCGCGATGCTGACGACGTTCAACGACGTCGACATGACCGCCGTGATGGCGGCGCGGACGAAGTACAAGGATCTGTTCGAGAAGAAACACGGCGTCCGCCTTGGCTTCATGTCGTTCTTTGCGAAGGCGGTGGTGCTTGCACTCCGCGATGTCCCGTCGGTCAACGCGATGATCGACGGTGATGAGATCATATTCCGCGACTATGTCGATCTTGGCATTGCGGTGTCGTCCCCGGGCGGTCTGGTCGTCCCGGTGCTCAAGGATGCCGATACCCTGTCGTTTGCCGCCATCGAAAAGGCGATCGGTGACTTTGGCCGCCGCGCCCGTGACGGCAAGCTGGCGGTCGCCGATATGGCGGGCGGAACCTTCACCATCACCAACGGCGGGGTGTTCGGGTCGCTGATGTCGACGCCCATCCTTAATACACCGCAGTCGGGCGTGCTGGGGATGCATCGGATTGAGGACCGGCCGGTGGTCCGTGACGGGCAAATCGTCGTCCGCCCGATGATGTATCTCGCCCTGAGCTACGACCACCGTCTGGTCGACGGGCGGGAGGCGGTGACCTTCCTCGTCGCTGTCAAGGATGCGATCGAGGATCCGGCGCGGCTGCTGATCGACCTATAGGACGCGACCCATGCCCGAATTTGACTTTGACGTCGTCGTCATCGGCTCCGGCCCCGGCGGTTACGTCGCCGCTATCCGCGCGGCGCAGCTTGGCCTCCGCACCGCGTGCGTCGAGAAGCGCGACCGGCTGGGCGGCACCTGCCTGAACGTCGGGTGTATCCCGTCGAAGTCGCTTCTCCATGCGAGCGAATAT
>JANYFA010000060.1 GCA_025362895.1 Sphingomonadaceae bacterium | reverse complement strand
ACCTTCGCGTTCACGGCTTTCGTTGCGCCGCATCATGGCCGACGGGCCTTCTTCCATCGCGTCGACGCGGACGGTCATGAAGCGCAGGATATCTTCCGACAGGCCGACCTGACGCTCGAGTTCGGCAATCGCGGCGGGTGGCGCGTCGATATTGAACATGACGTAGTGCGCCTTGCGGTTCTTCTTGATCCGATAAGCGATCGACCGCAGACCCCAATATTCGTTCTTGGCGACGCGGCCGTTGCCGTCGGTGATAATCTTGATGAAGGCTTCGCTCATCGCCTCGACCTGGGCATTGGCCAGATCCTGTCGCGCGAGGAAGACATGCTCGTACATCGGCATGGTTAGTCGATACTCCTGTCGCCGATCGCTGACGCCGCACGATGCGACGCCCCTCCGGACTTGCTGCTGAAACGACCAGTGCTAGGGTTGAAGCCGGCAAAGTCGACGTCCGCCTATGGCGGAAGGTTCGTGGGAACGCAAGGGCGTTTCCCGGCCGTGGCGCTACCTTGCGCCGCGGCCCAGGGTCGGGGGTGAGGATCGCCCGACCCCCTGCTCGGCTTTGCTTGCGGCCGGCGTCAGCCCTTTGTGCTGGCGTACAGCTTCCACAAATCGGCAATGTCCTTCATGCCAGCGGTGTCGCCGACGCTGGCAAAGGTCGTCTTCGCTGCCGCCGATGACCCGGCTTTGACCTGTGAAATGCCTTCGAACACCTTTGCTGAGTCGGCGTCGGGACCACCGGCGGCGGCGGCCTTGGCATAAGCGCTCGCGGCATCGGCGTATTTCTCGAGGCCGAGATATGCGCCACCGGCCTGCGCCGCCGTTGCCGGGCTCGCCGCGAGTTTGGCTGCATTGGCCCCCGCCGTCTGCGCGCGCGTCGCCGCCGCCTGCGCGAGCTTCGCCGTCATCGGATCGGAGCCGAGCGAGCCGCCGGCCTTCGTCAGCACGGTCTGCGCGACGCCGGGCTGGTTGCCGACGATCGCCAGCTTGGCGAACTCGCTGATGTCCTCGGGGCGGGTCAGGTTGCCGGTCGCCTGCATCAGGTGGAACAACGCGAGCTTCGCCTCGGGCCGCATCTGCGTCTTTTGCAGCTCGACGAGGAGCGTCTGCCAGCGGGCAGGGGAGGCATCGACGCGAATCAGCTTCTCGGTCGTGGCGAGATACGCCTTCTTGTCGCCCGACTTATACTGGGCACCGGCGAGGTTCTCGAGATATTGCGGACGAGGACCATTGCTCGCGATCAGCTTGTTGTAGGCGCCAACCGCTTCGGCATAATGGCCCTGCTTGATCGCCGCCTGGGCGATGAGGATCGTCATTTCCTCGCCGCCCGCCTGCTTGGCGAGCGCGACTGCCTTGGTGTAATTACCGGCGTTGTAATAAAGTTTGGCGAGCTGCGACGGGGTTGCTGTGCCTCCGGCCTGAAGTTCCTCGGCAGCCTTTCCGTACTGGCCCGCCTTTGTATAGACATAAGCGGCCATCTGCGCGACCTTGGCGCGCTCCTCGGGTGTCTTCGCGGCCGCCTTGGCGGCGTTGATTGCGTTGATCGCGGCCCCGCCGCTCGATTTCGCTGCCTGATTGAGCGCGGTGCCGACCGCCTTCGATACGGCGGCGGCGGCTGGGGTGCCGAGCAACGGTACGAGCGCCAGCAGCGCCACGCCCGCCAAATGCTTTACCAGCTTCATGATCTTGTCCCTCGTCTGAGCCAACGCTCGATGATGATTTCGTGCCGATGGCGGCACGCTGAACAGGTGCTGCCGACCGACGTTCGCGACCTTATCCAATCCGGTGGCCCGTGCAATGGTCGGATGTGAGGCGGGATCGTGCATGATTGCGCCGTGGCGGCCGAACGCCTAATCGCACCCGCCATAGTCATCAAAAGGAAATAGATTGACCCGCGCATTCGTCTTTCCCGGTCAGGGCAGCCAATCGGCGGGCATGGGCAAGGCGCTCGCCCTTGCCAGCCCCGCCGCCCGCGCGGTGTTCGAGGAGGTCGATTCGGCGCTGGGGCAGAATCTGTCGCGGTTGATGTTCGATGGGTCGCTGACCGAGCTGACGCTGACCGAGAACGCCCAACCGGCGATCATGGCGGTATCGATCGCGGTCCTGCGGGTGCTCGAGATCGAAGGCGGGGTGAGCCTGGCCGACAAAGCGGCGTTCGTCGCGGGGCATAGCCTGGGTGAATATAGCGCGCTGTGCGCCGCGGGTGTGCTAACCCTCGCCGATACCGCCCGGCTATTGCGTGCGCGCGGGCAGGCGATGCAGGCAGCCGTTCCGGTCGGCGTCGGCGCGATGGCGGTGCTGATCGGGCTCGATCTCGACACGGCAGCGGCTGTCGCGGCGGAGGCGGCGCATGCCCAGGTTTGCGAGGTCGCCAACGATAATGCGCCGGGGCAGGTCGTTGTCTCCGGCCATGTCGAGGCCGTCGCGCGGGCGATCGCGCTGGCGAAGACGAAAGGTTCACGGCACGCGGTGCTGCTGCCGGTATCGGCTCCGTTCCATTGTTCGCTGATGGCCCCGGCGGCAGATGCAATGCGGGCGGCGCTCGATGGTGCGACGCTTCAGCCGCCGTTTGTCGCGCTGGTGGCGAACGTCACCGCCGCGCCCGTCACCGCGCCGGATGCGATCCGCAGCCTGCTCGTCGAACAGGTAACCGGGCGCGTCCGCTGGCGCGAGAGTGTGCTGATGATGACCGACGCCGGGACGACGCGCTTCGTCGAACTGGGGGCGAAGGTGCTGTCGCCGATGGTCAAGCGCATCACCCCGGATGCGACCGCGGATGCCGCCCTCGACATGGCGGGTATCGAGGCGCTGGCGAAGGGACTTTGACGATGTTCGATCTGACCGGCATGACCGCCCTTGTTACCGGCGCGTCCGGCGGCCTTGGTTCCGCGACCGCGCGCACGCTTGCCGCCCGGGGTGCGCGCGTGGCGCTGTCGGGGACGCGGGTCGAGCCGCTCGATGCGCTCGCGGCCGAATTGCCGGGGTCGGTCGTCTTGCCGTGCAATCTGGCGGACGCCGCCGCCGTCGACGCGCTTGTTCCCGCTGCCGTCGCCGCGCTGGGCAGTCTCGACATTCTCGTGAACAACGCCGGTATCACCCGTGACAACCTCGCGATGCGGATGAAGGACGCCGAGTGGGACACGGTCCTGCGGGTCAACCTCGAGGCGGCGTTCCGCCTGTGCCGCGCCGCGCTCAAGCCCATGATGCGCGCGCGGTTCGGGCGGATCATCAGTGTGACGTCGGTCGTCGGCGTCACCGGCAACCCCGGCCAGGCGAATTACGCAGCGTCGAAGGCGGGGCTGATCGGCATGTCGAAGGCGCTCGCGCAGGAGGTTGCCAGCCGCAACATAACCGTCAACTGCGTCGCGCCGGGTTTTATCGCGTCGCCGATGACCGCCGCCCTCAGCGCCGACCAGACCGCCGCGCTGACGGCAAGGATTCCCGCCGGGCGGCTGGGCGAGGGCGCCGACGTCGCCGCCGCGATTATCTACCTCGCCAGCCGCGAGGCGGGTTACGTCACCGGCGCAACGCTCCACGTCAACGGCGGCATGGCGATGATCTGATCGGCGGCGGGGATCTGACCGCCGTCGCGGGAGCGGGTGGTCTTGTCACCCGCGCGCCGCGCCGCTATCGCAACACCAAGGCTCAACGCCACACCTATAACAGAGGATAACCTTATGACCGATGTCGCCGACCGCGTTAAGAAGATCGTCGTCGAGCATCTCGGCGTCGAGGCCGACAAGGTCACCGAGGACTCGAGCTTCATTGATGATCTCGGAGCCGACAGCCTCGACACGGTCGAACTCGTCATGGCGTTCGAGGAAGAATTCGGTGTGGAAATTCCTGATGATGCCGCTGAAAAGATCCTGACCGTCAAGGACGCTATCGGCTTCATCGAAGCCAACGCCAAGGCGTGAATATCGTCTGCGCGTTGACATACGATTGATCGGGCCGACCCCGGCACGTAAGACGGCTCTCCGCGTGAGCGGGGAGCCGTTTTGCATAATCGCGGCGTCCATGAACTGGGGAGAACCGCGATGCGTCGCGTCGTGATTACCGGCATCGGCATGGTGACGCCGCTCGGGGCCAACCCCGAAACGGTATGGGCCAACATTCTCGCGTCGCGGTCGGGGGCGGGGCCGATCACCCGTTTCGACCCGGCCGACTATGCCTGCCGCATCGCGATGGAGGTCAAGCACGGCGACGGGACCGGCGACACCTTCGACCAGACAAAGCGGATCGACCATAAGGTCCTGCGCCAGGTCGACCCGTTCATCATCTTCGGCATCGATGCGGCCGGCCAGGCGCTCGAAGACGCCGGGCTGACCGGGATGACGGAGGCGGAACGCTTCCGCGCCGGGTGTATGATCGGGTCGGGTATCGGCGGCCTGCCGGGGATCGAGAAGGAATCGATCGTCCTCCACGAAAAGGGGCCGCGCCGCGTCAGCCCGCATTTCGTCCACGGGCGGCTGATCAACCTGATCTCGGGGCAGGTCAGCATCAAATACGGGCTGATGGGGCCGAACCACGCCGTCGTCACCGCGTGTTCGACCGGGGCGCACGCGATCGGCGATGCTGCGCGGCTGATCGCGCTCGACGACGCCGACGTCATGCTCGCCGGTGGCGCGGAGGGGGCGATCTGCCCCTTGGGCATCGCCGGCTTTGCCCAGGCACGCGCGCTGTCGACTGGGTTCAACGACGAGCCGACGCGCGCCAGCCGCCCGTATGACCGGGACCGCGACGGCTTCGTCATGGGTGAAGGCGCGGGCATCGTCTGCCTCGAGGAATACGAACGCGCCAAGGCACGCGGCGCAACGATCTATGCCGAGGTCATCGGCTACGGCCTGACCGGCGACGCCTATCATGTCACCGCGCCGCACCCCGAGGGCTCGGGCGCGTTCCGCTCGATGGAGATGGCGCTGCGGAAGGCGGGGCTGAACCCGTCGGACATCGATTATATCAACGCCCACGGCACGTCGACGCCGATGGGTGACGAACTCGAGCTTGGCGCGGTCCGGCGGTTGTTCGGCAGCGCGATCGAGACGGTCAGCATGTCGTCGACCAAGTCGGCGATCGGCCATCTGCTCGGCGGGGCGGGGGCGGTCGAAAGCATCTTCTGCGCGCTGGCGATCCGCGATCAGATCGCGCCGCCGACGCTCAACCTCGATCATCCATCGGATGCGTGCGACGGCGTCGATCTGGTGCCGCACGTCGCCAAACCGCGCAAAATCAAGGCGGTGCTTAATAACAGCTTTGGCTTCGGCGGGACGAACGCGACGCTGGTGCTGCGGGGCGTCTGACATGGCGCGCCGGGCCAACCGCCGACCGGCCGGGCGCGGTGCGCGCGCTTCGATGGCGTTCGTCGTCCTGCTTGTTGTCATTGGCCTGCCCTTGTTCGTGTCGCCGTGGTGGTCGTGGATGCGCGACCCCGGCCCGGTGCACGATGTTGTCATTCCCACCGGAACGACGCTCGCCGGTGCCGCCGAGCGCCTCGACGACGCTGATGTGATCGATTCCGCCGGGCAGTTTCGCATCCTCGCGCGAATCCTTGGCAGCCGCGCGCCGATCCGCGCCGGGGTCTATCGCTTCGCCGAAAACGAAGGCTGGGGCGGCTATCTGCGACAGATGCAGCGGGGCGATGTCGTTGCGCTGCGAGTGACGATCCCCGAAGGGCTGCCGTCCGTTCTCGTTCGTGACCGGCTGCTGGCCAATCCCCGGTTGACTGGCCCGGTCGATGCCCCGGCGGAGGGGTCGGTTCTGCCCGATACCTACGACTTCGCGGTCGGCTCGACCCGCGACGCCGCGCTGAAGCATATGCAGGCGGCGATGACCGTCGAACTGGCGACATTATGGGCGGGCCGCAAACCGGCAACGGTGGTCAAGACGCCCGCCGAGGCAGTGACGCTTGCGTCGATCGTCGAGAAGGAAACCGCGCGCGGAAGCGAACGGCGTATCGTTGCCGGGGTTTATTCAAATCGGCTGCGGCAGGGGATGAAGCTCGACGCCGATCCTACGGTCATCTACCCGATCACCGGCGGCAAACCGCTGGGGCGGCGCATCCTGAAATCCGAACTGGCGCGCGATACAGGGTACAACACCTACCTCAAGGCGGGATTGCCCATGGGGCCGATCGCCAACCCCGGTCGCGCGTCGATCGCCGCCGTCCTCAATCCCGCCCCGACCAAGGCGCTGTATTTCGTCGCCGACGGCACGGGCGGGCACGTCTTTGCGACGACGTTGGCGGAGCAAAATGCCAACGTCGCCAAATGGTTCACCCTCCGCCGCGCGCGCGGGGAGATGTAGTGGCGGCACGCCCCACGCCGCGTCGCCGGGCCGCGCCACGCCCGGCCCCGCGGCGGCGGCAGCGATCGCCGCTGGCGTTCGTCGCGGGGGTCGCGGTGCGGCTCGGGGCGGTCGTCGTGCTGATCTGGCTCGCCGGTTTCGCGTGGTTCGCGCTGACCCTCCCGGTCGCGGTGCCGCTGGCGGTGACGACCGACGCTGTCGTCGTCCTGACCGGCGGGGCGGGGCGGCTTGCGCGCGGCGTCGCGACGTTGGAGGCGGAGGCGGCGCAGCGAATGTTCGTGTCGGGCGTCGGCGAGCATATCGGCAAGGCGGCGCTGGCGGCGTCGATCGGCGCGCCGCTCAAGCTGCTCAACGCCCGCGCCGACCTTGGCTATGCGGCGGTCGATACCCGGTCGAACGCGGTTGAGACGACGGCATGGACGATGCGTCATGGGTATAAATCGCTGCGGCTGGTGACGTCGGCGCAGCATATGAAGCGCGCACGCCTCGAACTTGCGGCGCAGATGCCGCCGACGGTGACGATCGTCGAGGACGCCGTTCCCGCCGAAACCGGAGCCGACGGCATCGCGCGTGAGTATAGCAAATATCTCCTCCGCCTCGCCGCGCTTAGCGCCGGGGCGACATGAGAACCCTGCTTGCGGTCATTCGGTCGGCGATTTTCGCACCGCTATTCTACGTCGGGTCGGTCCCCATCGTGGCTGCGGCGTTTATCCTTGCGCCCTTTGCCCCTGCGGCCGCTGTGCCGATCGCGCGGATCTGGGCCGGGTGGTTCGCGCTGACGACGCGCATCGTTCTCGGCATTCGCTGGCGGGTTGAGGGGACGCTGCCCAATCACGCCGCCCTCGTCGCGATTAAGCATCAGGCGGCGTATGAGACGATCATGATCCTGTGGCTGTTCGCGCGGCCGGCGACGGTGCTCAAGGCCGAGCTTCTCAAGATACCGCTATGGGGTCCGGCGGCGCGCGCGCATGGCGTTATCCCGGTCGACCGCGCCGGGTCGGCGACAGCGCTGCGGGCGATGCTGAAGGCGGGCAACGCGGCAAAAACCGCCGATCGTCCGGTCGTTATTTTTCCCGAAGGCACCCGCACGGCGGTCGGCGATGCGCCCGAACTCAAAGCGGGGCTGGCCGGACTATATCGCGCTCTCAAACTGCCGCTCGTTCCCGTCGCGTGCGATTCGGGGCGGTGCTGGCCGAAAGGGTTCGTCAAATATCCCGGAATGGTGACTTTCGCCGTGCAGCCGACGATCCCGGCGGAGCTCGAGCGGGCCGATGTCGAGATACGGGCCCATGCCGCGATCAATGCGTTGAACCAGCCATGAAACGTATCCCGGTATGGCTGACGTCGGTCCCCCTGGTTATCGGCGGGCTCGTCTATTGGCAGTTCTGGAGCGGGTGGCGCGATACGCTGCGGGCCGATCTGGCGGTCGTGCTCCCGGCCAAGACGGTCACTATCGGTGGTTTTCCATATCGGCTGGAGGCCGATGTCGCGTCGCCGGATTATGCGCTGGGCGGCCCGATCCGCCTGACCGTTGATGCCGTTCACGCGAAGGCCAACCGCAACCCTTGGCAGCGTGATCTGACCATCGTCCGCACCGACACTCCGGCTGTCGTCATCTCCGTCGACGGACTGGCGGGGGCGACCGTCCGAGTGACGGCGGCGACCGGCGTGACCAGTGTCCGGGTGACGCCCGGCGGAATCGCCCGCTTGTCGACCGTGCTCGACGACATGGAGGCGACGACGGCGATGTTCGCTGCGCCTGTCGCCGCGAAGACGTTCGAGGTCCACCTCCGCGAAACGCGCGCGCGGTCGAATGAGGCGTGGTCGGCAACGCCGCCGCAGCAGGCGCAGGTCGTGCTGAGCGGGACGGGAGTACGCTTCGGCAGCGGCGCACCGCTCACCTTCGCGCTCGACGCCGGGGTTACCGCGACGGCGCGGCTGCGCGATTTCGGGGGCTGGGCCGCGGGTGGCACGGTCGAAATCCACGACGCCACGCTCGCCGACGCGACCGGCGAGGTAGCGCGGCTGACGGCGAGCGTCGTTCAGGTCGGCGGCACGCTCCGGCTGACGGGAACCCTCACCACCGTCTGCCCTGCCACCGTGGCTGCCGCCGTCGATGGTGCCGTCGCCGCGCGCGAATTACGCCTTCGGACTGCGGTTCGCCTGGCCCTGAACGGCACGCCGGGTTTCTTCGTCCTCGCCCCGGTGCCTAATGACGCGCCGTCGGCGACGCGCGGACAGGCTCCGCCGTGCCCGCGACTACGGTAGCGGCGTAAAAAGCCCGCTACGGCTTCAGACGCCACCCGCTCCGCAACAGGCGGAAGCATAAGGCCCATAGCGCGACGTCGATCACCGCGATCACGACCGCACCCTGGCCCGCCAGCCCGTCGGCGACTCCGAGGAAGCCGTAGCGAAACCCGTCGATGATGTAAAAGAACGGGTTGGCGTGGCTGAGCAATCTCATCGCGGGCGACACCCGGTCGATCGCGTAGAAGGTTCCCGATAGCAACGTGAGCGGCTGGACGATGAAATTGGTCACCGCCGCTGCATGGTCGAACTTGTCGGCCCAGATGCCGGTGAGGATGCCGAGCAGGCCGAGCATCACCGCCCCCATCGTGCCGAAATAGAGCACCACGCCGATATGGGCGATCGGCACGTCGATGCCCGGTGCGATCAGCATGACGAGATAGACCGCGACCCCGACCAGCCACGCCCGCGTCACCGCCCCGCCGACCCACGCGACGAGGAGTTCGCCGGACGACAGTGGCGGCATCAGGACATCGACGATCGTCCCCTGGATCTTGCCGATCAGAAGCGACGACGACGTATTGGCAAAGCTGTTCTGGATCATCCCCATGACGATGAGCCCCGGCCCGAGAAAATTGGGGTAGGGAACGCCCATCACCGTCGTCTGCGCGCGGCCCAGGGCAAGGGCGAAAATCGCGAGGAACATCAAGGTGGTAATTGCCGGGGCCCAGACCGTCTGGAGCTGGACCTTGAAAAAGCGGCGTACCTCCTTCAAGTAGAGGGTCTGCAGGCCTTGCCAGTTGACCCCGGGGATGACGACTTCACCGGGTTCGCGGGCGATTCCAGACAGGACCGTTTTCTCGAGCATGGCTTGCCTTAGCCGCTGCTCCCCTTCAGCCGCAAGGCCAGACAGGATTCCCGCCCCATGTCGTGGACCGACGACCGGATCGAAATGCTCAGAGCGCACTGGGATGCGGGCATGACCGCGAGCCAGATCGCCGAGGCGCTTGGCGAAGGCGTCAGCCGCAACGCGGTCATCGGCAAGGCGCATCGCCTCGGTCTCGAAGCGCGTCCGTCGCCGGTCAAGGTGACCGAAGCGGTTAGCGCAGCGGTCCACGCCGTCGTCCCGGCGGCGGAAGGCGTGATGGCGGCGGTCACCGCGCCGAAGGTCTCGCCCAAGCGTCCATCGCGGGCCGTCGCTCCGGTCAAGCCCGCGCGGACGACGCTCCTCGACCTGTCGGAAAAGGTCTGCAAATGGCCGATCGGCCACCCGGGCGACAAAGATTTCCATTTTTGCGGCAAGGCGGCGCAGGCGAGCTTTCCGTATTGCACTGAACATTGCGCGATCGCCTATCAGGCGCAGCTGCCCCGCCGCGATCGCAGTCGCCCGCCACCGCCGGTCATGCCGGGAATGGGGCCACGGCGCTAAACGCTGACTCGCGTGCCCCACGGCCGGCCGGGCGGTGAGCCTCCGCTTGCCGAACTCATCCGGCGTCAGTATCGGCTTGGCCTGTGCTTGAGCGCTCTCAGTCGATCTTCAACCTGACAAACCCCATCGCTCCCCATCGGTCACCGCGATAGGTTGCCGCCAGATCACGCCCGACGAAGTTGCGCGCGACTTGCGATCCGACGCCGAACTTGAGGTGGGGGGCGATACGGAAGTCGCGAATCGCGCCAAGCTCAACCTTGCCGGCGGTTAAGGTCCTCCCCGTATGCCCGGCGGGTGCGGCGAGCAGCTCGTCGTTGTCGACCTGTTCCGCGCGGCCATAGACCGTCCAGCCTTCGTCGGGATGGACCGCGCTTTCGAGCACCCAGGCGTCGAGCGCCGGGCCGTGCTTCTCGACCCCGCCGAACGCCCGGCGCTGGGCCCAGATCGCCGTCGTCGACCAAAAGCCGGTCGCGCCGATCGGCACCGTGTAGATCGCGCTCGCCGACCAACGGCGCTCGTTGACGTCGTGGTTGAGCTGTTCCGGCGACACCTGCCGCGCCCAGCTGACCTGAAGCGACAGGCGCGGCGTCGGGTTGACGCTGGCCCGGATCGCCACCGAGTCGAGCTTTGGCGTTTCGATGTCATAGCGGTTCTGGTCGGGTTCGCGGCCCTTGTAGCCCGATGCCTCGACCTTGACCGCGCCGACGGTCAACCCGCCGGTGACGACGCCTTCGGTAATGTGCATCGAATCGACCCAGTGGTGGCTGATCGGCGCTTCGGGCGAGTCCATGATCGATTGGCGGTGCATGAACGCGGGTGGCCCGAACGCCGGTTCGCCCGGCAGCCCGACGTAGACGAACGCGCTGGCGTGATCGGACAGGCGGTGGCTGTAGCTCGCGCTCAATTCCATGAACAGGTCGTGCGGGTGCTGCCGGTCGACCAGCGGGGTCTTGCCATCCGCCGTCTCGCCGGTGGCGAGAAGCAAGGGATAGCCGCTGGCCCCCATGAACGGGTCGGGCGACAGCATGGCGCGGAACTGGAGGCGGCCACGGTCGCCGACATCGCGCGACGCCATGCCCATGACCATCCCGGCGGCAAACGCCTTGGTACCGCCGCGCGGACCGCTTTGCGTATCGTACACGCCGGTGAGCAGCCCGTGAATCATCACCGCCCAGTCGCCGGTCATGATGTGGATCGCCTGATGCGGCGAGGCGTCGGGTTGCCAGCTCGTCCCCGATGCCTCGCGGTTCATCGGATAGGGGCCGAAAGCGGCGGGCATGGACATCATGTCCATGCCCGCCATTCCGGCCATGCCCGGCATCCCCGCCATATCGTTGTGTGGCGGGGCCACGGCGGGGGACGATCCCGACGGCGCGGGCATTGCCATCTGGGCCTGGAGTGTCGTTGCCGCGATCAGTGCCGTGCCGACGACCAAAGACTTGATCACCCTCAAATCCGCTCCTTCACGTACCTGCCCGGCGCATCCTCGATAGCGTTCGCCGGATACCGCGCGGGCACCTGCTCCCCCGAACGCGGCGTCAGCCACGCCAGCCAGTCGGGCCACCAGCTGCCCTTCGTCTCGACCGCGATCGCCTGAAATTCGGCGAGGGTCGGGGGCAGGGTGTCGCTCGTCCAATACTGGTATTTCTTCATCGATGGCGGGTTGACGACCCCGGCGATATGGCCCGACCCGGCGAGGATGTAGCGGATCGGCCCGGTAAAAATCTGCGTCATTTTGTACACCGACTTCGCCGGGGCGATGTGGTCGTCGCGGCCCGACTGGATGTACGTCGGCGTCTTCACCGTTCGCAGGTCGATCGGCTCCCCGGCGACGGTGATGCCGCCCGGCGTGGCGAGCAGGTTGTCGCGGTACATGTCGCGCAGATAGCTCAGGTGCCAGCGCGCGGGGACGTTGGTCGCATCCGAGTTCCAGTAAAGCAGGTCGAAGGGGAAATAGTCTTTCCCCAGCAGGTAATTATTGACGACATAGCCCCAGATCAGATCGCTTGGGCGAAGGCTGTTGAACGCAGCCGCCAGCGTCCGCCCGTCGGTCACGCCCGAGGTCGCGCTGTTCTTCTCGAACATTCGGATCGCATCGTTGTCGGTGAAGACCTTGAGGTCGCCCGCCTCGGTGAAGTCGACCTGCGCGGTGAAGAAGGTCGCCGACGCGACGCGGTGCGCCTCGCCCTTCGCCTCGAGCAGCGCCAGTGCCGCCGCGAGCACCGTCCCCGCGACGCAATAGCCGATGACATGGGTGCTCTCCGCCCCGGTCAGCGCGAGGACCTTTGCGATCGCGGTGAGCTCGCCCTCCGCGACATAAGTGTCGAGCGTCGCGTCGGCGAGGGTCGCATCGGCATTCTTCCAGCTGACGACGAAAACGGTCAGGCCGGCGGCGACCGACCAGCGGATGAAGCTCTTTTCCGCCGTCAGGTCGAGAATGTAGAACTTGTTGATCCACGGCGGGAAGATGACGATCGGCGTGGCGGACACGGTGTCGGTGGTCGGCGCATATTGGATCAGCTGGAACAGTCGATTCTCGAACACGACCTTCCCGGGCGTCGCGGCGACGTCGCGCCCGACCGCGAAGGCGCTTTCGTCGGTCATCCGCATTGCCCCGCGATCGAGGTCGCCGAGCATGAACTCCAGCCCCTTGAGCAGGTTCGCACCGTTGGTGTCGCGCGTCGCGGCGAGAACCTCGGGGTTGGTCAGCGGGAAGTTCGCCGGGCTGAGCGCCTCGACCAGCTGCCGCATGTGAAACACCGCCTTGACTTTGGCGGCGGGGTCGAGGCCATCGAGGTCGGCGGTCGCCTTCACGATAGTTGCCGAGGCGAGCAGATACGTTTGGCGGAGCAGATCAAACGCCGGGGTTGCGCTCCACGCCGCCGACGCGAACCGCTTGTCGGTGACGGCAGCAGGGGTGGCGGTGGCGCCGGGCAGGAACGACTGCCACAGTGCCATCGCGTCGGTCGCGAACTTGACCCCGGTCGCGATCATCCGCGCGGGATCGGCAGCAGCGGCCCGGGCCATCGTGCTCCAGATCGCCGCCACGCCGAGCGGATCGTCGGCCATCTCGGCGAACGGCGTGTCGGCGCGCTTGGCGGCGAAGTCGGCCATCATCGCCTGGCTGCGCGTCATCACGTCCTGCCACCGGGCGAGGTTGAGCGGATCGTGCGGTTCGGTCGTCGGCTCGGTCATCACTGTCTCCCGGTCGTTATCGTCTTTGGACCGCGCGTGGGTCGTCGTCCAGAACCGCGCGCGATGTGCCAAGGCTTTGCGCGGCGAATTCGCGCGTCTATAGAAGATCTAGGCCGGTCATCAGACGCCGGCAGCAAAGGGAGCAATAGTCATGTTGAAGACGATGTTTGCGGTCGGTGCCCTCGCCGTCGCGGTCCCCGCCACCGCCCAGATGGCCGCTGCCGCGCCGATGGCCGGTGGCTCGCTGCCCAAGTGTTCGGCCACGGTTCGTGATTCGTGCGACCAGTCGATGACGACCGAGCGTTATGCAATGTCGGCGGAAGCGGCGATGAAAACCGGCGGCGTCGGCGACCGCGCCAGCGACAATGCCAAGGCGATGCCCGCCGACCACATGATGATGGACAAGCACATGATGATGCACAAGCACATGATGAAGCATCACAAGCACATGATGAAGAAGCCGAACAATCCTGAGACCAAGCCTGCCATGGCACCGGCGGACGCCGCGAAGCCAATGTAATCGTGCGGGGGCCCGGCTCCGGCCGGGCCCCACTGCCCGGTCCGGGCCGAGCCCCAACCAGAGGGCCAGCCAATGACCGACGACTTCTACCGTATCCGCCGCCTGCCGCCGTATGTCTTCGCCGAAGTCAATGCGATGAAGGCAGCTGCGCGCGCGCGCGGTGAGGACATCGTCGACCTTGGCATGGGCAACCCCGATCAGCCGCCGCCGCCGCACGTCATCGCCAAGCTCGCCGAAGTCGCGGCGAAGCCGGATGCTCATGGCTATTCGGCGTCGAAGGGCATCCCCGGCCTTCGCAAGGCGCAAGCCGCGTATTACGCGCGGCGCTTCGGCGTCGAGGTCGATCCCGAAGCCGAGGTGGTCGTCACGCTGGGGTCGAAGGAGGGGCTCGCCAACCTTGCCCAGGCGATTACCGCGCCGGGCGACGTCATCCTTGCGCCGAACCCGTCGTACCCGATTCACATGTTCGGCTTCATCATCGCGGGGTGCACGATCCGCTCGATCCCGGCGTCGCCCGGCCCCGACTTCTTCGAAAAACTTGAACACGCGATGCGTTACACCGTCCCGCGCCCGACGGTGCTGGTCATGGGCTATCCGTCGAACCCGACCGCCGAGACGGTCGACCTCGCCTTCTACGAGCAGGTCGTCGCCTTTGCGAAGGCCCACGGCATCTGGGTCATCAGCGACCTCGCTTATGCCGAAATCTATTTCGACGGGGTGCCGACACCGTCGATCCTCCAGGTGCCGGGGGCCAAGGACGTCGCGATCGAATTCACCTCGATGTCGAAAACCTATTCGATGGCGGGTTGGCGGATCGGTTTTGCGGTCGGCAACCGCCAACTTATCGCCGCGCTGACGCGGGTTAAGTCATACCTCGATTACGGCGCCTTCACCCCGATCCAGGCGGCGGCGGTCGCGGCGCTGAACGGCCCGCAGGACGGCATCGCGGCGACCCGCGCACTGTACAAGGCCCGCCGCGACGTTTTGATCGAAAGCTTCGGGCGCGCCGGGTGGGAAATCCCGGTTCCCCGCGCGAGCATGTTCGCGTGGACTCCGATCCCGCCTGCGCTCCGCCACCTCGGATCGGTCGAATTTTCGAAGCAGCTCATCACCCACGCCCAGCTTGCCGTCGCCCCCGGCACCGGCTTCGGGGAGGAAGGCGAAGGCTTCGTCCGTATCGCGCTGGTCGAAAATGAACACCGCATTCGGCAAGCCGCGCGCGGAGTGCGAAAGTACCTCGCGGCGATGGGGGTGAACGCGGGGGTCAAGCGGGCGGGGTGAGGGTCTCGGAATCGGTCGCCGGACATAAGCCCAAGATCATAATAAAATCCTGTCCTACACGTCCATCGCTCGCTAGTCGGATGTGATGGACCTGGCCCACACTTTTTCTTCGCTCGCCGGCCGCCCGACAGCCATGGCGGTTGGTGTGATATTCCTCCCACCGGCTCCAGCGTTCGCGTGTCAACAATGACAAGTTACGCCGCCGGACAACGCCGATGACCGCCCCCTTGCGCGTCGGCCTGGCGGGCCTCGGGACGGTCGGCGCCGGGGTCGTTGCTCTCCTCGAGGCGAACGCCGGCCTCATCGAGCGGCGCGCCGACCGCGCGATTGTCGTCACCGCCGTGTCGGCGCGCGACCGCGGGCGCGACCGGGGGGTCGATCTCAGCCGTGCGGCGTGGGTCGACGACGCGACTCAACTGAGCGCGCGCGACGATGTCGATGTCGTCGTCGAGATGATCGGCGGCAGCGACGGCCCGGCGCTCGTACTGGCGCGGGCGACGCTCGAACGCGGCAAGGCGTTCGTTACCGCGAACAAAGCGATGCTTGCCCACCACGGCCTCGACCTCGCCGCGCTGGCGGAGGCGAAGGGGGTTGCGCTCAAGTATGAGGCGGCGGTCGCTGGCGGCATCCCGGTCATCAAGGCGCTGCGTGACGGCGCGGCGGCGAACCGCATCTTGCGCGTCTACGGCATCCTCAATGGAACCTGCAATTACATCCTGACGCGGATGGAGGCCGAGGACCTGTCGTTCACCGCCGTCCTCGCCGACGCGCAAGCCAAGGGGTTCGCTGAGGCCGATCCGTCGTTCGATGTCGATGGCATCGACGCCGCGCACAAGTTGAGCATCCTCGCGGGGATCGCGTTCGGCGCGCGGATCGACTTCGCGAGCGTCGCGGTGCAGGGCATTCGTGCGGTCGCCGCCGTCGATCTCGCCCATGCCGCGACACTCGGCTTCCGCATCAAGCTGGTCGCGCTCGCCGAGGAAATCGACGGCACGTTGTTCCAGCGGGTCCACCCATGCCTCGTGCCGCTCGCGCATCCGCTGGCGCATGTCGACGGCGCGCTCAACGCTGTCGTTGCCGAGGGCGATTTTGCCGGGCGGCTGTTCTTTTCGGGCGCGGGCGCGGGAGCGGGACCGACGGCGAGCGCGGTCGTCGCCGATCTGATCGACGTTGCGCGCGGTGAAGTCGGACCGGCGTTTGCGATGCCGACCGCGCGGCTGGCGGCGCTGGGGGTGGCCGACGCGGCGGCGGCGACCGGGCGCTGCTATCTCCGCCTGACGGTCGTCGATCGCCCCGGTGTCCTTGCCGAACTGACCGCGACCCTTCGCGACGCGGGGGTCTCGATCGAAAGCCTGATCCAGCGCAGCCCCGCTGCTGGCGGCGGTAACAGTGAAACCACCGGCGCCGCCGATGTTTACGTCGTCATGGTCACCCACGCCGTCCGTCAATCCGCCGTCGCTGCCGCGCTTGCCCGGATGGCGACTTCGGCAAGTGTCACCGCGCCGCCGGTGATGATGCATATTCTCGATTACGGGTGAAAAAGCGGGTCCTCGGGTGAGCTTGTGTCACCTTCCGCCCGCCGGTTCGCCTTTCCCCGACACCGCCTTTCGGCTACCCAGCCCCGGCACTGCTCCAGGAGCCATCATGCCATCTAGTTCGACCCCCGCCAGTTCGACCCCCGCCAGTTCCACCCCCGCCAGTTCCACCCTGGACCGCGTCCTCGTGCTCGAAATGGTCCGGGTGACCGAAAAGGCGGCGATCGCATGCCGCGCGCAGGTCGGGCGCGGCGATGAACACGCCGCCGATGCCGCCGCCGTCGAGGCGATGCGCGATGCGTTGAACGAGCTCGACTTCGACGGAACGATCGTCATCGGCGAAGGCGAGCGCGACGAAGCGCCCATGCTGTTTATCGGCGAGAAGGTGGGGCGGGCACAAGGCACGGGGCCGAAGATCGATATCGCGCTCGACCCGCTCGAAGGGACGACGATCGCCGCGAAGGCCGGGCCGAACGCGCTTGCCGTGCTGGCGATCGCCGAGGAAGGCGGACTGCTCAACGCCCCCGACGTCTATATGGACAAGATCGCAATCGGGCCGGGCTATGCCGAGGGCATCATCGACCTGGCGAAGTCGGTGACCGCCAATGTCACGGCGCTGGCGGCGGCGAAGGGCGTGACCCCGGCGGAGATCACTGCGTGCGTCCTCGATCGCCCCCGCCACGAGGCGCTGATCAAGGAGCTGCGCGGCATCGGCTGCGGCATCATGCTGATTGGCGACGGCGACGTTGCCGGCGTCATCGCCACGACCAACCCCGACACCGGCATCGACATCTACCTCGGCAGCGGCGGCGCGCCCGAAGGCGTCCTCGCGGCGGCGGCGCTGCGCTGCGTCGGCGGGCAGTTTCAGGGCCGGCTGGTATTCCGCAACGAGGACGAAAAGGCCCG
>JANYFA010000059.1 GCA_025362895.1 Sphingomonadaceae bacterium | reverse complement strand
TCTCCTCGCGCACCTCGACGTTGTCGAGGCGAAAGCATCAGACTGGACCCGCGATCCATTTACGCTGATCGAGGAGAACGGTTATTTCTATGCGCGCGGCGCGTCTGACGACAAGGCGATGGCGTCGATCTTCGTCGACGCCATGGCGCGCCTTCACGCCGAACCGCGGATGCGGCGGACGCTCAAGCTGGCGCTGACGTGCGGCGAGGAGACGACGGGGGTTTTCAACGGCGCCGAATATCTCGCGACGCACGAACGCGGCCTAATCGATGCCGGGTTTGCCCTAAACGAAGGCGGGGGCGGGCGGCTGGGACCCGGTGGCAAGCCGCTGCTCCTCGCAATTCAGGTCAGCGAGAAGACGTCGCAGAACTATACGCTCGAGGCGAAGAACCCTGGTGGCCACTCGTCGATGCCGCGACCCGACAACGCGATCAACGAACTCGCCGCCGCGCTAACCAAAATCGCCGCTTATCATTTCCCGGTGAAGGTTGACCCGACGACGGGGGCGTTCTGGACGCGCATGGCCAAGATCGCGCCGCCACCGGTTGGCGGGGCCATGGCGGCGATCGCGGCCAACCCCACCGACGCCTCCGCCGAAACGATGCTGGCGCGCGACCCGTTGTTCAATTCGACGCTGCGAACAACGTGCGTTGCGACCCTGCTCGAGGCGGGCCACGCCGAAAATGCGCTGCCGCAGCACGCGCAGGCGAACATCAATTGCCGCATCTTTCCCGGCGACACCATTGCCGGAACACGCGACCGGCTCGCCGAAGTGATTGCCAATCCAGCGATTAGTGTGACGAGCAAGTCGCGTCGGGGACCGCCGTCGTCGCCCGCCCCGCTCGATCCGGCGGTGCTTGGTCCGGCCGAACGACTTGGTGCTGTAATGTACCCGGGTGTGCCACTGATCCCGGTCATGTCGACCGGCGCGAGCGATTCGATCTATCTCGCCGCTGCCGGTATCCCATCCTACGGCGTCCCCGGTATCTTCTACGACGCCGACAGCGGCAACATCCACGGTCTGAACGAACGAATCCGCGTGAAGTCGGTCCTCGACGGGCGTGATTACCTGTTCCGTCTGATCCGGACCTATGCCGACGCGAAGTGACGATGCACGGGCAGCTTCTTTCGCTGGTCGTCAGCGCGGCGCTGGGGTCGTCGGCCGCGTGTGCCGCCGGACTGCAGACCGAGGCCGGGGCGTACACGCGCTACGAGCTGCTCGCGCCCGCGTCGCACAGTTTTCGTATCCGATATTGGATCACCGCGACGACACCCGGTGCGACGACGTATTTTAACCCGGTCCGCCCCGGCAGTATTGCGCGCGACGAGCACGTGACCGATGCCGCCACGGGTAAGCCGCTCGCTTTTGCCGAGGTCGACGGCAGCGTCGCGGCGGAGGCGGGAGTCGAGGGAGCGAAGCCCGGCAATCGCTTCATCGCCGTTAGCCTCGCGCATCCCGTCCCCGCCGGTGGCGGCGCGCGACTGGTGATCGACAAAACGTATGAGGATGCGGCGAGCTATCGGACGGATGGCGGGGGCATCATCTTCGACCGTTCGCTCGGGATCACGCGCAACGCTGTCATTCTGCCGCCGGGGTATCGGCTGACGGCAGTCAATGTGCCGTCGCAGGTCCTCGAGCAGGCCGATGGGCGCGTCGCGGTATCATTCTGGAATACCAGCCCCGTCGCAGCACCGCTCGTTGTGCGCGCGGTCCCTGGCTTAATACGCTCGATGACCACATCGGCGGTCGCCAAGTTGTTGAGCGAGCGGGCCGCGCAGGCTCGTGAAATCGTCTATTATTTGAACTCGCCCGACACGCATAGCTTCGCACTGACCCACGATTATACGGAAACGACTCCTGGGGTCGCGGCGTACGTCAATATCGTCCGCGCCGGCAGCACGGCGTCCAACCCGAGCGCCACCGACCTCGACACCGGTGCCTTGCTTCCTGCCGAAGCGATCCGGGGGACGGCGGCGATCCGCGCCCTCGAACCCCATGCGGACGGACTCACCGATACGACTGATGCGATTGTCTTTCGCTTTGCGCCCGTTGCCGACGGGGCAAGCCGTCGCCTGCGGATTGCCGAGACCTACACCGACGCGGATCGCTATGGGCTGCAGGGCGACGAGCTTGTCTGGCATCGCAGCTTCGGGCGACCGATGAACGCCGTTGTTCTGCCGCCGGGGTGGACGCTAACCAACAGCTCAGTCCCGGCGATCGTGACGACCCTGCCGGACGGGCGAACGCGGCTCGATTTTATCAATCCCCGAACCGACGAGGTCGATACCATCATTACCGCCCGGCGCGTTAATTGACCTTCCCCATCGACGCCGTTCGCGCGCGCTTTCCTGCGCTGGCCGTGACCGATGGCGGTCGCCGCCGCATTTATTTTGACGCGCCTGGCGGAACGCAGGCGTGCGACGCGGCGATCGAGGCCATGGCGGGGCATCTGCGCGGCGGAACAGCAAATTCAGGCGGGGGGTTTGCCAGTTCCGTCGCGACAGATGCGGCAAGCGAGGCGGCGCATGCGGCGATGGCAGATCTGATCGGCGCGGAGCCGGACGAGATCGCCTTTGGGCCTAACATGACGTCGCTGACGCTCGCCGTGTCACGTGCGCTGGCGGCGAACTGGGTGGCGGGCGACGAACTGGTCGTGACGCGGCTCGACCACGACGCCAATGTCGCACCGTGGCTTCGCGTCGCCGCCGACCGGGGGATGACGGTGCGCTGGCTCGACTTCGATCCGGCGACGGGAATGCTCGACATCGCCGCGCTTCCCGACGTGCTCACCGCGCGGACGCGGCTGGTCACGGTCGGGCTGGCAAGTAATGCGATCGGAACGCTGAACGACGTCGCTGCGATCGTCGCGATGGTGCGCGCGCACAGCAACGCCCTGGTGTTCGTCGATGCCGTTCAGGCGGTACCGCACGTCGCGGTCGATGTCGTCGCCTTGGGGGCCGACCTGCTCGTGTGTTCGCCGTACAAATTCTTTGGGCCGCACATGGGGGTGCTGTGGGCGCGGGCCGGGGTGCTCGACGGTGTTGCCGCGTACAAGGTTCGCCCGGCGAAGAATACGCCGGCAGCGGCGACCTTCGAAACCGGGACGCCGTCGTTCGAGGGGCAGACGGGTGTCGACGGCACGATCGCCTATCTTGACTGGCTGGGCGGCGCGGTGGGGTGCCGGAGCAACGACCGGCGCGGGCGGCTGCGCGCGGCGCTCACCGCGTGTGCGGCATATGAGCATGATCTTGGCACGGCGCTGCTCACGGGGCTCGGAACCATCGCTGGCCTGACGCTGTACGGGCCGCCGACGATGGCGGGGCGGGTGCCCACGTTCGGCTTTACCCTGGCGGGCCACGCGCCCGACGACGTTGCCGCGGCGCTCGCCGCCGACAATATCTTTGTGTGGTCGGGACATTTTTATGCGGTCGAGGTCATCGCCCGCCTCGGCCTGACGGCCCACGGCGGACTGATCCGCGTGGGGCTTGCACATTATTCGACGATCGCCGAGGTCGATGCGCTGGTGGCCGCGCTGCACCGGATTACCGGCGCATAATAAGCGAACGTCTCGCCAATTCGTTTGACCTACCCCCTATCCAGAACGCCCCGCACCTTGGCCGCAAGGGCTTCGAAGGTGAACGGCTTGCCAATCAGTTCGACGCCGGCGTCGACGACGCCGTTATGGACCACGGCGTTGCGCGTGTAACCGGTTGTGAACAGGACCTTCAGCCCCGGGCGTAATGCGCGCGCCGCATCGGCAAGGCGGGCGCCGTTTGTTTCGGGCATGACGATGTCGGTGAACAACAGGGCGACGTCGGGGTTGTTCGCCAGCAAGCGCAACGCGCTGGCTGCCCCATCAGCCTCGATGACGTGGTAGCCAAGTTCGCGCAGGCTATCGACCGCCACGGCGCGAACGGCGGCTTCGTCGTCGACGACAAGGATCAGCTCGGCATCTCCCCTGACTACGGTATCGGCCAACGTGTCCACGACGGGGATGGCCGCACCGAACCAACGCGGCAGATAGAGCTTGACGGTCGTCCCGACGCCGATCTCCGAATACAGCTTCACATGGCCGCCGGACTGTTTGACGAAGCCGTAAACCTGGCTCAGCCCGAGGCCGGTGCCCTGGCCGGTAGGCTTGGTCGTGAAGAACGGGTCGAACGCCTTGGCGATCACGTCGGCGGGCATCCCGCTGCCTTCATCGGTGACCGCGACCATGACATACTGACCGGCCGCGACGCCTATTTCAGCGGTGACATAGCGATCGTCGAGTTCACAATTATGCGTTTCGATCGTCACCTTACCCTCGCCGTTCATCGCGTCGCGGGCATTGATGCCGAGGTTAAGGATGACGTTCTCGAGCTGGTTCGGGTCGATATTGACGGGCCACAGGCCGCCCGCAAGAACGGTTTCAAGCTGAATGCCGGCCCCCAGCGACCCGCGCAGCAGATCCGACATGCCAGTCACGAGCCGATTGATGTTGCTCGGCTCGGGCTGGAGCGGTTGCTGGCGCGAGAAAGCGAGCAGGCGCTGCGTCAGCGTGGCCGCCCGCCGCGCGCCGTCGGTGGCCGCGTCGACGTAACGGCGTGCGCGAACGCCATCATCGCCCAGTCGTCGCCCGAGCAGGTCGAGCGAGCCGAGAACGATTGCCAGCATATTATTGAAATCATGCGCGATGCCGCCGGTAAGCTGGCCGACCGCCTCCATCTTATGCACCTGGCGCAGCGCCTCCTGCGCGGCCACCAGATCGGCGGTGCGCCCCTCGACGCGGCGTTCGAGCGTCGCGTTCAGGTCGCGCAGCGCCATTTCGGCGCGCCGCTCACGGTCGATGTCGATCGAGGCGACGACCCCGCCCGCTATCGCGCCGTCGGCTCCGCGAACCGGCGCGGCGACGAAGCGGAGATACGCCTCGGTTTCGTCGCCGCGGCGGTAGAGCACCTCCAGCTCGGGCCGCTCTTCGCCGGTGAGGGCACGGGCAAGCGGATATTCGTGACCTTCGACTTGGCGGCCGTCGCTGTGAAAGCTGACGTAATCGGCGTAATGTTCGATGTCGGGCGAGGGCAGCACCGGGTGGCGGAGCAACTGCTCGACATAACGGTTGCCGCCGGTGATCGCCCCGTCGCCCGCCCGCGCGAAGACGAGGCCGACGGGGGCCGCCTCGATCACCGCGCGCATCCGCGCTTCGCTTGCCTCGAGGTCGTTCTCCGCCCGGGCGCGCTCGACCGCCTCCCACGTGCGCGCGGCCACTTCCTCGAGCAGCGCGATATCGTCACCCGGCCATGGACCGGGATCGTTGCGCAGGACGTACAGACTCGCCCGGAAGCGGCCGTCGCGGACCAGCGGCACCGAAACGAAGGCGCGGGTGGCGATCGCCGCCCACGTAACGGGAATAACCCGCTGGTCGGTGGCCGTGTCCTCGACGATGACGGTTTTGCCCGCACGATTGAGTGCGACGGCTGCGGGGCCGAAGGCTTCGAGCGGGTAGACACCCTTGAGCGGAGCCGCGTCACTGACATAGCCGCTTTCGAGGGTCACCACCGACTCGTCGTCGGCGACCGTGCAGTAGCCGACACGGTTGACCATCAATGGCGGGCCGAGCGCCCGCATCGCGGTGCGTTTGATCGCTTCGGGATCCGCCAGCAAGCGCACTGCGTCGGTCAGTTCAAGGAGCAGTTCCTGGCGCTCGCCGATGCGGCGGCGCGGGGTGATGTCGATGACCGACCCGATCGCGCGGATGCAGACATCGCCCTCGAACAGCCCCTTACCGCGCGCCGCGACCCAGCGGATGACGCCGTCCTCCTTGCCGATCACGCGATTTTCGACGTCATAGATCGCGCGGACGGCGGGATCGAGCGCGGCGGCAAAGGCGGCCGTCGTCGCGGCGAGATCGTCAGGGTGAAGCCCGGCGTAGAAGTCGACCATGCTGACCGGCACGCCGGGGGAGATGCCGAACATCGCGCGTGTTCGGTCGGACCACGTCAGGGTGTCAGTCGCGAGCGTCAGGTCCCACGTTCCGACGCCCGCCGCTTCGGTCGCCAGCCGCAGCGATTCCTCGTTGAGTTCGAGCCGCGCATCGGCTTCACGCCGCGCGCTGACATCCTGCGACACGCCGATGATCTTGCGCGGCACACCGTCGTCGTCGCGGACGAGTTCGCCGCGCGCCTCGACCCAGCCAATGACACCATCGGCGCGCACAATGCGGTAGATCGAATGATAGGTCGCGCCACTTTCGCCGCGAGCGGTGCGATCGAACAGGTCGAACACGCGCGGCGCGTCGTCGGGGTGGGCGGCGGCGCGGATCGTCGCGACCGTCGGAATTGTCTCTGGCGCGAGGCCGTAGATCGCGCCCAGCGTTGCAGTCGCCGTTAGTGTCAGGTTCGGCAGGCTGATCTCCCACACCCCGATCGCCGCCGCCTCAGTTGCGAAGCGCAGACGCTCTTCGCTAGCGCTCTGGGCGCGGGACCGGTCGGCGACCTCGGCAGTCAGCGTGGCCTTGTCCCTCGTCAGTGCCGCCGTTTGCGCGCGCTCGGTGGTGACGTCGGTTTGGCTGGCGAAGAAATAGGTTACCGCACTTGCCGCGTCGAACACCGGTGCGATGGCCAAACGGTTCCAGAACGGCGAGCCATCCCGGCGGTAATTCAGCAGGTCGATTTCGATCGGTTGCCCGGCGGCGATCGCCGCGCGAATCGCGGTGGTGACGGTCGGATCGGTGTCGATCCCCTGCAGAAAGCGGCAATTGCGTCCGACCGCCTCCGCCGACGTATAGCCGGTCAGGCGGCAGAAGGCGTCGTTGACGAAAACGATCGGGTTGTTGGGCTGGCGCGGGTCGGTGATTGCCACTGCGATCCGCGTCGCACTGACGACGCTGACGAACGGATCGGTCCCGGCATGGGCCAACGCGCGGCGTGCAGCCGGTCGCCGACGCCTTCACTCACGCCTGCCGTCCGTGTGCATCCATGCCATTGTGGTAGCGGCAGCGCCATCCGTTTCCAAGCAGGCATTGCCACGTCGCCGCCGCTCCTCAACGGCGCGGCGGTGTTCGTGGCCTGACCTTGGTTACGCAGCGACGCTCGCGTTGAACGGCAGGTCCTTGTCGGGGCGGAGGTCGCCGGGGAGACCGAGGACGCGCTCGGCGATGATGTTCCGCAGGATTTCGTCAGTTCCGCCGGCGATCCGCAGCCCCGCCGATGCCATGTAGCTGCCCTGCAGCCGCGCGAGGTCGGGGTCGGCCCCGGTGGTGACGAAGCCGCCCGCCTCGTTCAGGTCCATGGCAAAGGCTGCCATGTCCTGCATCGTCTTGGCGACGACGACCTTGCTGATCGACTGCTCGGGGCCAGGCACCTGCCCCTTCGCCAGCGCCGACAGCGCGCGCATCTGGGTCAGCTTGATGCCTTCGTCGGCGATATAGCTCGCCGCGATCCGTTGCCGCACGTCACGCTGCGCCATCGCCGGGCCGGTGTCGGTGTCGATGGTGGCGGCGAGCGCCATCAGCGTCGCGTACCCCGGCGCGTGGCTCGGCTTGCCGCCGACCGCGAGGCGTTCGTGCATCAGTGTCGTCAACGCAACCTTCCACCCGTCCCCGACCGCGCCCAGGCGATGGCTGTCCGACACGCGAACGCCGGTGAAGAACACCTCGTTGAAATCGCTGCCGCCGCTCATCTGCTTCAAGGGGCGTGCCTCGACGCCGGGGCCATGCATATCGACGATGAACATCGTCAGCCCCTTGTGCTTGGGGGCCGATGGGTCGGTGCGAGTAACGATTATGCCATAGTCCGACAGATGGGCGTTGGTCGTCCACACCTTTTGCCCGTCGATGACCCAGTCATCGCCGTCCTTCACAGCCTTAGTCCGGATGCCGGCAAGGTCGGACCCGGCGGCGGGTTCGGAGAATAACTGACACCACACTTCGTCACCGGCGAGAGCGGGGGCAACGTAGCGCGCGACAACGTCGGGCTGACCGTGCGTGAACACCGTCGGCAGGCACATGCCCAGGCCGATGTCGAACAGGCTGGTGGGGACGTGGTAGCGGCTCTGCTCCTGGCTGAAAACGATGCTGTGCATCGGCGACAGGCCCTGACCGCCCATCGCCATGGGCCACGTGATCCCGGTATAGCCGGCGGCGTGCTTCGCTTTTTGCCACGCGCGAGAGCGGCGGACGAATTCTTCGCGCGAATACGGGATAGCGGGCGGATTGCGGTATTCGCCCGCGTTGGCGGCAAGCCACGCCGAGGCTTTTGCGCGGTATACGGCGTCTTCGGGGGTATCATTGAAGTCCATGGTTCAGTCCTTCAGATCGATTTACGTCAATTCGGGCCGGCCTGCGCCAGCATGACAGCCGAGGGTAGGCAAAGCGGCTGTCGTCACGCCGCCGCCGCGTTCCGCTGCTCCAGCGACCGCACCAGCCGCTCTGACCAGAATGTCCGGCTGCCCAGCCCCGCGACCAACGCGCGGTTGCGGCGGTAATAAAATTGGCAGTCGCTGTCCCACGTATAGCCGATGCCGCCATGGATCTGCACATTCTCTTCGGCGCAGAACGCCAGCGCCTCGAGGCTGGCAACGCGCGCTGCCGCTGCCGCCTGCCGCAATTCTGGCGCTCCCGCCTCCATCGCCCACGCCGCGTGGAGGGCATGACCGCGCGCAAGTTCGAGCTTGATGAACATGTCCGCACACTTATGTTTGACGCCCTGATAACGCCCGATTTTCTGGCCGAACGCGACGCGCTCCTTGGCATAAGCCACGGCCATGTCCATCGCCGCCGTCGCTGTGCCGAGCGCCTCGAACGCCGACAATACGGCGGCGCGGTCGAGCCAATCGTGATAGCCGTCCGGTGTCCCCAACGGATCGGCAGAGGCGTCGGCCAGCGTTAGCGCGCTGTGGGGCCGGACAAGGTCGAGAGTTGCGACCGGCGTGACTGCAACGCCGGGGCCGGTGAGGTCGACGAGATAGAGTTGAGTTCCATTACTGCCGGTTGCAGACAGAACCGCAAGATGGGCGGCAGCGGCATCGGCGACGGGGGATTTCGAGCCGCGCATGGTGTCGCCGCTGACCCGCGCGTGGGCAACGGCGGGGGAGGCGGCGCCCCCCTCAGCCCATCCGGTTACCGCGATGATCGAGCCGTCAGCGATGCCGGGCAGCCACCGCGCCTGCTGCGCCGCCGTGCCAAGTAAAAGCAGCGCCTCGGTCGCCATCAGCGATTGAATCAAGGGTACCGGAGCCAAGCTGCGACCCGTTTCCTCGGCCAATACGCACGCTGCCTCCGACGACATGCCGACCCCGCCATTCGCCTCGGGAACCCGCGCCGCCGGCCAGCCGAGATCGACGACCTCCCGCCACAACGGCGTCGCATCCCCCCCGTCCATCACCGTTCGCGCGACTTTTGGTCCGCTGCGTTCGTCGAGAAATTTTCGCGCCTGCTCGCGGAGCGCCTTCGCGTCGTCCGAAAAATCGAAGTCCATTCACTCATCCCCACGGGTTCTCACCCGTTTACGTTAACGTCAGTACCAAACAACCCCCACAGGGCGGCCAAAGCGTGATAAAGCGCCGCGCAGAGGAGACATGCGGTGAGTGAAACGATCGAAGACAAGGTAGTCCATGAGCTGACCGACGGCGCGAGCGTCGAACAGCGCGCCGCGCTGGCGGCCTGGGCCGGGCGGTTGCTCGCGATTCGCGACGATGCTGAAGACGGCTTTGGCAAGGCGCGCTCGGCGCTCCTCGCGACGGTCGACGGCAAGGCCGCATGGCCGTTGATTCAACGGCTGGGCGACGCGATCCGGCGCAATGCATGGGACGAGCGCAGCACGACCGAACGCGCGGCGGTCGGCGGCGCGACGGCGATGATCGCGCTGTTCGGCGGCGGACTGGCGGCGCTGACCGTCCTCGGCGCGGCAGCAGGGGCGCCGTTGTGGGTTGTGTTCGGCGGCGGCGACGGTCTGGCGCGGAAGCTGGTGGCGGCGAACGCGGCTTAGGTTTTGAACAGCGCATCCGCCGCGCGGCGAAACGCGCTTGCCCCCGCGCTCTTGAGCCGGGTCCGCGCCAACTCCGCCTCGAGCGCGACCATGCGCGCGTCGAGTTCGTCCACCGACAACCGGTCGAGGTCCTGCTTGACGAGCGCGGCGACGACGTCGTCGGGTTTTGGGCGGGGCAGTTCTTCATCCATGCCATCGCCGTTGACCCGGGCGCTGCTCAAGTCAATATCGCAGCCATGACCATCCCCGCCACCATGACCGCCATCGATCCCGCAGCGCCGGGTGGCCCCGACGTGCTCGTGCCGGTGTCGCGCCCGGTGCCCGTCGCCGGTGCCGGCGAGGTGCTGATTCGCGTCCATGCCGCCGGGGTTAACCGTCCCGATGTCCTCCAGCGGCTCGGGCGCTATCCGATGCCTCCGGGTGCGCCGACTATCATGGGTCTCGAGGTCGCGGGCGAGATTGTGACGGCGGGGGGCCGGTGGCAGGTTGGCGACCGCGCCTGCGCTCTGGTCGCCGGGGGTGGCTACGCCGAATATTGCGTTGCGCCCGTCGGCCAGTGTCTGCCCGTCCCCGATAGCCTTGATTTCGTCGACGCCGCCGGTCTGCCCGAGACCTATTTCACCGTTTGGTCGAACCTGTTCGAGCGCGGGTGTGCGGTCGCCGGGGAGACGATCCTCGTCCACGGCGGCACCAGCGGCATCGGTACGACGGCCATCCTCCTCGGTAAGGCGTTCGGACTGACGGTCATCGTCACCGCCGGGAGCGCCGCCAAATGCGACGCCGCGCGCGACCTCGGCGCCGACCATGCCATCGAATACAAGGCTAGCGATTTCGTTGACAAGGTTGCGGGAATCACCGGGGGCAAAGGCGTCGATGTCGTCCTCGACATGGTTGGCGGGGATTATATCGCGCGCAACCTCGCCTGCCTCGCCGACGACGGGCGGCACGTGTCGATCGCCCTCCAGCGTGGCGCGACTGCCGAGGTCAACTTTGGTCTTGTGATGATGCGCCGCCTGACGTTGACCGGATCGATGCTCCGCCCACGTCCTGTCGCGTTCAAGGCCGCGATCGCCGAAGCGCTGGAAGCGAAAGTCTGGCCGCTGTTCCCAAGCGGTAAACTCCGCGCCGTCACCGACGCGACCTTCGCGCTGGCCGCCGCCGCCGACGCCCACCGCCGCATGGAGGCGGGCGACCATGTCGGAAAGATTGTGCTGAGCGTCGTCGACTAGCGCAGGAAAGTCAGCGCGCTGCCGATCGCGCCGACGACGACGAGGCCGCCGACGATCAGCGAGAGCAGCCGACGCTCGCGCAGCCGCACGACATAATGCGCGATCACACTATCGTCACGCTTGCCGAATAGCGCCCATGTCAGCAGCGCTGTCCACAGCACGAATGACAGCGCCGCGAATGGGGTCAGACGGTCGATCGTGCCGCGCTCGGGATGCCACCGGACCAGCGCGATCAGCAGAGGGGCCGCAACAAACAGGACGACGCCCGACGCGATCGACACGGCGATTATCGGCTGAACCATGACTGCCGACCCCCATCCGGCAAGCCCGATATGGTCCGGGGCAGCGGACGGCAAGGGGCTCAGGTGACGGCGCGACGCATCGCGAAGCGTGCCGCGCGCCACGCTTGGTGGGCGACAATTCCCGCCAGCACGTCGACCGCGTCCCACACGTCGACGAACCGGGTGTACAGGGCTGGAAGGCCGAAGCGGACGACATCGGGCGGGCGGAAGTCGCCGACGACGCCGCGCTCGATCAGCGCCTGGCAGATTTCATACGCATGTTCGTGGCTCAGGCTGACCTGCGCGCCGCGGGCCGTTCGCGGACAAGCGACGTCAATGCCGGGGCAGCGTTCCGCGACAAGGTCGAGCAGCAGGTCACCGAGCGCCGTCGATTTAGCTTGCGTCGCCGCCATATCGATCCCGTCGAACGTCGCCACGCCGCTCGCCAGCGCCGCCATGCCAAGCATCCCCGGCGTGCCTGCCAACATCCGGGCCATGCCACCGCCGGGGCGATAGCTGCCCTCGAACGCGAACGGTGCGGCGTGGCCCATCCACCCGGTCAGCGGCTGGTCGAGGGCATCGTGGTGCCGCCGCGCGACGTAGGCAAATGCAGGGGCGCCGGGGCCGCCATTGAGGAACTTGTAGCCGCAACCCACCGCCATGTCGGCGTTCGCGGCGGTCAAATCGATGGCGAGCGCCCCGGTGCTGTGGCTCAGGTCCCAGCACATCAACGCGCCGGCGGCGTGGGCGGCGGCGGTCGTCGCGGCAAGATCGCGGACGGCGCCGGAGTGGTAGTGCGTTTGCGTCAGAAGCAGGAGGGCGGTGTCGTCATCGAGTGCCGCGAGAGGGTCGGCGGCAACGCGCAGGGTCGCACCGGTCAGGCGGCACAACCCTTCGAGCATATAGACGTCGGTCGGGAAGTTGCCGCTTTCCGTGACGATCACCCGACGCCGGGGGTTCATGGCGAGCGCGGCGGCGGCAAGCTTGAAGACGTTGACCGAAACCGAATCGGTCACGATGACCTCGTCGCCGCGTGCTTCGATCAGGCGGGCGATCTTGGCGCCGACGCGCGCCGGAGCCTCGATCCAGCCACCGTTTCCAGCGCCCGCATCGTTCCAACTGCCGATCAGCCGCTCGCCCCACTCGCGCGTCACGGTGTCGGTGACGCGCGTGGCCGTCCGCCGGGGTAGCGCGCCGAGCGAATTGCCGTCGAGGTAGATCACGCCCGGCGGCAAGATGAAGCGCGCGCGGGCGAAGGCGAGGGGGTCGGCGGCGTCGAGCGCCAGCGCTTCGTCGCGGGCGATCAACCGAAATGCTCCGCCCAGAAATGCCATCCCATTGTTTCGTTCCTCGCTTGATCGCGCGCGGCTCTGCGCCTACATCAAATTCTCACAGCCGTCCCGCGAGGGGCGGCTCTTTCTTTATTTCAGTCCCGAAGGTTCCGACCGATGACCGCACCGACCACCCCGCTGATGGCGCATGCGACCGCCGCCTGGCTTGTCGATAACACAGCGCTGACCTTCGAGCAGATTGCCATTTTCTGCGGCCTCCACATCCTGGAAATTCAGGCGATCGCCGACGACACCGCCGCCACGAAGCTGACGCCTCGCGATCCGATCCGTTCGGGCGAACTGACCCAGGCGGAGATCGACCGCGTAGCCGCCAGCCCGAACGCCCGCCTCGTCCTCGAGAAGCAGCCCGAGCAAGAACGTCGGACCAAGGGCCCGCGTTACACACCGGTCAGCCTGCGCCAGGACAAGCCGGACGGCATCGCATGGATCGTCCGCAACCATCCCGAGGTCACCGATAACCAGATTTCCCGACTGATCGGCACCACCAAGACGACGATCGCCGCAATCCGCGACAAGAGCCACTGGAACATTTCAAACATCACGCCGAAAGACCCGGTAACTCTGGGCCTGTGCCCGCAGCGTGAGCTCGACGTACTGGTTCTCGCGGCGGCGAAGAAGGCGGGCGTCGACACCAATATCGACGAAGGCAAGATCGTCGAGGAGCGCGCCCAGCTTATCGAACAGTTGCACGCCGAGCGCGTCGCTGCCGCGCACCTCGCCGAACATGGCCCCGCGCCCGAGGTCGGTACCGCCCAACAGCAGGGCGATGCGCTGTTCCGCCGGTAACGACGCGCACCACACCCGCTTGACCCTCTTCGCGCGTCCGTTCACAACCGCGGGTGATGGAACCCGACGATACTCCGCTCAGCTTCGAGGTCGCTCTCGCGCGGCTGGAGAAGATCGTTCACAAACTTGAGGCGGGTGATGCGACGCTCGAGGAGTCGATCAATCTCTACACTGAGGGGCAGAAATTGAAGGCGCATTGCGACAATAAACTCGCCGGGGCGACGGCACGTATCGAGGCGATCGTTGTCGGCGGGGACGGTCGCGCAACAGGCGTCACCCCTTTCGATGCGGGCTGAGTACGCGATGCAGATGTCGACCAGCCTCAAGCCCGCGCTCGACGCCATCGGCACGGCGATGGACCAACGGTTCGACCGCTTGCTTCCGGTTCCCGCCGATGGCCGGGGGCGGCTGTTCGCGGGTATGCGCCACGCCGTCATCGGCGGCGGCAAGCGGATGCGTCCGCTGCTCGTCGTTGCCGCGTGCGATCTGTTTCATGTCGACCGCGAACGCGCGCTGCGGGTGGCGCTCGCGATCGAGTGCGTCCATTGCTATTCGCTGATCCATGACGACTTGCCGTGCATGGATGACGACGACCTGCGTCGCGGCAAGCCGACCGTCCACAAGGCATTTGACGAGGCGACCGCAGTGCTTGCCGGTGATTCGCTGCACGCGCTGGCGTTCGAGATCCTTGCCGATCCCGCGACGCACGGTGACCCCGGAGCCCGCGCCGAACTGGTCCTCGAACTCGCCCGTGCCAGCGGCCCGAGCGGGATGGCGGGAGGGCAGATGATGGACATCGCCGCCACCGAAACTAATTTCGACCTCGCCGCGACGACGCGGCTTCAACAGCTGAAGACTGGTGCCTTGATCGGCTTCTGTCTTGAAGCCGGTGCGATCATGGGCCGCATCCCCGACGAACGGCGAACCCCATTGCGCGGCTACGCCCGTGACCTCGGCCTCGCCTTTCAGATTGCCGACGATTTGCTCGACGTCGAAGGGTCGGCGGACAAGACGGGCAAGGCGGTCGGCAAGGACGCCGCTGCCGGCAAGGCGACCTTCGTCTCGCTCCTCGGTGTCGACCGTGCGCGGACGCAGGCGGCAATGCTTATCGACCAGGCGATCGACCACCTCCACAGCTTTGGCAGCGAGGCCGACCTGCTTCGCGCCATCGCTCGCTTCGCCATCGAGCGCGACTTTTGATCGTCCTCCGCCCTCGTCTTGCGCGCGGCGCCTGATCATGCGGATCGGCGTCTATCCCGGCACGTTCGATCCCGTGACGCTCGGGCACATGGATATCATCCGGCGCGGCGCAAAGCTGGTCGACAAGCTCATTATCGGTGTATCGACCAACCCGTCGAAGTCGCCGATGTTCTCCCTCGACGAGCGCGTCGCGCAGGTCCGACGTGAAACCGCCGACCTTGGCGACAGCGTCGGGGTTGTCGCCTTCGATGCGCTGCTGATGAACTTTGCCGAGGCGCAGAGTGCCCAATTGATCGTTCG
>JANYFA010000071.1 GCA_025362895.1 Sphingomonadaceae bacterium | reverse complement strand
TTGCCGGAAGATCCTCTGACGCCATTAACGTCAGGTGGGAACCATGTACGTCCGGCCAGGACCGGCGCAGGGACAGCTCCCTAGGATGTGATATCGCCTCAGGGATGCTCCGTATGCTCGTACCGGGCAGTACCCGCCTGTGACCTATATAGGCGCTTGGCGGAGGTTCGCCAAGCGAACTCCAACTTGCGAACATGTCGCAAGAAAGTGGTTGCACACGATAATCATTCGCATTAGCATTCGCCCAACTTCAGGGGACGATAGTGACATCGCTACCAAGACTTGCCGCCTTTGTATTGCTGGCCGCCGCCGTTCCAGCGACGGCGGCACCGCGTGTCGGCGACCCGATTTACGGGGCGACCGTCACCAAGGGTTTCGGTGAAATCGAGGCGCGCTTCGGACGCCTCGTCGGCGGCAGCGCAAACAGCGATGACGGGCTGGTGATCGAGGGCGAATACGGCGTGTCGAAACGCCTGTCCCTCGCGGTGCTCGTCGAAGCCGGGCGTTTGGCCGGCGGTGGGCGGACCATCGACGCCGTCGCGGTCGAGGCGGTGCGAACCCTTGGGCACTTCGCCCCGCTTAAGCTCGACACTGCCGTCTATGTCGAGGTCAAACACGGCTTCCACGGCGAACCTGATGTGATCGAGGTCAAGGGCCTGTTCGAACACACCGCCGGACGCTTCGACGCGCGCCTTAACCTGATTGGCACGAAGGCGTTTCGCGCCGTGCCGGTCGACTTAGGCTATGCCGCGTCCGTCGATTGGGCAGTCATCGGCGACGAGTTCAAGCTCGGCGCGGCGGCGTTCGGCGATCTCGGCAACTCTGCGCGTTTCGGCGGTCGGCAGGAACATTTCGTCGGCCCCGAAGCCAAGATCGAAATCGGACACGTCGGCCCCGGCGAACTCGAAATCGAAACCGGCTATCTCTTCGCCATCGGTTCCGCACGCGACACGACCCGCGGCCAGGCACGGCTGCTGATCGCGTACGAGGCGAAGTTCTAGGGCGGGCAAGTTTGAGCTTTCGCCGCCGCCATGCGACAGCGCGGCGGTGTCCGGTTTCTCCCTGCGCCTAGGCGACTTCGCGTGGCGCGATGGTCGTATCGTTCTTGTCGCCACTGGCAACTCGGCGCGGATCGATCGGGCGTTGCTGGCCGAAGTCGCGATCTGGATGACGTGCTACCTCGCCGTCCGCGTCGCCGCCCTGCGTCATGTAGGTCGCCGCCGCCCGGCGATTTTGTTCACGCCGATCGTCCCGCACCCCCGATACATGGTCCGCATTGCCGCCATCTGGGCCGGTATCCGCCTCGCCCGGACACCGGCGGAGGCCGACGCGATCTTCTATTTCGACGATGCGACCGTGGGCGCCGCCCCGCGTCTCGATCATCCGCGCTTGCTCAATTTCGGCTGCACCGACATCCGCAAAAGCCACGTCGCCGCCGTGTTCGAACAGGTTTTCGGCTATCCGCTCATGGTCGATCCGGCGACATGGCGCGGGCCTGCGGTTGAGAAAAGCGAAGCGAACGGTACCCACGACGGGCGCGTCGTCATCTGCCCGACGCCGCCGCGCCCCGGCTTTGTCTATCAGCGCGTCGTCGACACGATCGACGCCGGGTTCGCGACCGACCTTCGCACCCACGTCATTGGCGGGCGGGTCGTTGCGGTGTGGGTCAAGCGCCGTACCGCCGCCGGGCGTTTCCAGCCGCTCAACGTCGCGGCGGAACTTCTCGCCCCGGAGACGATCTTTTCCCCGGTCGAACTCGCGTCGATCGCTGCCTTTGCCACGGCGATGGGGGCCGATTGGGCGGGGCTCGACGTGTTGCGCGACCTCCCGTCGGGGCGAATTTACATCGTTGATGTCAACAAGACCGATGCCGGCCCGATCATTGCACTCCCGCTTGCTGTAAAGCTGCAATCGGTCGCGCAGCTGGCGCGAGCGTTGGCGGCGCTCATTGCTGTCTGACCGGCTCTGCACCCGCGAAGGGATCGTCTAAGCGACTTGCCCTTCGAGCAGCGCGGCAAGGGCCTCGACCCGCGCCGCCAGCGCGGTAAAGCGTGGATCGTCGCTCGTTCCCGCCCGCGCGGCAAATAACTCGTCGGCAATCTGCAGCCCGGCCATCAGCAGCAGGCGAGGCTCGCTCATCGTACCGATGGCGGCGGCCAGATCGTCGGCCTTGGCGGCGAAGTGACTGCCGAGCGCGGCGAGATGGTCCTCCTCGCCGTCGGCGCAGGACAGCTTATAATCGCGCCCGCTGACCTTTACGGTGACGTGGCCCACTTACTGTCCCCCCGCGACGAGGGCGTCGAGCGCGGCAACGGCGCGGTCGCCAGCGGTAAGCGCGGCGGTCGCGCGAGCAACGGCGCGGTCGCGGTCGGCGGCGAGGGTTAGCACCGCTGCTTCGGCGCGGTCGAGCGCAGCGGCAATGCGGTCGACGACCGATCGTTCGCACGTTGCCGCATCCACCACTACCAACCTCCTGAAAATACGCCAGACGATAGGTTAAGTTTAAGGACGCGGGGCCACCGCCGTCAAATATTGACCGGGGGCGGGGGGGTGGCCATGGTGCGCCGCGCCCGCTCCCCGAGTCGCTGCCGAAAGCCATCCCGCCGATGTCCACAGTTTCTCCCCGCGCCATGGCGAACGCCATCCGGGCGCTGGCGATGGATGCGGTCGAGGCCGCCAACTCGGGTCACCCTGGAATGCCGATGGGCATGGCCGACGCCGCGACGGCGCTGTTCACGAAGCATCTCAAGTTCGACTCCGCCGCGCCACGCTGGGCGGACCGCGACCGTTTCGTGCTGTCGGCAGGGCACGGGTCGATGCTGATTTACGCGCTGCTGTACCTGACCGGCTATGCCAGCCCGACGATCGAGAACATTCGCGACTTCCGTCAGCTCGGCAGCCCATGCGCCGGCCACCCCGAGAATTTCGAACTCGACGGGGTTGAGACGACGACGGGGCCGCTCGGGCAGGGCCTCGCCACCGCCGTCGGCATGGCCGTCGCCGAACGCCATTTGAACGCAGTCCATGGCAACGCGCTCGTCGACCACCACACGTGGGTCATCGCCGGGGACGGCTGCCTGATGGAGGGTATCAGCCACGAAGCAATCGGGCTGGCCGGGCACCTCGGCCTGGGGCGGTTGAACGTGCTGTGGGACAACAACCGTATCTCGATCGACGGCCCAACAAGTCTGTCGACCAGCGAAGACACCGCGATGCGCTTTGCCGCCGCCGGTTGGCACGTCATCGCCTGCGACGGGATGGACTTTGCCGCTGTCGATGCCGCACTGGCGGTGGCGAGGGCCGATCCGTGCCCCAGCCTGATTGCGTGCCGCACGACAATCGGTTTCGGCGCCCCGACCAAAGCGGGGACGAGCGGATCGCACGGCTCGCCGCTGGGGGCGAAGGAGATCGCCGGCGCACGCGCCGCGCTCGGGTGGGACGCCGCACCGTTCGTCGTCCCCGACGACATCCTTGCCGCGTGGCGCGATTCTGGCGCGCGTGGGGCGGGGGCGCACAGGGCGTGGTCGTCGCGGCTGGCGGCAACCGACGCGGCGACACGCACCGCGTTCGACCCCCTGACACCGGCTATCCCGCCCGCAGCGTTCGCCGCGATCGATGCCCACATCGCCGCGCTGATCGCCGCGCCGCAGACCATCGCCACGCGCAAGGCATCGGAGATCGTCCTCGACGCCGTGACGCCGGTCGCGCTCGCCATGATCGGCGGGTCGGCCGATCTGACGGGGTCGAACAACACCAAAGCGAAGGGGATGAACCCGCTGACACGCGACGATTACGCGGGCCGCTATATTTATTACGGCATCCGCGAATTCGGTATGGCGGCGGCGATGAACGGCCTCGCGCTCCACGGCCAGCTCGTTCCGTTCGGCGGGACGTTCCTCGTCTTCGCCGATTATATGCGGAACGCGATCCGGATGTCGGCGCTACAGCGGACGCGCGTCATTTACGTCCTGACTCACGACAGCATCGGTCTGGGCGAGGATGGCCCGACGCACCAGCCGATCGAGCATCTGATGAGCCTGCGCGCAATCCCAAACCTTGCCGTCTACCGCCCCGCCGACGCGGTCGAAACCGCCGAATGCTGGGCGCTTGCTCTGGCCGACGAAACGCGCCCGTCGGTCATCGCGCTATCGCGGCAGAACCTGCCGCAACTGCGATTGACGGCAGCGCCGAACCTGAGCGCCAGGGGAGCCTACCCGTTGCGCGAGGTCGCCGACCCGCACGTCGTGCTCCTCGCGACCGGCTCGGAAGTTCAGCTTGCGCTTGCCGCCGCCGATTTGCTCGCGGCGGACCGCGTCCGTACTGCGGTGGTGTCGATCCCATGCTGGGAACGGCTCACGGAAATGTCCGCAGCGGAACGCGACCGGATCATGCCGAGGTCCGCGCTGATCTGCTCGATCGAGGCCGGCGTGACGCTGGGCTGGGAACGATTCACCGGTCGGGATGGCCTTAATTTCGGCATCGACACCTTCGGCGCATCGGCCCCGATCGACGCACTTTACGCGAAGTTCGGCCTGACCGCGCCGTCGATCGCTGCCAAAATACTTTGCAAGATCAAGGAGACAGCATGACCAAGGTAGCGATCAACGGCTTCGGTCGGATCGGGCGGATGGTCCTACGGGCAATCATCGCGCGTGGCGGTGAGTTGGAGGTGGCCGCGATCAACGACCTTGCCGATATCGCGACCAACGCTTTGTTGCTGAAGCGCGATTCGGTTCACGGTACCTTCCCGGGCACCGTTACGGTCGATGGCGATCACCTCGTTGTCGATGGTAAGCGCATCCTCGTCACCGCTGAACGCGACCCCGCTAAGCTGCCCCACGCCGAACTGGGCGTCGATCTGGCCCTCGAATGCACCGGGCTGTTCACCGACGCCGACAAGGCGCGCGGCCATCTCACGGCGGGCGCGAAGAAGGTTCTGATTTCGGCCCCCGGCAAGGGCGTCGACCTGACGGTCGTTTACGGCGTCAATCATCACAAGCTGGAGGCTGGCCACGCGATCGTGTCGAACGCATCGTGCACAACTAATTGCTTGGCCCCGATCGTCAAGGTGATGCACGAAGCGATCGGCGTCGAGCGCGGGCTGATGCTGACGGTGCACAGCTATACCAACGACCAGGCACTTCTCGATCAGATGCACAAGGACCCCCGCCGCGCCCGCGCCGCCGCCGTGTCGATGATCCCGACGAGCACCGGGGCCGCCAAGACGGTCGGCGAGGTCATCCCCGAACTGAAGGGCAAGCTCGACGGCATCTCGATCCGCGTCCCCACGCCCAACGTCAGCTTGATCGACTTCACGTTCACCCCATCGCGCGACACGACGATCGCCGAGGTCAACGCCGCTCTCAGGGCCGCGTCTGAAACCAGTGATTTGCACGGTATTCTTAATTTCAGTGATGAGCCGCTCGTGAGCCGCGACTATAACGGCGACCCGGCATCATCGACGATCGACAGCCTTGAAACGACGGTCCTCGATCACAAGCTCGTCCGTATCGTCAGCTGGTATGACAACGAATGGGGCTTCTCGAACCGCATGGTCGATACTGCGATGCTGATGGCGCGCCTCGCCTGATGTTTCGCACGCTCGACGATATTGGCGACGTGCGGGGCAAGCGCGTCATCGTTCGCGCCGACCTCAACGTGCCGATGGACGGTGGGCAGGTCGGCGACGTGTCCCGCCTCGAAGCGACGGTGCCGACGATCGCCGGGCTCGCGGACGCCGGGGCCAGAGTTGTTGTCCTGTCACATTTCGGACGCCCGAAGGGGGTCGATGCCGCGCTGTCGCTGCGCCCTGTTGCCGCCGCCCTCGCCAGCGTTCTCGGTCGTCTGGTCGCCTTCGCCGCTGACTGCATTGGGCCGCGCGCTGTCGACGCGGTTGCCGCGCTTGCCGACGGCGACATTGTCGTCCTTGAAAATACCCGCTTTCACGCGGGCGAGGAAGCGAACGACCCGGCGTTCGTCGCGGCCCTCGCGGCGCTCGGCGACGTCTATGTCAACGACGCGTTCTCCGCCGCCCACCGCGCCCATGCCTCGACCGAAGGGCTCGCGCACGTCCTTCCCGCCTTTGCCGGACGCGCAATGGCGGCTGAACTCGGCACCCTCGACCGAGCGCTCGGCGCGCCCGTCCACCCCGTCGCGGCGGTCGTCGGGGGGGCGAAGGTGTCGTCGAAACTCGACGTACTGACCCATCTCGTGACGAAGGTCGACCACCTCATCATCGGCGGGGCGATGGCAAACACGTTCCTCGCGGCCAAGGGCATCGCCGTCGGCAAGTCATTGTGCGAACATGATCTGGCCGCTATCGCGCTCGACGTCCTAGCGCGCGCCGCCGCCGCAAGCTGCACTGTCCATCTGCCCTATGACGTCGTCGTTGCCACCGAATTCCGGGCAAATGCTCCGTACCGCACGGTCAATGTCCACGAAATCGACGCGGACGACATGGTCCTCGATCTTGGCCCAGCGGCGGTCGAGATGCTCGGCGACGTCCTCAAAACGTGCCGGACGCTGGTGTGGAACGGCCCGCTCGGCGCGTTCGAACTCCCACCGTTCGACGCCGCGACGGTTGCGCTCGCCCGCATCGCCGCCGCACTGACCGGAGAAGGCCTCGTCTCGGTTGCGGGCGGCGGCGATACGGTCGCGGCGCTCAACCACGCGGGTGCGGCGAGCGGTTTCAGCTTTGTCTCGAATGCGGGCGGCGCCTTCCTCGAATGGATGGAGGGAAAGGTTCTTCCCGGCGTCGCCGCGCTCGACGTCACGCAGTGCGGCAGCTAGACCGCGCCCATCGAATTGGAGATGCTTATGACCCCCGCCGTCCGCGCCATTCTCGCCAATTACGAATCCGATAATCCGGGGACGAAGGCAAACCTCGCGCGCATCCTGATGCAGGGTCGGCTCGGCGGGACGGGGAAGCTGGTGATCCTGCCGGTCGATCAGGGGTTCGAACATGGCCCGGCGCGGAGCTTCGCGCCCAACCCCGACGCCTACGACCCGCATTACCATTTCCAGCTGGCGATCGATGCGGACCTCAGCGCCTATGCCGCGCCGCTCGGGATGATCGAGGCGGGGGCGGGGACCTTCGCCGGGCAAATCCCGACGATCCTGAAAGTCAATTCGTCGAACAGCTGGTCGTCGGCGGTAAACCAGGCGGTCACCGGGACGGTCGACGATGCCCTGCGCCTCGGCTGCTCGGCGATCGGGTTCACGATCTATCCCGGCTCCGACGATATTTTCGAGCTGATGGAAGAAATTCAGCAGATGAGCGCCGAGGCAAAGTCGGTCGGCATCGCCACCGTCATCTGGTCGTACCCGCGCGGCGGAACGATCACCAAGGACGGCGAACTCGCCCTCGATGTCGGCGCCTATGCTGCGCATATGGCGGCGCTTGCGGGGGCGCACATCATCAAGGTCAAGCTGCCGACCGCGCACATCGAGCAGAAAGACGCGAAGAAATCCTATGAGGGCGGCGACTGGTCGACCCAGGCCAAGCGTGTCGCCCACGTCGTCAAGGCGTGCTTCAACGGGCGGCGGATCGTCGTGTTCTCGGGCGGCGCGGCGAAGGGAGCGGATGCGGTTTATCAGGACGCGCGCGATATTCGCGACGGCGGCGGCAATGGCTCGATCATCGGCCGCAACACCTTTCAGCGCCCGCGCGCCGAAGCGCTGGCGATGCTCGACAAGATCATCGGCATTTACGAGGGAGCCGAGTGATCGACGCCGGCGACGGCGACCCCATCCCGCTCGACCCCGGCTTCGGCGAGCGGTTCGATCGGCAGCGGCGGCCGGCGTGTCAGCTGTATGTCGTGTCGCCGCCGAACATCGACGCCGAGTTCGCCGATACGCTGCGCGCGGCGCTCGGCGCGGGGCCGGTTGCGGCGTTCCAGCTGCGGCTGAAGGATGTCGACGATGATCACATCCGGCGGACGGCGGCGGCGCTGCAGTCGGTCTGCGCCGACCATGATGTCGCCTTCCTGCTCAATGATCGCATGGATCTGGCCAAGGAACTTGGCACCGACGGTATCCATCTCGGGCAGTCTGACGGCGATGTCCGCGCGGCGCGGGCCCTGCTCGGCCCCGACGTCCAGATCGGCGTGACCTGCCACGACAGTCGCCACCTCGCGATGGAAGCCGGCGAGGCAGGTGCGGATTACGTCGCGTTCGGCGCGTTCTATGAGACGACGACCAAGCCGAGCCACTATCGCCCGGAGCCGCCGCTGCTCACGTGGTGGACGACGCTCAGCCAGCTACCGTGCGTCGCGATCGGCGGGATAACCCCGGCGAACGCGCCGCCGTTGATTGCCGCCGGAGCCGACTTCATCGCCGTGGTCAACGCGGTATGGGCACATCCCGACGGCGCGGCGGCGGGCGTGGCGAGTTTCGCGTCGGTGCTCGCTTAGGGGCCGGTTGACTCGGTATGGGCATCACCGCATGTCCGCCGAGGACGCGATTCACTGGAGGTAATCGATGCGGATGATTGCGGTACTGGTCATTGCTGCCGGTTTTGCGGGAGCAGCACAGGCCGCCGAGCCGATCGAGGTGATGGTTCTCGGTAGCTATCACTTCGGCAATCCCGGGCGGGACCTCAACAATATCAAGGTCGATCCGGTTACCTCGCCGCGGCGGCAGGCCGAACTCGAAGCGGTGGCGACCGCGATCATGGCCTTCAAGCCGACGCGGGTGATGGTCGAGATGGAAAGCGCCGCGCCCGAACTCGCCGTCGCCGAATATCCGGCGATGAGCGCCAACCAGATGCGAAGCGAGGCGAACGAAATCGTCCAGATCGGTTACCGGATAGCCCGCCGCGCCGGTCTGCCGCTCGTCAGCGGCATCGACGAACGGCCCAAGGCGGGGGAGCCCAATTATTATTCCTATGATCAGGTCGCGGCGGTGGCCAAGACGTTCGGGCAGGAGCAGGTGCTCGCCGCGAGCAACGCCGATGCCGGTCCGTGGATCAAGGATTTCGAGGCGCACCAGCCGACCGAGACGGTCGCCCAGCTGCTGACCCGAATGAACACGCCCGGCACGGCGGTCACCGGCATGGCGGGATACTATGCGTTGCTGCCGATCGGCGATGCCGACAGCCAGTCGGGGGCCGACCTCAACGCGATGTGGTATCTGCGCAACGCGAAGATTTTCGGCAAGTTGATGCATGTCGCCAAGCCCGGTGACCGGGTCCTCGTCGTCTACGGCTCGGGCCACGCTTACTGGCTGCGCCATTTCGCGCGCGAGACGCCGGGGTTTCGCAACGTTGATCCGCTGCCGTACCTCGCACGGGCGAACCTTGGCACCGGAGCGCCGCCGCGCTAAAGCACGCGCCCAACCTTCCCCCACGAGCCTTACCCCCCATGAAAATCAACGCCGTCGAGATTCGTCCCGGCAACATCCTCGAATATCAGGGCGGGCTGTGGCGCGCGGTCAAGATCCAGCACACCCAGCCGGGCAAGGGTGGGGCTTATATGCAGGTCGAGCTCAAAAACCTGATCGACGGGCGCAAGACCAACGAGCGCTTCCGTTCGGCGGAAACCGTTGAAAAGGTCCGTCTCGACACCAAGGATTTTCAGTTCCTTTTTGCCGAGGGCGACGACCTGACGTTCATGGACAAGGTCAACTATGATCAGGTGTCGCTGTCCCGCGACCTGTTGGGGGAGGCCGCCGATTTCCTCACCGACGGCATGGACGTCACGATGGAAACCTATGACGACAAAGCGATTTCGGTCCAGCTGCCCGATCATATCGAGGCGGTGATTGCCGATACCGAAGGGGTCGTGAAGGGCCAGACGGCATCGTCGAGCTACAAGCCGGCGCGGCTCGAGAACGGCGTCCGGGTGATGGTGCCGCCGTTCATCGGCGTCGGCACGAAGATTGTCGTCGATGTCTACGCCCGCGAGTATGTGCGCCGCGCCGAATAAGCGTCTCCCCTCTTGTCGAGGGGTCGGGGGGTGGGTTGCACCATCCCAAATTCCCACCGAACCCGCCCTGAAGGGGGGGAGAAGGTAAGCCAATGCCCATTCGCTCCGCGCTCATCACCGTCATGGACAAGGCCGCGCGCAAGGCAGCGCCGCGGTTACGCCGCGATTTCAACGAGGTCGACGCGCTGCAGGTGTCGAAGAAGGGACCGGCGGACTTCGTGTCGAACGCCGACCGGCAGGCCGAGGCGACGATTTGCGAGATCCTGACCCACGCACGTCCCGACTGGGGGCTGCTGCTCGAGGAAGGCGGAGCGACGGCAGGGAACGATCCCGACCACCGTTGGATCGTCGATCCGCTCGATGGCACGACGAATTTTCTCCACGGTATTCCGCACTTCGCGATCTCGATTGCCGCCGAAGTTCGCGGCGAGGTCGTGGCCGGGCTGGTTTATCAGCCCCTCACCGACGAAAGTTTCTGGGCGGAAAAAGGGCAGGGCGCGTGGCTGCAGGACCGTCGCCTTCGCGTATCGAGCCGCCGCGAAATGACCGATAGTCTGATCGCCACCGGCATGCCCTTTCATGGCCATGGTGACCAGCAACAATATGAAATGATCGCGACCAGGATCATGCCCGAGGTCGCTGGTATCCGCCGGTTCGGCGCGGCGGCGCTCGATCTGGCGTGGGTCGCGGCGGGGCGCTTCGATGGCTACTGGGAGGCCGGGTTGCAGCATTGGGATGTCGCCGCCGGCATCCTCCTCGTCCGCGAAGCCGGGGGCTTCGTCAGCGATTTTCGCGGCGGCGAGCGAATGATCGAGCGCGCCGAGATCGTCGCCGGTAACGACCGCATCCATACGCGCCTGTCGCGGATCGTCGCCACGGCGGTTAAATAAGCGCCCGACACGCGGCGCGTGCCGACCATGCCGCACCGCACCATGCTTGCGTGCATCGCCCCCCGCGCCTAGACCGCGACCGAACCCGCAAAGGCTTACCGATGCCCGCCGCCTCCCTTGCGATGCCCGACATCGCGTATCAGTATCTGCCGATCCTGCTGTTCATTGGCGTCGGCATCGCCTTCTCGCTGATCTTCGTCGGCGCGCCGGTGCTGGTGTCGAAGTTGACCGGTACGTCGCGCCCCGACGCCGCCAAGCTGTCCGAATATGAGAGCGGCTTTCCGGCGTTCTCCGACTCCCGCGCGCAGTTCGACGTCCGCTTCTACCTCGTGTCGATCTTGTTCATCGTGTTCGACCTCGAGGCGGCGTATCTGTTCCCATGGGCGGTGTCGCTCCACTGGACCGGGGTCGCGGGGTGGGGCGCAATGATGCAGTTCCTTGGCGAGCTAGCGATCGGGCTTATCTACGCGTGGAAAGCCGGCGCACTGGATTGGGAATGATTGATAACCTCGCCACGCATGGCGGACTCCTGACCGAAGACCAGCAGGCGCGTGTCCTCGGCGACAGCAATGTCTCGGCGCTGACCGTGCCGGAGGGGCTGCGCGACGGCTTTCTGACCGACGTCAACGCCGAGATGAGCAACAAAGGCTTCCTCGTCACCTCGACCGAGGATTTGTTCACGTGGGCGCGTACCGGATCGATGTGGTGGATGACGTTTGGCCTCGCGTGCTGCGCGGTAGAGATGATGCACACGTCGATGCCGAAGTACGACGCCGAACGCTTCGGCTTCGCCCCGCGCGCGAGCCCGCGCCAGTCCGACGTGATGATCGTCGCCGGGACGCTGTGCAACAAGATGGCCCCCGCGCTGCGCCGCGTCTACGATCAGATGCCCGAGCCGCGCTACGTCATCTCGATGGGGTCGTGCGCCAACGGCGGCGGGTACTATCACTATAGCTACAGCGTCGTCCGCGGCTGCGACCGGATCGTGCCGGTCGACATCTACGTGCCGGGCTGCCCGCCGACGGCCGAGGCGCTGCTGTACGGGATTTTGGCGCTCCAGCGGAAAATCCGGCGGACGGGGAGTTTTGACCGGTGACCGCCCACTGGCCCGCCACCAAACCCGACGACGGCGTGCGCGCACGGATCGAGGCGCTGTTCGGCTCGGCCATCCTTGGCGTGACCGAGCATTGCGGCGAGACGACCGTGCTGATCGTCCGCGACGCGATCGTCGATGTCGTGACCGGGCTGCGTGACGATCCCGATCTCGCCTACGACCAGCTGATGGACCTGAGCGGCGCCGATTTCCCGACGCGCGTCTGCCGCTTCGACGTCAACTACCACCTGCTGTCGCTGACCAAGAACCGCCGTATCCGGATCAAGCTCCACACCGACGACGTTCTCGCGGTGCCCTCGCTGACGTCGCTCTACCCCGTCGCCGGCTGGTTCGAGCGCGAGGTGTGGGACTGCTACGGCGTCCGCTTCGACGGCAACCCCGACCTGCGCCGCATCCTCACCGACTATGGCTTTCAGGGCCATCCGTTCCGCAAGGACTTCCCGCTGACGGGGTATGTCGAGCTGCGCTATTCGGAGGAGCATAAGCGCGTCGTTTATGAGCCGGTGCAACTCGCGCAGGACTTCCGCAATTTCGACTTCCTGTCGCCGTGGGAGGGAACCGATTACGTCCTGCCGGGCGACGAGAAGGCGAACACGCCGCCGCCGCCGATGAGCGCCGGGTCGAAACAGGTCGCGCCGGTGAGTACAGCCGAAGCGCCGCACCCGGCGGGCGAAAGCAAGGCGAAGCCCGATGGTTGAACAATCCACCCTCCCCGATCTCGACACCGGCACGACCTCGCCGATGACCGGGGCCGAGTTGCGCGCCGCGCGGCTGGCCCCGCAGCCCGCGACGATCACGCCCCTGCTCGACCGTGACCCGACGACGAACGATTCCGCCAATTACATGATCAACTTCGGGCCGCAGCACCCCGCCGCGCACGGTGTGTTACGGCTCGTGATGGAGCTCGACGGTGAGATCATCGAACGGTGCGATCCGCATATCGGCCTGCTCCATCGCGGCACCGAGAAGCTGTGCGAGGCGAAGACGTACCTTCAGGCGCTGCCGTACATGGACCGCCTCGACTACGTCAGCCCGATGTGCATGGAGCACAGCTACGTCCTCGCGATCGAGAAGCTGGCCAACATCGAGGTTCCCGAGCGCGCGCAATATATTCGCGTGATGTTTGCGGAGATCACCCGCATCCTCAACCACATCCTCAACACGACGAGCCACGCGATGGACGTCGGGGCCGGCACGCCGATGCTGTGGCTGTTCGAGCAGCGCGAGGCGCTGATGGGATTCTACGAGCGCGTTTCGGGCGCACGCTTCCACGCGGCGTATTTCCGCCCCGGCGGGGTCCATCAGGAGATGCCCGACGGGCTGCTCGGCGACATCGGCGACTGGGCGAACCAGTATGAAAAGCACCTCGACGACTTTCAGGGGCTCGTCGCTGACAACCGCATCTTCAAGCAGCGCAACGTCGACATCGGCGTGATTAGCAAAGCCGACGCGATCGCGTGGGGGTTCAGCGGGCCGTGCATCCGCGCGAGCGGCGTCGCGTGGGACCTGCGGCGGTCGCAGCCGTACGAAGTCTACGACCGGATGGAGTTCGACGTCGTCGTCGGCCACCACGGCGACTGCTACGACCGCTTCATGGTCCGCATGGAGGAGATGCGCCAGTCGATCCGCATCATCAAGCAGTGCGTCGTGCAGATGCCCGCCGGGCGTCACGCCAGCTTCGACCGCAAGGTCGTGCCGCCGGGGCGCGGCGAGATGAAGCGGTCAATGGAGGCGCTGATCCACCACTTCAAGCTCTACACCGAGGGCTTCCACGTCCCGGCCGGCGAAGTCTATGTCGCGACCGAAAGCCCCAAGGGCGAGTTCGGCATCTTCATGGTCGCCGATGGGACGAACAAACCGTACCGCTGCCACATCCGCGCAACGGGCTTCAGCCACCTCCAAGCGATGGACTTCCTGTGCAAGGGCCACATGCTGGCCGACGCGCCGGCGGTGCTGGGGAGTTTGGATATTGTGTTTGGGGAGGTGGATCGGTGAATCTGCTGATTGCTTTGGGCCAATGTCTGATGCTCCTTTTGCTCATAGGATATGTTGCCTTGATTGCGGTCGTCAGTATGTTTGTCGTGTCTAGTTGGCTTGATCCAGAAGTGGTCAATAGTTTGGCGCTCGCCGCCTTTTCTACCACGCCGATCCTGATGCTGCTGTTGCTGATCCCCGTGTTCCGCTGGCTTCGTCGCGTGGGTAGGGCTGACCGAGTATTGGCCGCGTGACCACCGACACCTACAACACCATCCGCGAGGCGCGCCGCGCCGCCGCGCAGCCGCGCGAGTTCGCCGACTTCGCGTGGACGTCCGAGAACGCGGCGCAGGTCCAGACGATTTTCGCCCGCTACCCCGACACCCGCCGCGCGTCGGCGATCATGCCGCTCCTCTGGCTGGCGCAGGAGCAGATGGCGGCAGCAGCCGGCTCGGCGTGGCTGCCGGTGCCCGTGATCGAGTTTGTCGCCGGGCAGATCGGCATGCCGTACATGCGCGCCTACGAGGTCGCGACCTTTTACACGATGTACAATCTTAAGCCCGTCGGGCGGTACCTCGTGCAGGTGTGCGGGACGACGCCGTGCCTGCTGCGCGGCTCGGACGACTTGCTCCGTGCGTGCGCCGACCGCGGATTGCTCAAGGGCGGCGTCACGACCGACGGCCTGTTCACACTGGCCGAGGTCGAATGCCTCGGCGCCTGCGCCAACGCACCGATGGTCCAGATCAACGCCGACAATTACGAGGATCTCGACTACGCCAGCCTGACCGCGATCCTCGACGCGCTGGCGCGGGGCGAGACGCCGGCGGCGGGCAGCGCGATCGGGCGGCGGGCGAGCTGCCCCGAGGGCGGCCCGACGACGTTGAAGGAGATGGTGGCGTGAGTGCTGTCGTCGCGATGTTCGCTGCGTGGGCCGTGGCCGCAGCAGTAATCTTTACTGGTATGGCCAAGAGCGGCCTTGGACTGACTGCCTTGACGACAATGCGGTCTGTGAGTGGCAGTTGGTATCTTGATATCTCATTGCGGCCTACGGCGGTCGACCTGTTTGCCTTTGCCACCGTCCTCAGTGTTCTGGCGGTAGGCTATAGTTACCTTGTGTCGGACCCTGCTTACGACCCTGCCGCAATGTTTCTCGCAGTGGCGCTTTGGGGAGCGACATTGATTTGGGTTTGGCGCGTCGATTTAAAGACGATGTCGACGGGTTCTTTCAGTTGGAATGTGGTCAAAACAACGCTCGTACCTACGCTTCTCGCGTTGGCGCTGTGGATCGCTGGAAGCCTGGTCTTTACCGAGCGTTCGACTCTAGTCTCGTTACCGGCGCTTTTGTGGGCCACTGCGATCAGTAGGCTCTGGCGGCAGTGGCGAGATAAGGAATAACCATGCTCGCTGACGCCGATCGCATCTTCACCAACCTCTACGGCTTCCAGCCGTGGAACCTCGAACACGCGCGCAAGCGCGGCGACTGGGCCGATACCTCCGCGCTGATGGCCGGCGGGCCCGACGCGATCATCGACGTGATCAAGGCGTCCGGCCTGCGCGGGCGCGGCGGGGCGGGGTTTCCGACGGGGATGAAGTGGAGCTTCATGCCCAAGACGCCCAAGCCCGGGCACCCGAGCTATCTCGTTATCAACGCCGACGAATCCGAACCGGGGTCGTGCAAGGACCGCGAGATCATCCGCCACGATCCGCATAAGCTGATCGAGGGCGCGCTGATCGCCGGCTTCGCGATGCGCGCGTCGGCGGCGTACATCTACATTCGCGGCGAGTACGTTCGCGAGGCCCAGACCCTGTTCGCCGCTGTCGCCGAGGCTTACGCCGCCGGGCTGATCGGCAAGAACGCCGCCGGGTCGGGCTATGACTTCGACGTCTTCGTCCATCGCGGCGCGGGGGCGTATATCTGCGGCGAGGAAACCGCGATGCTTGAAAGCCTTGAGGGCAAGAAGGGCCAGCCGCGCCTCAAACCGCCGTTTCCCGCCGGCGCGGGCCTCTACGGCAACCCGACGACGGTCAACAACGTCGAAAGCATCGCCGTCGCCCCGACCATTCTGCGGCGCGGCGCGGCGTGGTTCGCCGGCATCGGCCGCCCGAAGAACGAGGGCACCAAGCTGTTCCAGATCAGCGGCCACGTGAACAAGCCCTGCGTCGTCGAGGAGGCGATGAGCGTCCCGTTCCGCGAGCTGATCGACACCCATTGCGGCGGCATCCGAGGGGGCTGGGACAATCTGCTCGCCGTCATTCCCGGCGGGTCGTCGGTCCCGCTCGTTCCCGCACACCAGATCATCGACTGCCCGATGGATTTCGACGCGCTGAAGGATCTCAAGAGCGGCCTCGGCACAGCGGCGATCATCGTCATGGACAAGTCGACCGACGTCGTGAAGGCGATCGCGCGGCTCAGCTATTTCTACAAACACGAAAGCTGCGGCCAGTGCACCCCGTGCCGCGAAGGCACCGGCTGGATGTGGCGCGTCATGGAACGCCTCGTCACCGGCGAGGCTGAATATCACGAGATCGACCTCCTCCTGGAGGTCACCACCGAAATCGAGGGCCACACGATCTGCGCGCTCGGCGACGCCGCCGCATGGCCGATCCAGGGATTGATCCGCCACTTCCGGCCCGAGGTCGAGGCACGGATCGCGAAGCGGAAGGGGTTCGTCCAGGTTCCGGCGATGCCGATGCTGCAGGCGGCAGAGTGAGGCTTTCACCGCCAATTGAGCGTGTGCTCGTTGCAGCACTGGGCCTCGTTGTGGTCCCGATAAGCGCGTTGCTGGCGATTGCTGCGACGTTTTTTGCGGTTGTCGCGCTTCTTTTCATTAGGGCGGGCACCTTTTCAATCGTTGCTGGCGATGGTGATTGGGACCCCGACGCTTTTGCGCTGCTAATATTATTTTCTGTCTTGACGGTCGGTATCGGGTTCATAGCCGTGCGCCGCGTATTTCGCTTGATAGAGGGGTCGCGCTGATGGGCCTCGTCCACGCCGAGATCGAGCTGTTCAATCCCTCTGCGGATGAACTCAAGCCGATCACCGTCACCGCGCTTGTCGACAACGGGTCGACATGGCTTGTTGTGCCGCAGCATGTCGCCAACCAGCTCAACCTGCTCGTTCTCGAACAGCGCGAGGTCACGCTTGCCGACGGGGCGAAGAAGGTCGTCGACTATGCCGGGCCCGTCCGCCTGCGCTTCGACAACCGCAACGCCTTAACGGACGCGCTCGTCATGGGCGACGAGGTTCTGCTCGGGGCGATCCCGATGGAGGACATGGACCTGATCATCCATCCCTTGCGGCGCTTGCTGATCGCGAACCCGAAAAATCCAAACATTCCCGGCGCGATGGCCGTGGGTGTTCAGCCAGTCAGGCGAGACGACAATGCCTAAACTCACCATCGACGGCATCGAGGTTGAGGTTCCTGCCGGGGCCACGATCATGCAGGCGTGCGAAGCGGCTGGGGCGGAAATTCCGCGATTTTGCTATCACGAACGCCTGAGCATCGCCGGGAATTGCCGGATGTGCCTTGTCGAAGTGTCGCCCGGCCCGCCCAAGCCGCAGGCGTCGTGCGCGATGCCCGCCGCCGATGGGCAGGTCGTCCTGACGCGCTCGGCCAAAACGCAGAAGGCGCGCGAAGGGGTGATGGAGTTTCTCCTCATCAACCACCCGCTCGACTGCCCGATCTGCGACCAGGGCGGCGAGTGCGACCTTCAGGACCAGAGCCTCGCCTATGGCAAAGGCCATTCACGCTTCCACGAAACCAAGCGCGCCGTGACCGAGAAGTACATGGGGCCACTGATCAAGACGGTCATGACGCGGTGCATCCACTGCACGCGCTGCGTTCGCTTCGCCGAGGAAATCGCCGGCGTCGAGGAGATCGGCGCGATCGGGCGCGGCGAGAATATGCAGATCACCAGCTATCTTGAAGGCGCAGTGCGGTCGGAGTTGTCGGGCAACGTCATCGATCTGTGCCCGGTCGGCGCATTGACGTCGAAGCCCTATGCCTTCGAAGCGCGCCCGTGGGAGCTGAAGAAAACTGAATCGATCGACGTGATGGACGCGGTCGGCACGAACATCACCGTCCATACGCGCGGGACGGCGGTGATGCGGGTCACACCGCGCGTCAACGACGACGTCAACGAGGAATGGGCGAGCGACGTGACGCGCTTTGCGTGCGACGGGCTGCGGCGCGGGCGGCTCGATGCACCGTATGTGCGGGTGGCGGGCAAGCTGACGAAGGCGTCGTGGGCGGCGGCGTTCGACGCGGTCAAGACGGCGCTGTCCGGGGCGGGCAGCGACGTGGCGGCGGTCGCGGGAGACTTGGCCGACATCGAGGCGATGGTCGCGGTTAAAGATTTGCTCGGCACGCTCGGCTCGAACTGTCACGAGTGCCGGGTCGACGGCGTCGCGATCCCATCGGCGGACCGCAGCCAGTATTTGTTCAACTCCGGCCTCGCCGGAATCGAGCACGCCGATGTCATCCTCCTCATCGGCACCGATCCGCGCCATGAGGCTCCGCTGGTCAATACGCGCCTCCGCAAGGCGGTGCGAAAGGACGGGGCGACGGTGTTCAACGTCGGACCCGCGAGCGACCAGACGTATCCTGTGACCCAGCTGGGCGACGACGCGGCATTGCTTAAGGCGTTACCGCAGGCGGTCGCCGACGCGCTCGCCAAGGCTGAGCGCCCGGCGGTCATCGTCGGCACCGGCGCTTTGAGCGACAGCGTGGGCGCGGCGGTCCATTCCCTCATCACCCGGTTCAACCTCGTTCGTGATGGCTGGAACGGCATCAACCTGCTCCACACGGCGGCGAGCCGGGTCGGCGCGCTCGATATTGGCTTCACCACCGCTGGCGGGATCGCCGCAATGGCCGCCGCGCCGCCGAAGGTGGTGTTCAACCTTGGCGTCGATGAGGTCGACGTGCCCGGCGCATTCGTCGTCTATGTCGGCCACCACGGCGACCGGGGTGCTCGCGTCGCCGACGTCATCCTACCGGGCGCCGCGTACACCGAGAAGTCGGGCACCTACGTCAACCTCGAAGGGCGGGTGCAGCGCGGCGCGCGCGCGACCTTCCCGCCTGGCGAGGCGCGCGAGGACTGGACCATCTTCCGCGCGCTGTCGGCGGTAGTGGGACAGCCGTTGCCGTATGACGACCTTCGCGCGCTGCGGGGGCGGATCGCCGGCGAATGGCCGCATCTGGCAAACGAAGGACTGGCCCCTGTGCCGTGGGTGGCCCCATTGGTGAGCGATGCGCCCGCATCGTCAGGGCCGTTCGCGCTGCCGCCGCGCGACTTCTACCGCAGCAACGCTGTCGCCCGCGCCAGTGCGACGATGGCCGAATGTGTCGCCGAGATTGTCGACGCGGACGAACCCGCATTGCAGGCTGCCGAATAATGGGCTTCACCGCTTTCTTTCAGGGCTTGCTCGGCCATGACATCGGTTATCTGGTGGCGACGATCATCCTGATTCTGTTGATCGCGCTGCCGGTGATGCTCGGGGTGGCGATGGCGGTTTATGCCGACCGCAAGGTGTGGGCGTCGATGCAGTTGCGGCGCGGGCCGAACGTCGTCGGTCCCTTCGGGCTGATGCAGACCTTCGCCGACGCGCTCAAGCTGTTCCTCAAGGAAACGATCATCCCGTCGGGGGCGAACACCGGCGTGTTCCTGATCGCGCCGATGATCACGTTCACGCTTGCGCTGATCGCGTGGGCGGTCATCCCGTTCGACGCCGGACTGGTGCTCGCCGATATCAATGTCGGGTTGCTGTACCTGTTCGCGGTATCGTCGCTCGGCGTCTATGGCATCATCATGTCGGGGTGGGCGTCGAACTCGAAATACCCGTTCCTTGGGGGCTTGAGGTCGGCGGCGCAGATGGTCAGCTACGAGGTGTCGATCGGCTTCGTCATCGTCTGCGTTGTGCTGTATTCGAGCAGCTTCAACCTGTCGGACATCGTCGCCGCGCAGAAGGGCATGGTGCTCGGCATCGGTAACGGCAACATCCTCAATCCGTTGCTGTTTCCGATGGCGATCGTGTTCTTCATCTCGGCGCTCGCCGAGACCAACCGCCCGCCGTTCGACCTGCCCGAGGCCGAGGCCGAACTCGTTGCCGGCTATCAGGTCGAATATTCGTCGATGGCGTTCGCGCTGTTTTTCCTCGGCGAATACGCCAACGTCCTGCTGATGTGCGCGCTGAGCAGCATCCTGTTCCTCGGCGGGTGGCTGCCGCCCGTCAACTGGGCCCCGCTGTACGTCGTCCCGGGGTTCGTCTGGTTCATGGCGAAGCTGTTCGGGATGTTCTTCATCTTCGCGTGGGTCAAGGCGACGGTGCCGCGCTACCGGTACGACCAGCTGATGCGGCTGGGGTGGAAGGTGTTCCTGCCGCTGTCGCTGGCGTGGGTGTGCGTGGTGAGCGGGTGGCTGGTCTTCACGGGGCATTACGGGTGAGGTTTCAACGCACCGAAGGACTGATCGCGCGTCTTAAGCGTCAATGTTACTGGTATTTTATCGCTGGGCTTTTCCTTTTCGCGAATTGTTGGACTGGGGTCGGATATCGAGACAACATCGGAGCTACGATCGTGGGCTTTGCGGTGAGTGCAAGCATGATAGCTTTTGGTGTTGTTGGCCTCGTTTTACGTATTCGTGAGCGGAACAGGATTAAGTCATGAACGCCGTCTTCCGCGCCGCCAAGTCCCTCCTCCTCATCGAGTTCGTCCGCGGGCTCGGGCTGACGTTCAGCTACATGTTCAAGCCGAAGGCAACGCTCAACTACCCGTACGAGAAGGGCCCGCTGTCCCCTCGCTTCCGCGGCGAGCACGCGCTGCGCCGCTACCCGAACGGCGAGGAGCGATGCATCGCGTGCAAATTGTGCGAGGCGGTCTGCCCGGCGCAGGCGATCACGATCGAGGCCGAGCCGCGCGAGGACGGCAGCCGCCGGACGACACGCTACGATATCGACATGACCAAGTGCATCTACTGCGGCTTCTGCCAGGAGGCATGCCCGGTCGACGCGATCGTCGAGGGTCCGAACTTCGAATTCGCGACCGAAACGCGCGAGGAGCTGATCTACGACAAGGACAAGCTCCTCCAGAACGGCGAGCGGTGGGAGCGCGTCATCGCCCACAACCTCGCCGCCGACGCCGAGTGGCGGTAAGACGCGCGACCGCCCCCCACGGCGCTTGCCCGGATTGTCGCAGGGCATTAGACGCAGCGCAGCATTTTGGTCCCGCGTCGGGGCTGTACGCCGCTTGACCAAGGACTGACCTCCGCCCGCCATGATCGCCACACTCGCCTTTTACCTGTTCGCCGGGCTTGTCGTCCTCGGCGCGGCGATGACGATCCTGTCGAGCAACCCCGTGCATTCGGTGTTGTGGCTCATCCTGTCGTTCTTCAACGCCGCCGGGTTGTTTGTTCTGCTGGGGGCCGAGTTCCTCGCGATGATCCTCGTCATCGTCTACGTCGGGGCGGTCGCGGTGCTGTTCCTGTTCGTCGTGATGATGCTCGACGTCGATTTCGCCCGTCTGCGCGCGGGGTTCTCGCGGTACCTGCCGTGGGGCTTCGCGCTCGCGGTGGTGCTGGCGACCGAATTGTTGCTCGTCTTTGGTCAAGGCACCTTCGGCATGAGCGCCGCGTCGCCGAGCCACGCGCCGGTGATCGCGGGGATGACCAATACGCAGGCGCTCGGCAGCCTGATCTACACGCGCTACGTCTTCATCTTTCAGGCGGCGGGGATGGTCCTGTTGACCGCCATGATCGGCGCGATCGTCCTGACCCACCGCCAGCGCCCCGGCATCCGCAAGCAGAGCATCGCGGCCCAGACCGCGCGCACCCCCGCCGGCGCAATTAGCGTCGTCGACGCGCCGAGCGGCGAAGGCGTGACGCTGTGACGGGCCGTTCGATCGAGCGTCACACATGATCGGGCTCGGCCACTATCTCGCCGTCGGGGCGATCCTGTTCGTCATCGGCGTGCTGGGCATCTTCATCAACCGCAAGAATGTCATTATCATCCTGATGTCGATCGAGCTCATCCTGCTCGCGGTCAACATCAACCTCGTCGCCTTTTCGTCGTACGCCCACGACCTCGTCGGGCAGGTATTCGCTATGTTCGTCCTGACCGTCGCGGCGGGCGAGGCGGCGATCGGGCTGGCGATATTGGTCGTTTATTTCCGCAATCGCGGGACGATCACCGTCGATGACATCAATCAGATGAAGGGGTGAGGGTGGCCCCCGTTTACAGTCACGGGGTCATGCTGGCGCAGGCCGGCATCCACGGTCGTGCCAGACGCTCTGCTTGGGCCGCTTGCACGACAGCACGATACGCCTCGATGAATAGTGAGTAAAAATTCCGCATTCAG
>JANYFA010000156.1 GCA_025362895.1 Sphingomonadaceae bacterium | reverse complement strand
CCGCGTCGATGCCGCCGTCGACTTCAAGGTCGATCTGTCGTCCGGTGGCATCGATTGCCTTACGGATCGCGGCGATCTTGCGAAGCTGGCTGGTGATGAAACTCTGCCCGCCGAACCCTGGGTTGACGCTCATCACGAGGACGAGATCGACGTCGTCGAGCAGATAGTCGAGCGCTTTCGCCGGAGTCGCCGGGTTGAGCGAGACGCCGGCCTTCAGCCCCAGCGCCTTGATCCGCTGGACGGTGCGGTGGATGTGCGGGCCCGCTTCGGGGTGAACGGTCAGGATGTCGGCTCCAGCGGCAGCGAACGCCTCCAGGAACGGATCGGCGGGTGAAATCATCAGGTGAACATCGAATGGCAGCGTCGTGTGCGGGCGCAGGGCCTTGACCACCAGCGGGCCGATCGTCAGGTTGGGAACGAAGTGCCCGTCCATGACATCGACGTGGATGTAATCGGCGCCGGCGGCGGTGAGCGCGCGCACCTCGTCCCCCAGCCGAGCGAAATCGGCCGACAGGATCGACGGGGCAATGCGCGACCGTTGCTGCATTGCAAAAGTCTATCATTACGGCGTGGTCAACGAAAGGTGAAAGGGAGCCGCGACGCGCGCGCGGCGGGTCAGGTGCCGCGCATCAACTGACGATACCCATTGGCGATAACGTCGTGGCAATGGCGCGCGAGAACCTTGCGGTCGGCGAAATCACCGAGGCGCACCGTCGGATGAAAGATCAGTTCGGCGCGAACCTTGCCGAGTGACATGAACGCCAGCAGGTGCGGCATCAGCGCCGTGTCGCCGATCCACGCAATGTCGGGAAGTCGCTCGCGGGTGATCGGCATTCCGTTCAGCCGGGTATACGCCAGCGTCACCGGCTGGATGGCGAAATCGTCGCCCGGCGCGCCCTCGATCGCGGCGAACAACGCCGATTTGAACGGCAGGATGCCGATGCCGTCGCTGTTCGTCCCCTCGGGGAACAGGATGACGTTTTCGCCCGCCGCGAGCCGATCGGCGATCGCGTTGCGCGCCGCGCCGGTCGCTTGCCGCCGGTCGCGGTCGACATAGACCGTCCGCGCCAGCGTCGACAGCCACCCGACCGGCCCCCAGTCGGCGACTTCGGACTTGGCGACGAACGCTGCAAGGATGCGGCTGCCGAGGACGGGGATATCGGCCCAGCTCAGGTGATTGGCGACGTACAATATGCCGCCGCCGCGCATCTGCCGCCCGTGAATGACGATATGGATGCCGAGCGATCGGACGAGCGCGCGGTGGAATAGCCATGGCAAATGCGGGCGGCTGCGGCGCGACAAGCGCTGCATCGCGAATTCGAACGGCACGAGCACTGCAGCGGCCACGCCGGTCCCCGCAAAGGTCCGCGTCCGCCCGAATCCCCGTCCGCGGATCGGCCGCAGCCGCACCGCGGGCGCCGTCACGCGGACGTGTCCGGCACGGCGACGGCGTAAAGCTCCATCCGATGATCGACGAGGCGGTAGCCCAGCCGTTCCGCGATCCGCCGCTGGAGTTCCTCCAGTTCGGCATCGTGGAATTCGATGACGCGGCCGGATTCGATGTCGATTAGATGGTCGTGATGGGCATCGCTCGCAGTTTCATAACGCGACCGCCCGCCTTGAAAGTCGTGGCGCGCCAGGATACCCGCCTCTTCGAACAGCCGCACGGTGCGATAGACGGTGGCGATCGAGATGCCGGGATCAATCGCGGCGGCGCGGTGGTGAACCTCCTCGACATCGGGATGATCGACCGCCGCCGACAGGACGCGCGCGATCGTCCGGCGCTGCTCGGTAATTCGCAGCCCCTTGGCCGCGCACAGCGCTTCGATATCGATCGTGCCGGTCATGTTCAGGCCGCCCTGCCGCTTTTACGCCACCCTAGGAAGCAGCGCCTCCGGCGGCAAGGTGCTACCGTCCGGTGTTGCGCGCCGTTCCGAGGCCGATCTTGAGCGCCAGCGAGCGGCGCTGCGCGGCGTAATCGGGAGCGACCATCGGATAATCGGCTGGCAGGTTCCACTTGGCGCGGTACGCCTCGGGCGTCAGCGCATAATGCGTCATCAAGTGCCGCCTGAGCATTTTCAGCTTCTTGCCGTCCTCGAGGCACACGATGTGGTCGGCCTTGAGCGACGCCTTGATCGGGACCGCCGGGTCGCGCGTCGCAGCGACGGCGACGGGCGCACCGCTCAGCTGCGTCAGGGCAGCGAAGGTCCCGGAGATCAGCGCCGGAACGTCGCTGATCGACACGGTGTTATTGCTGAGATGGGCCGCGACGATATCGGCGGTCAAGGCCATCATGTCGGCGTGAGAAATGGTATCGGTCATGTTAATCCTTAACGCAAATGTAACTAAAGGTCATATGGCAATGCGAACAATTCATGGCAAGTGATGCGCTACGCTGTGGCGTTAACGCATCAATCGTCGAATCGGGCGCGCAAGGTGACCGCGTCGAAGCGCACACCATCGGCTCCGCGATAGTAATCGCGCCGCCGCCCGATGACTTCATAACCCGCCGCGCGATAGAGGGCGAACGCGGCGACATTTCCGTCGCGAACCTCGAGGAACAGCGCTGCCGCCGCGCGTTGCCGGGCCTCGGCGGCGGCAGCGGCCAGCAGCGCCCAGCCGATTCCGCTCCGGCGTGCGGTGGGGGCGACCCCGATCAGGAGCAATTCGGCATCGGGGCCGATCTCGCGGCAAAGCGTAAAACCGAGCGGAGACATGTCTTGCCCGTGCGCGACCTGCGCCCACGCCGTTCCTGTAGCCAGGCTGCCAAGCACCTGCGCCGCCGACCACGCCTCGCCAAAGCCGGGATCGAAGGCCACCGCCATCACCGCCATCATCGCGTCGATGTCGGCAGCGCCAGCCTGTGCGAGGCGCAGCGTCATGGTGCCGCACCGATGTACAGCGGGACAGCGGCGACGCGGGCGCTCCGGTCGAGGCGACAGGCGTCGGCGGCACGCGGATGCGTTACCGCGATACGACGGCTCGCCATTACCGTTCTGCCCGATCCGGCTATCGCCGCGCCGTCGGGGATGGTGATCGTCGTGTCGTCGCCGGCGGCAGGCTCGGTCAGGGGACGGCAGCCGTCTCGCGCGAATAGCTGCCAATAGGCTCGCCCGCGTCCGGCGTCGGCGATGGCGACGACCGTGTTGGCGGGATCGACCGCAAAGGCGGCGGCGGCCATCAGCGCGAGCGATCCGATGCCGGTGACGGGAACTTCCCAGGCCAGGCCGAGCGCGCGGGCGGCGGCGATGCCGATACGGACGCCGGTAAAGCTGCCGGGGCCGACGCCGACAACAATGCCGCGCACGGCGTCGCCGCGCGAGCCGACGACATCGGCAACCACCCCGACGATCGCTTCGGCATGGCCGCGTCCGATGACGTCGTGGCGTTCGGCAAGCACGGTGTCGCCGTCGATCAGCGCGACCGACAGTGCCCCCGACCCGGTGTCGATCGCCAGTTCGATCACGCCTTGGTCGGCCCGGCCGTCATCAGGCGAAGCGCGCCGCCTCGTCGAAGCCGAGCCGGGGCAGGCGCGGGAATAGTTTTTCCGCCGTGCCGTGGCCGATCGAGCAGAGGAAATTCGTCTCAAACGTCGTGCCTGCGAAAAACGCTGCGTCGACCTTCGCCTTGTCGAAGCCGGACATCGGCCCGCAATCGAACCCGAGCGCGCGCGCGGCCATGATCAGATACGCGCCCTGGAGCGCCGAATTGCGAAACGCCGTTTCCTTGATCTCGCGGTCGTTGCCGGCGAACCAGCTGCGGGCGTCGGCGTGCGGGAACAGCGTCGGCAGCCAGTCATAGAACGCCATGTCCATGCCGATGACGACCGTTACCGGGGCGAGGTGGATCTTCGGCGCGTTGGCATCGCTGGCGCAGTCGGCGAGCGCCGCCCGCGCCTCGGCTGATCGGCAAAAGATGAAGCGCGCAGGTTCGCTGTTCGCCGCCGTCGGCGCGAGCGCGACCAAATCGTACAGGCGGCGGATATCGGCGTCGGTGACCGGCGTGTCGGCCCAGCTGTAATAAGTGCGTGCGTCGCGAAACAGGATGTCGAGCGCGGTATCGTCGAGCGTCGCCATCACACCGCTCGCACTTCGATGACCTCGGGCACGTAGTATTTGAGCAAGGATTCGATGCCGCCCTTCAGCGTCGCCGTCGACGACGGGCACCCCGAACAGGCGCCCTGCATCTGCAACGACACGATGCCGCGGTGAAAGCCGCGATAGATGATGTCGCCGCCGTCGTTGGCGACCTGCGGGCGAATGCGGGTGTCGAGCAAGTCCTTGATCTGCTCGACGATGTCGGCATCTTCGGGGTCGTCGGCGATCACCGGCCCGGCGGCGAGTTCGCCGGCGAGCAACGGTGCCCCGCTGCTGAAATGATCGACCAGGACGCCGAGCACCTGGGTCTTGAGGCTGGCCCAATCGGCCGACCCTTCGGCCTTGTTGACCGAGATGAAGTCGCTCCCGAAGAAAACGCCCTCGACATCGCCGAGACCGAACAGGGCGGTGGCGAGCGGCGATGCGGCGGCGTCCTCGGCGGTGGTGAAGCCGATCGTCCCCGACGGGCTGACCGGGCGACCGGGAAGGAATTTGAGCGTCGCCGGGTTGGGGGTGCGCTCGGTTTCGATGAACATGGGCGGCCTTTCGCGAATGCGCTCATGTGGGCGGAACTATGGATCAGATCAAGTCAGCTCGGTTAAACGCGCGTCGTCGAGCCCGCCCGGAACGATCATGACGAGGCACGGCAGCGTGCCCGCGTGCTCTCCGGCGAAAAAACTGACCAACGGCCCCGGGGCGCCGCCAACCGCCGCCCCGAGGACGAGCGCGCGGATCGACGGATCGGCAGCGACGGTGGCGAGGACGGCGACGGTCGCTTCACCTTCGCAAACGATCATGCCCGGACGGATGCCCGACAATGCAAACAGTTCATCGGCAACGGCGGCGAGCAGGGCATCAGCCTTGGCCCTAGCTTCGTCAGCGATCAGGTCCTGGACGCCGCCCCACGCCATGAACTCGGTCGGCGGCAGCGCATGAAGCAGGGTGACCTGCGCCCCGACATGACCAGCGCGAAGTGCGGCAAAGCGCATCGCCACCCGGCTTTCGGGGGTATCATCGACCACGACGAGGAACGTGCGGGCATCGGCCATAACGTCAGTTTACGAGCTTGTGCCAAGCAGGCCAAGCCGCCTCGCATCTACCCGGCGAATGGCGCGGGGCGAGGGCCTTATGGGCGTCCGATGCCGTCGGGATGCTTGGCGTCGACCTGAACCCGAACGGTCTGGCCGTTGTTGCCGGGGAAGTTGGTGAAGATCGCGGTAATCAGATTGGGTACCAGCCGGGTCAGATCGTTGGTGTTCGCGACCGTCTCGGCGCGGCCCTCGAACACGGCGACGTTGTCGCCGGCGCGGTTGATCCGCAAATCGACGTGGCTGTTGTAGATCGTTTGCGAATAGGTTTCCGGATAGTCGCCGAAACCGCTAAATCCATACGGACCATAGCCGAAACCGCCGTAACCGGAGCCGCGCCCGTAGTAACCGCCACCATAGCCGAAGCCGCCATAGGGGCTAAAGCCGCCGTAGCCGAACCCGCTATAGCCAAAGCCAGGGCGCGTCTCGATCCGCTCGCGCGGCATCGTCACGGCGTAATCGAAATTGACGACTAATGTCGCTGCGCGCGGATCAGCGGCAGGGCGATAGCCGACCGCCTCGAGCCGCCGACTAACGATGTTGGCATAGGTCGCAAACTCAAGTCCGCCCGCATTGTGGGCGTCGCGCGACTGAATCGTAAACGTCTGGCCGCTTGGGGCCGGCAGCGACTGGAACCGCGCCACCCGCGCCTGAAACGGCTCGGTGCACGCGGCGGTCAAAGTCAGAATGACGAGCGGGGCGATAGCGGCAAAACGCATGAGACTACCCTCGAGACGACGAAAAAACTGCGGTACCGCCGGGGCGGTGAACAAGGTGTGAACCCCGATACGGCAACCTGGGTTCCCGTCCCTCGAATATGGCGCTTTGCCGCGCCGCTACAAGCGGGTTGACCCCTCCGGATGAATTGTGGGCGACCGTCGCCGCTATCGCAGAAACCCAACCGCATCGTAGACTTCGCGGAGCAGCGGGGCGGCGATCGCCCCCGCGCGGCCCGCGCCGTCGCGGAGCACCGCGTCGATATGCCCGGGGTCGGCGCGCAAGCGAACATATTCGGCGTTAATGGGGGCGAGGGCGGCAACCGTGATCTCCGCCAGTGCGGGTTTAAACGCACCGAACCCCTTCCCGCCATAATCGTTCAGGACGGTATCGACCGTCTGTCCGCTCAGCGCGGCAAAGATGGCGACGAGGTTTTTCGCTTCAGGTCGCCCCTCAAGTCCGGCGGCGGTGGCGGGCAGGACGTCAGCATCGGACTTGGCGCGCTTGATCTTCGCGGCAATCGCGTCGGCAGTGTCGGTCAGATCGATCCGGCTCGCCTCGCTGGGGTCGGACTTCGACATCTTCGCCGTGCCGTCGCGCAACGACATGATCCGCGCGGCGCCGACATTATTCGCCCCGCCGATCACCGGCAGCGGCGGCTTCAGGATGTCGCCGTACATCGCGTTAAACTTGATCGCGATATCGCGCGCGAGTTCGAGGTGCTGCTTCTGATCTTCGCCGACAGGAACGTGCGTCGCGCGATAGGCGAGGATATCGGCGGCCTGAAGGACGGGGTAGGTGTACAGCCCGACGCTCGGCCCCTCGGTGTCCTTACCGCGCTTCTCCTTGAACTGGATCATGCGGTCGAGCCAGCCGATGCGGGCGACGCTCATCAACGTCCACGCCAGCTCGGCGTGCGCCGTGACAGCGCTCTGGTGGAACAGGATCGTGCGCGCCGGATCGACCCCGGCGGCAAGGATGCCTGCCGCCATGTCGCGGGTCGCTGCCGCCAGCGCCTTCGGGTCGTGCGGCATGGTGATCGCGTGGAGGTCCACGATGCAATAAATGCACTCGAAATCCGCTTGCATCCCGACCCAGTTGCGGATCGCCCCGAGATAATTGCCGAGGTGGAGGTTGCCGGTGGGCTGGATGCCGGAAAAGACGCGGTTCATGCCGGGCGTCTTCGCAGTTGCCCCTTGAGGTCGGCAAGCGAAAACGCCTTGAGCGTGTAGGCCGCCGCGAGATAGGCGACCCCGCCCGCTGCGATCAGCGCCGTCAATGCGGCGGCGCGGGCGAACAGGCTTGCCCCCATGTACGGCGAAACAAGGCGGTCGGCGGCGATCAGCACGCCCGACATCGCCGCGCTCGCCGCGATCAGCCGCCACGCATTGCGGCGCAGGCGCTCGTCGACGGCGAACAGCCCGCGTCGTCGCAACGTCCAGAACAGCGCCCCGGCGTTGACCCACGCCGCGAGCGCGGTCGACAGCGCGATGCCGACGAAGCCGAGGCTCCAGATCAAGGTCAGGTTGCCGACGAGGTTGACGAGCATCGACGCGACCGCGATTCGCACCGGCGTCGTCGTGTCGCCCCGCGCGTGGAAACCGGGCGTCAGCACCTTGATGAGAACATAGGCGGGAAGGCCGAGCGAGAAGGCACTTAGCGCCGCCGCCGTCGCGATGGAATCGGCCCCCGTGAACCGGCCGTGCTCGAACAGTGTCCGGACGATCGGCAGCGCGCTGACGACCAGCGCGGCGGCGGCGGGCAGGGTAAGGAGCAGCACCAGCTCGATTGCGCGGTTCTGGGTGTGCATTGCCGCGCCGTCGAGCTTGCTCGCAAGCTGGCGCGACAGCGTCGGCAGCAGCACCGTGCCGATGCCGATCCCGACCAGTCCGAGTGGCAACTGGTTGAGCCGGTCCGCGTAATAAAGATAGCTGATCGCACCCTGCCCGAGGAAGCGCGCGGCGAGCGCGGTCGAGATGACGAGATTGATCTGCACCGCCCCCGCGCCGAGCGCCGCCGGGCCGATGCGGCGGAGTAGTTCGCGCACTGGCGGCGTCAGCCGGGGCCACCGCAGGCGCAGGTCGATCCCGGCGCGGTGGCACGCCCATATCAGCCAGACGAACTGGAGGATGCCGGCGACCGTCACCGCCGCCGACTGCACCCGCGCGCTGGCAACGGGCGTATCGCCGTGGAACAGCACCAGCCCGGCGATCAGCGCGACGTTGAGCAGGATCGGCGCGGCGGCGTTGACCCAGAACCGCCCGAGCGAATTGAGGATGCCACCGAGTAGCGACACGATGCTGATGAGCAGCAGATACGGAAAGGTGATGCGGGTGAATTCGACCGCGAGCCGGTATTTCTCCGGACTGGCGTCGGGGAAGCCGCCGGTCATCAGCCAGACGACCGGCGCGGCGAAGGCGATCATGAGAATCGTGAACGCGACGAGCAGCGGCAGCAGCACCGCGAGCACAGCTTCGGCAAAGGCACGCCCGGCGACAAGGTCACCGCCGCTGCCGGGATCGCCCGGCATGGATATGCCGCTTCCCGCCAGCGTGCGGCTGAACATCGGGACGAAGGCGGCGGCGAACGCCCCCTCGGCGAACAGCGCGCGGAACAGGTTCGGCAGACGGAAGGCGATCAGGAAACAGTCCGATGCCAGCCCCGCGCCGACGACCAGCGCGAACAGCGTGTCGCGGACGAGGCCCAGGACGCGGCTGACGAGGGTCAGGCCGCCGATCGTGCCGGTGGCGCGGACGAGGCTCATCGCGCGCTGCCGGGTTTACGAGCGCAAGCCCGGTTCATGCCGCGCCGGATGCGCTCAGGCGTTGCCGGCGACCTGGCCGACCATGCCACCCTGCTGCTGCGCCATGTATAGCGAGCCGAAATCGATCGGCTCGAGCATCAGCGGCGGGAAGCCACCGTCGCGTGTCGCGTCGGCGACGATGCGGCGGGCGAACGGGAACAGAATGCGCGGGGCCTCGACCACCAGAAACGGCTCGAGCGCCTCCTCGGGCAGGTTCCGCAGGCCGAACAAGCCGGCATACAGCAGTTCGACCGCGAAGGCCGTCATGTCATCGTTCGTCGCTTTGGCTTCGATCTTCAGCTCGACCTCATACAGGTCGTCACCGGCGCGCTTGGCATTGACGTTGACGTTGATTTCGATGCGCGGCTGGGTCGTCATCTGGAGCGACGCAGGCGCGTTGGGGTTCTCGAACGAGAAGTCCTTCACGTATTGCGTCAGAATGCTGACCTGCGGTTGGCCCGACACGTCCGGGGTTCCGGCATCGTGATCGGCAGCGCCGTTGGCGGGGACTGCGGCTTCGCCGCCAATTTCGTCGGCCATGATCGTCTTTCGGTCGTTATGGAATGGCGTGGCGCTAGCAGCCGCCACGCCGCCGGGCAAGCAGGAGTCGTCGCAGCGGACGTTGTGCACGAACCGCCGCAGGGGACGGCACTAGTTTGGCTGCCAAGCGTACACTATGTCACGATGGACCGGTGGCGCACGCTCCGCTATATATGGTCACGTTATCCAAGGCGAACGATATGTCTGACGGCGGCTCATGGATTGAAATCGTGCTCCTGGCGATGCTCGCCGGCTTTATCGGACTGCGCCTCGTCAATGTGCTGGGCAAGCGGACCGGCGATGAGAAAGCGGGCGTGCCGTCGCGCGCCGCGTCGCCCGCTGCGATCGCGCCGACCGCGAACCGCGCGGGACCGGTTGTCCGGCACCTTGTCGCCGTTCCCGCCGGGACCGCCGCCGATGTCGCCCCCGCGCTGCAGGCGATTGCCGATGCCGATGGCGGGTTCGATCCCGCGAAGTTCCTGGGCGGCGCGCAGGCAGCGTATCGCATGATCCTCGACGCCTTCTGGGCGGGCGACGCGGCGGCGATGGCGGGACTGGTTTCCGACGAGGTGCTCGACCACTTCCGCGTTGCGATAGCGCATCGCGACACCGCGCTCGCCCACCGCCTGGTCGGTATCGATGCCACTGTCCTTACCGCCGCGCGCATGGTCGGGCAGATGGCCGAAGTCACCGTGAGGTTCGAGGCGACGATCGCCGTCGACGGTGTTCCCTCCGCCGGTCACGACGTGTGGACGTTCAGCCGTCATGTCGGTGGAGCCGACCCCGCGTGGCTGCTGATTGCGACCGACGCCGACGCATGAGTCGGCAGCCGGCGTCCGGCTGCCGATGAGCGTCGCCACGACCATTATGCGCCGGGCTGCGTGGGCAGGACTGTGTGTCCTCGTCGCGGGCTGCGCTACTCGCCAGGCACCGCCGCTATTATCGCGGCCACTGCCGCCAACGACTCTGGCCTCGCCGTCGCCGCCTGGATCGGCAGTTGCCGCGCCCACCGCCGCCTCGCTGGCTAAGCTGGGAGTTCCGCTGGCGCAGCGCCCCGGCTTCGCCACCGCCGATCTAACCCTGGCACTTGCGGCATTCCGAGCGTCGTGTCCGGCGCTGGTCAGTCGGATCGACGCGAGTGGACTGACGCAGGCGGGCGACTGGGCCGCGCCGTGCGCCGCCGCTGCAACGGCGACCGATGGACACACCTTCTTTGCGAACGCCGTGGTCCCGGTTGTCATCGGCGACGGGCGCGGTCTCGACACCGGTTATTACGAACCCGACCTCGCCGCGTCGCCCACACCCGCCCCGGGCTTTGCCGTCCCGATCTACCGTCGCCCGGCCGACCTGCTCGACATCGACCTCGGCGTGTTCGACGCCGCGCTGACGGGCAAGCATATTCGCGGGCGCATCGCCGGACCGCGCGCCCTACCCTATTACGATCGCGCGGAAATCGACGCTGGCGCCCTCGCCGGGCGCGGCCTCGAACTTGCGTGGGCGGCGGACCCCTATGCCGCTTTCTTCCTTGAAATCCAGGGATCGGGGCGGCTGCGGATGGCCGATGGATCGACGCTGCGCGTGGGCTACGACGGCCAGAACGGTCACGCCTATACCAGCATCGGTCGGCTCCTCCGGGAACGCAGTGCATTGGCTCCGGGGCAGGCTACGATGGCAGGAATCATCGATTGGCTCCGCGCCCATCCCGCCGACGCCCCGGACGTCCTCCATGCCAACCGCAGCAAGATATTTTTCAAGCGGCTCAACATCCCCGCAGATCGCGGCCCGCCCGGCGCGCTCGGCGTCCCGCTGACCGCACGCGCGAGCGCCGCTGCCGACCCGGCCTTCGTGCCGCTCGGTGCACCGCTCTGGCTTGAAACCATTGTCAGCGGCGCGGCGTTCAGAGGGATCGTCGTAGCGCAGGATACCGGCGGCGCGATCAAGGGAGCGAACCGCCTCGACCTGTTCTGGGGGTCGGGCGACGCCGCCGGAGCGGTCGCCGGCGGGATTACGGCGACGGGGGCCGCCACCGTATTGATCCCCCCCCCCGCCGCCGCGCGGCTGATAACACCCGCCGCCGCGCGGCCTGCCACTACAGCCGATGCCGCCGCGCCGCCTCGCCCCTGACGAGGCGGCGCTGTGGGCGCGCGTCGCCGCCAGTATTCGTCCGCTCACGGGGCGAGTCGTCCCCGTCGTTGCGCCCGCGCCGCGGCCGATCCGCGATGTCGGCCCGCACAGCGCCCCGCCACCGCGCCGCGCGCCGTCGGCGAACCGCGTCGCAGTCGATGCGGCGACGCTTGACGGCGGGTGGGATCGGCAAATCAGAACTGGCCGCCTGTCCCCCGATCTAACCGTCGATCTTCACGGCTATACCCGCGACCGGGCGTATGCGTTGCTGACACGGATGGTCGTCGAGGCGGCGGGGTCGGGGGCGCGGGTCATGCTCGTCATCACCGGCAAGGGCGCGCGCGATAGCGCCGATGGCGACCGGCGCGGGATCATCCGTGCCTCGTTACGCGACTGGCTTCACGGCCCCGACCTGCGCCCGTACATCGCCGCGCTCCGCCCCGCCCATCCGCGCCACGGCGGCGGCGGCGCGTGGTACATCATCCTGCGACGCTGATTTTCGCGTCGCCGTTCAGGCGGGCAGCGCCCCGACCCGCAGCCGAAGCAGTTGCCACATTGCCGCCGAGGCGAGCCGGAACAGCCAGCCGGACGGCGGCAGGCGTACGGCGCGGAGAAGCATCCGGACGCCGTTGTCGACATGCGGCCGCCGGTACAGGCGGAGCGCGCGGCGGCCATAAGCGCGCGTATAAACGGCGCTGCGATACGAGGCGGTGCGGTCGGCGGGAAGGACATTGGCGGCGAACCACGCCCAGCCGAGCTCGTCGTCCTCCGCCTCGCCGAGGCGCGTCGAGGCGACATGGAGACGGGTCGCGAGCGGCAGCGGCTCCGCCCGATGATAGCGGGCAAAGTGCGTGGCAAACAGCCGGTAATGGGCGAACTCGTCCGCCGCGATCCGCCCGGCTATCGCCTTGAGCACCGGCTCGGCGGTTGCGTCGCGGATGGCCGAATAAAAGGACGAGGTTCCCGTTTCGACGACCTGCCGCGCGACCAGCTCGCCCGCGCGCGAGCCGCGGATCGACTGACTCACGCCCTGTGGAATGCGGTACCCGGCACGAAAATCCGCGAGCGCGCGGGCAAAGTCGAATTCCGGGTCGGCGACCTCGGCCCAGCGTCCGAGCGCTGCGCCGTGCTGTTCTTCCTCGATACCCCACTGCGCGATCGCCGCGCCGAACGCGGGGTCGTCGTGGAACACGCCTTGGAGGTAGGCGACGTAGTCAGGGGCGTTCGCCTCGACCAGCGCAGCGGTCTTGACGACGGCGAGCAGGTCGGTGTCGACCGCCGCCGCGTCGAACCGCGCCCAGGGAATGTCATCGAGATACCAGCCAGCCATCGAGCACCTAATAGCAAAGCGTGACGGCGTTGGCCATTAACCTGCCGGTCACGCCGCCATCCAGTCGACTGCGCCTCAGTTGACAGCAACCGCCTGCATCGCCTCGAACCGCGCGACGCGCGCCTCGGCGGCGGTTAGCGCATCGCCGGATGCGGCGCGCAGGGTTTCGCGAGCGGTGGCCAGCGCGCGCGCGGTGGCTTCGACGTCGATCTCGCCGACCGGCGTCGCACTCTCGGCAAGAATGGTCAGACCGTTGGGACCGACCTCGGCAAAGCCGCCGTCGATGAAGATACGTTCGGGTACGTCGTTCATGCTCGTCGGGAACACCTGAATCGCCCCGGGGCGGATCGTCGACACCAGCGGCGCATGGCCGGGCAGGACGCCGAAGTCGCCCTCGGTGCCCGGCACAACCACCATGTAAACGTCGCCCGACCGCAGCAGCTTCTCCGGCGAGACGAGTTCGAAGTGGAGGACGTCCGCCACTACGCCGCGTCCTGCGCCAGCCGCTCGCCCTTGGCGACCGCGTCCTCGATCGTGCCGACGAGGTAGAAGGCCGCTTCGGGGAGATGGTCGTACTCGCCCGCGACGATCGCCTTGAAGCCCTTGATCGTGTCCTCGATGTTCACGAAGACGCCGGGCGTGCCGGTGAAGATCTCGGCGACGTGGAACGGCTGGCTGAGGAAGCGCTGGACCTTCCGCGCGCGGGCGACGGTCAGCTTGTCCTCCTCCGACAGCTCGTCCATCCCGAGGATGGCGATGATGTCCTGCAGCGACTTGTACTTCTGGAGCACTTCCTGGACCGACCGCGCGACGGCATAATGCTCCTCGCCGACGGTGCGGGGTTCGAGGACGCGGCTGGTCGAATCGAGCGGATCGACGGCAGGGTAGATGCCGAGTTCGGCAATCGACCGGCTGAGCGTCGTCGTCGCGTCCAAGTGGGCGAACGACGTCGCCGGAGCGGGGTCGGTCAGGTCGTCGGCGGGGACGTAGATCGCCTGAATCGACGTGATCGACCCCTTGTTGGTCGAGGTGATCCGCTCCTGCAGCTGGCCCATGTCGGTCGCGAGCGTCGGCTGATAGCCGACGGCCGACGGGATACGCCCGAGCAGCGCCGACACCTCGGACCCCGCCTGGGTGAAGCGGAAGATGTTGTCGACGAAGAACAGCACGTCCTGCCCCTCGACGTCGCGGAAATATTCGGCGTTGGTCAGCCCCGACAGCGCGACGCGGGCACGGGCACCCGGCGGCTCGTTCATCTGGCCGTAGACCAGCGCGACCTTCGACCCGAAGGGGGTCGGGTTGCCGTCGGCGTCGGACGCGATGACGCCGGCCTCGAGGAATTCGTGGTACAGGTCGTTACCCTCGCGCGTTCGCTCGCCGACGCCCGCGAACACGCTGGTCCCGCCGTGCCCCTTGGCGATGTTGTTGATGAGCTCCTGGATCAGCACGGTCTTGCCGACGCCCGCGCCGCCGAACAGGCCGATCTTGCCGCCCTTGGCATAAGGCGCGATCAGGTCGATGACCTTGATGCCGGTGACAAGGATCGAGCTGTCGGTCGCCTGCTCCATAAAGCTCGGCGCTTCGGCGTGGATCGGCATCGTGATTTCGGCGTTGACGGGGCCACGCTCGTCGATCGGTTCGCCGATGACGTTCAAGATGCGTCCGAGCGTCATCGGCCCGACGGGAACGCGGATCTGGTCGCCGGTATCGGTCACCGCCTGCCCGCGGACGAGGCCGTCGGTCGCGTCCATCGCGATGGTGCGAACGGTGTTTTCGCCGAGGTGCTGCGCGACCTCGAGAACGAGCCGCCGGTCCTCGATCCGCGTCTCGAGCGCCGACAGGATCGCCGGCAGCGCGGTGTCGAACTGGACGTCGACGACGGCGCCGATGACCTGGCTGACGCGGCCGATGTTGTCGGTGGTGGGGGTGGTGGCCATGGGAAGTCCTTCGGTCGGGTCAGCTTACAGCGATTCGGCGCCAGCGATAATTTCGATCAGTTCGGTCGTGATCGCCGCCTGGCGGGTGCGGTTGTAGACGATGGTCAGGCGGGTGATGATGTCACCGGCGTTGCGGGTGGCGTTGTCCATCGCCGTCATCTGCGCGCCGAAGAAGCTCGCCTGGTTCTCGAGCATGGCGCGGAAGATCTGGACGGCGAGGTTACGCGGCAGCAGGTCGGCGAGGATCGCCTCCTCGTCGGGTTCGTACTCGATCGCGGCGGGCGGTGGGCCGCTGGTAGTCGCGGTGTCGGGCTTGGCGGCTTCCGGCAACGCGGCGGGGATCAGGCGGACGGTCGTCGGCTCCTGTACCAGCGCCGAGCGGAAGCGCGAGAAGAACAGCTCGGCGACGTCGAACTCGTCGCGCGTAAAGCGGTCGATGACATTGGCCGCGATGACCTGGGCGTCGGCGAACTGCTGCGCCTTGCCGTGGATCAGGTCGAGTGTGTCGACGATCGCATCGCGGTGGGTGCGGACGAAAGCGGCGCGGCCCTTGCGCCCGGCGAGGAGCAGCTTGACCGTCTTGCCCTGTGCCATCAGCTCGTCGGCGCGGCGGCGGGCGAGGCGGACAATGTTGGTGTTGAACCCACCGGCAAGCCCGCGTTCAGAAGTGACGACGACGAGAAGGTAGGTCTGATCCGCGCCCGTCCCGGCGAGCAGCTTCGGCGACTCTGGTCCAACGGTGACGCGGCTGCCGAGGCTCGCCATGACCGCCGCCATCCGCTCGCTGTACGGGCGTGCGGCTTCGGCCGCCTCCTGCGATCGGCGCAGCTTGGCGGCGGCGACCATCTTCATCGCCTTGGTGATCTTCTGCGTCGACTTGATCGACGCGATCCGCAGTTTGAGGGCTTTGAGGCTGGCCATGTCCGGTTCCCAGGCGCTCGCTTACGCGAACGTCCGCCCGAACTCGGTCAGCATCGTGTTGAGACCCTTCTTGGTGTCGTCGCTGATGTCTTTGCTCGTCCGGATTGCGGTGAGCAGGTCGGCGTGATTGGCGCGGACATCGGCGAGAAGGGCGGCTTCGAAGCGCGTCACGTCCTTGGCCGGGATCTTGTCGAGATAGCCGTTGACGCCCGCGAAGATGCTGACGACCTGCTCCTCGAACGGCATCGGCTTGTACTGGCCCTGCTTGAGCAGCTCGGTCAGGCGCGCGCCGCGGTTGAGCAGCTTCTGCGTCGAGGCGTCGAGGTCGGAACCGAACTGCGCGAATGCCGCCATCTCGCGATACTGGGCGAGCTCGAGCTTGATCGACCCGGCGACCTTCTTCATCGCCTTGGTCTGCGCCGCCGAGCCGACGCGGCTGACGCTCAGGCCGACGTTGATCGCCGGGCGGATGCCCTGGAAGAACAGTTCGGTCTCGAGGAAGATCTGGCCATCGGTGATCGAGATGACGTTGGTCGGAATGTATGCTGAGACGTCGCCGGCCTGCGTCTCGATGATCGGCAGCGCGGTCAGCGAGCCGTTGCCGTGCGCGTCGCTCATCTTGGCGGCGCGCTCTAGCAGGCGGCTGTGGAGATAGAACACGTCGCCAGGATACGCCTCGCGGCCCGGCGGACGGCGGAGAAGAAGCGACATCTGACGATACGCGACCGCCTGCTTCGACAGGTCGTCGTAAACGATGACCGCATGCATCCCGTTATCGCGGAAATATTCGCCCATCGTGCAGCCGGTGTACGGCGCGAGGAACTGGAGCGGGGCGGGTTCCGACGCGGTCGCGGCGACGACGATTGAATACTCCATCGCGCCATTTTCTTCGAGCGCGCGGACGATCTGGGCGACGGTCGAGCGCTTTTGGCCAACGGCGACATAGATGCAGAACAGCTTCTTGGTGTCGTCGTCGCCGGCGGCGGCGTTGGGGGCCTTCTGGTTGATGAAGGTGTCGATCGCGACGGCGGTCTTGCCGGTCTGGCGGTCGCCGATGATTAGCTCGCGCTGGCCGCGACCGACGGGGACGAGGGCGTCAAGCGCCTTCAACCCGGTCTGCATCGGCTCGTTGACCGACTTGCGCGGGATGATGCCGGGAGCCTTAACCTCGACGCGGCTGCGCGTCACGTCCGTCAGCGGGCCCTTGCCGTCTATGGGGTTGCCGAGGCCGTCGACGACGCGCCCGAGCAGGCCCTTGCCGACGGGGACGTCGACGATCGTGCCGGTGCGCTTGACGGTGTCGCCTTCCTTGATCGTGCTGTCCGACCCGAAGATGACGATGCCGACGTTGTCGGCTTCGAGGTTGAGCGCCATGCCACGGATGCCGCCGGGGAATTCGACCATCTCGCCCGCCTGGACGTTGTCGAGGCCGAAAACGCGGGCGATGCCGTCGCCGACCGACAGCACCTGACCGACTTCGCTGACCTGCGCCTCGGTGCCGAAGTTGGCGATCTGATCGCGAATGACCTGCGATATTTCAGCGGCACGAATGTCCATCGTCTAACCCTTCATCGCCGTGGCGAGACTGTTCAATTTGGTGCGGAGCGAGCTGTCGACCATGCGGCTGCCGACGCGAACGACGAGGCCGCCGAGAATGTCGGGATCGACGTTGAGAATGAGCGCGGCATCGGACCCAAGTCCGGCCCGAAGTTTTGCCTTGAGCGCGATCTGCTGATCGGCGTCGAGCGGATACGCGCTGGTCACTTCGGCAGTGATCTCGCCGCGCGCGCGCGCGGTCAGCTTGGCGAAGTCGCGGATTATCGCGGGCAGTGCACTCAGACGGCGGTTGGCGGCGAGGACGCCGAGAAAATTGGTCGTCAGCGGGTCGAGGGCCATTGCGGCGGCGACCCCCTTGATGGCCGCAGCGGCGGCGGCGCGGTCGATCATCGGGCTCGTCGTCAGGCGGCGGAGGTCGTCCGATTCGGCAAGGCCCGACGTGACCGAGGCGAGGCTCGCGGCGACGGAATCGATGGTCTTGTTATCGCGCGCAATGTCAAACAGCGCGGTGGCATAGCGCCCCGACAGTCCCGCAACGATACCGCCCGATGTTTCCACGAAACTCGCCCAAACTGAAAGATTGGCCCGAAATGCCGACGCGGCACCGGCAAGGCGGCAGGCGTTGAGCGAGCGGGGCGTTAGCATGGGGTCCTCGGCGGCGCAAGACGCGGGGGGTGGCGAAGTGCGTGGAATCGGGGGGCACCATGACGGTGGGAGCGGGCGGCATGCTCGAAATCGGATCGTCGAAGCTGATTCAGAACAGCAGCGGCCAAACGGTTATTAGTTTCGCCAACATGATGTTAGATCACAATGCGGCGATTTCTCGCTCGATCGTATCGAGTAGATCGTCGACGACAGTGAGATAAGGGCGTTCGGCCGCGATGATCGCGCCGAACGCCTTTTTCTTGAGCATCGTGATCGCCGCAGGGTCGAGCATCCCGACCGGTGCGCTCGACACGACGATATCGATCAGCCGCTCGGCCCCGTGCAGACGACCCCACAAATAATCGTTCTCGCGGTACGCGCGGCTGAAGAACGCGCCGAAGGAATTAAACTGGGTCCCTTTGAGAGTCGCCGCTTGGCCGCCGCCGCGGATCGCAATCGCGTCGTCGGGGCTGATCCGGTCGACCTTGACCTCGTCGAGATCGTCGTGCCCGTCGCCGCCGAGCAGCGGCAGCAAGGCGATGTCATAGAACGGAAACCCGAGCCACGCGCGGAGCAGGGCGCGGCGGACCGGCGAGGCGATGTCGTGGCCGAGCAGATCGACGAGCTGTGCATCGGTTGCCGCATCGAGCGCCTTCAGCCCGAGCCCAGCATCGAGCGCGCGCAACGTGGCTAGCGGATCGCCCGCAAACGCCGCCACATCGAACCCGGCGTCGCCGCGCCGCGCAAGATAGGGTGCAAGCAGAGCGTAGATTGCCGCCTTCAGCGTATCGGCGGCGGCGCGGTCGGCGTCGTCAATGTCGGCCACCAGCCGGTTTAGCCGCCGCAGCAGGAAACGCAGGCGGCGGATGCGAAAATCGAGATCGAAGCGCTGGAGGAAATCGACGAACGCCGAATAGGCTCCGCCGCGCGCGGTGGCCCCCGCCACCGCCAGACGCTGCCCCTCGATGTAACCGGCGACCGCTGTCCCTGCCTCGCGCCCACCGATCCGCGCGACGCGGGTGGCGACCGCGTCGGTGACCTGCGCCAGCTTGAGCGCGCCATAGGCGGCATAGGCGAACCCGGCACCGCGCGCCGCCGCCGTCTGTGCGCGCGATCGCCATGCGCTGAGCCGCGCCGGCGTCAGCGGCAGCACGAAAAAGCGCAGGCCGATCGCGCTCTCGACCGCCGTATCGACTTGCGGCGTCATCCCATCGACAACACTTCGCAGCCGCCGGACGCGCGCCGAGAGAGCGGCGATGGCCTCCAGATTGTCGCGGATCGGCTGTTCGCGGGGGATGTCGGCAAGCGCGCGCAGGATGGTGGTGAAGAAACCTGGGGCCATGACGTCGGCTGCCGGCCCCGCCGTCCCCGGCTTGGGATCGATATAGACGAAGCGGCGGTCGACCTCGCGGTGCGACGGGCGGTCGCGCAGCGCCTCGATCGCCGGGCCGAACGGGCGGTTGTTGAGGACGCTGCCGTCGATCAGCGCGGCATCTTCGAACGGACGCCCCGCCGCCGCGCGGCTCGGAAAGATGCGGCGGAGGAACGCCTCGCGCCCCGGCCACATCCGCCCGCGCGCCGCGATCACGGCATCGATCTCGCCGACGTGCGCCGGCGGAAACGCGCCGGGAAACGACGCCGTCGCGCGCGCGGCGAAGGCGAGTTCGGCGGGGTCGGCGATTGCCCGAGCGCCAACGCCAGCGGGCGAGCGAAAACCGATGACCAGCCGGTGTTCGGTTTCGATGATCCTCGTCGGCGAATGGAGCGTCAGTGTCTCGGGCCGTCCGTTGAAGTCGGTCACCGTGACGAACAGGTCGAGCGGCAGGCCGGGTGGGATCAACGGCGCCCCCGCCGGCATCGCCGCCATGCTCGTCAGCGCGTCGTACAACAAGCCGGTGAAGCCGACCCCCGAAAACGGCGGGCGAAACCAGCGCGAGCGCATGAAGCGCGATAGCTTGGCGCGCACCTCGACCCGCGCCGTCGGGTCGGCGACGTCGATGGCGCCAGCTCCACCGGCGGGGTCGGCCATGCCATAGCCGTGCCGCCGCGCGTACCACACCAGCGGCGTCGCCCACCATTTGGTCCATTTTCCTGCCGCGCCACCCGCATCGAGGAGCTTGTCGACATCGGCCCCGTCGAGCCACAGCGCGCGCAGCGGCTCCATGTCGCGCCCGCCAGCGATCGCGTCCGCCAGCAGGATGCCGTTTATGCCGCCCGCCGATGCCCCGGCAATGATGTCGACAATCACCCGCAGATCGACCTGCTCGCCGATTACGTCGAGCAGGTCGCCGTATACCGCTTCGGTGTCCGGTCCCGCCCGTTCTTCGCGCCGCCGCGCCGCCGATGCGCGGACAAGTTTCCACACCTCCTTGGTGATGCCGTGCATATAGACCGCGAGACTGATCCCGCCGTAGCAGACGAGCGCGAGCCGCAGTTCCTTCTCGCGCATCGTGTCACTCCCGTTCTCCGCGCTACCATTCGCCTTCGGGCGCCGCTAGCCTTGTCGCACGCGCGGTCATGTTCCACTGTCGGGCACGTGTCCCCACGCACGCGGATTGCCTGCTATGCCCTGGCTGTTTAACCTCATCCTCGCCGCCCACGTTGGCGCCGGCATTGTCGCCCTGACCAGCTTCTGGGGTGCGATCGCGACCGCGAAGGGCGGACGGGCGCATCGCCGCTGGGGTTTCGTCTTCGCCTCGAGCATCTACGCTGCCGCCGTGATGGCACTCGTCATGGGTATGCTGAGCCTGTTCTGGCCGCTGGCGATGCATCGCGGGCTGACCGACGCGCCGCTGTATCGCGGCCTGTTCGGATGGATGATGCTCTATCTCGGGCTGCTGACGCTGACGATGACGCGCTACGGGCTGACGATGATCGTCAACAAGCGCGATCACGCCGCCAACCGCCATTGGACGCTGGTCGCGCTGCAGATTGCCGTGCTGGTCGCCGCGGTCAACTGCGCGGTGCACGGTGCTATTCTGCACCAGCCGCTGATGATCGGCGTCTCGATCATCGGCTTTGGTACCACCCTGACGTACCTGCTGTACATGTTCCGCCCTGACCCTGGACGCGCCGCCTATATTCCCGAGCATCTGAAGGCGATGGTCGCGACCGGCATCGCCGCTTACACCGCCTTCCTGTCGGTCGGGCTGGTCGAAATGCTGCCGGCGCACGCGTTCAACCCCGTCATCTGGGGCCTGCCGACCGCCGGCGGGATGGCGTTGATCATCTACTTCCTCAAAGGACTTAAAGAGACGCGCAAGCCATTGCGGCTGGTCGTATCAGGCTGACGCCGGGCAACGCCCCGGTCGCCGCTTTCGTTTGCGCTCCCGCCCGCGACATCTCGCAGGGGGTGTCGATGACCGAGCAGACTCACGATCAGGCGCAGCTCGAACGGCTATTCGACCGCAGTCCGCGCACCTTGCCGAATCTCTGACACCGGGCTACGTTCCTGCTTCGTACTCGGAGGATCGATGGCCCGCGCCGCTACCCGTTATGTCTGCCAGTCGTGCGGCGCGGTGTCCCCGCGCTGGGCGGGACAGTGTGGCGATTGCAGCGCATGGAATACGATCCAGCAGGAGGCGGCGGCGGTCGTCACCGCGTTCAGCGCTAAGCACTCGCTTAGCAGCGGTGGGCGCGGCATCGGGCTGACCGGTCTCGACGACGATGTTACGATTCCCGCGCGGGCGACGACCGGCATTGCCGAACTCGACCGCGCGCTCGGCGGCGGGCTCGTCGCCGGGTCGGCGGTGCTGATCGGTGGCGACCCGGGCATTGGCAAGTCGACGTTGCTCCTTCAGGCCGCCGGGCGAATGGCGTTGAGCGGGGTCCGCGTCGCGTATATCTCGGGCGAGGAAGCCGCCGATCAGGTCCGCCTTCGCGCCCGCCGCCTCGGCATGGCAAAGGCTCCTGTCGCGCTCGCCGCCGCGACCTCGGTTCGGGACATTCTCACCACTCTTAACGCCGGTCCGCCGCCGGGACTGGTCGTCATCGATTCGATCCAGACGATGCACAGCGACACGCTGGAAGGTGCGCCCGGCACCGTCAGTCAGGTCCGCGCCGCCGCCCACGAGCTGATCCGCTATGCGAAGTCGAGCGGCGCGGCGCTGGTGCTGGTCGGCCACGTCACCAAGGACGGGCAGATCGCCGGGCCGCGCGTCCTCGAACACATGGTCGACACCGTCTTGTATTTCGAAGGCGAGCGCAGCCACCAGTATCGCATCCTTCGCGCCGTCAAGAACCGCTTCGGCGGGACGGACGAGATCGGCGTCTTTGCGATGGGCGCGGACGGGCTGGAGGAGGTCGCCAACCCGTCGAGCCTGTTCCTGACCGACCGAGAGGGCAATGGCATGGGGGCCGTCTCGGGGGCGGTCGTCTTCCCTGCGCTGGAGGGCACTCGCCCCGTCCTCGTCGAAATCCAGGCGCTCGTCGTCCGCCTGCCATCGGGGGCCACCCCGCGCCGCGCCGTTGTCGGGTGGGACAGCGCCCGGCTGGCGATGATCCTCGCCGTCCTCGAAGCGCGCTGCGGTCTCAGTTTTTCGAACTGCGAGGTGTATCTCAACGTCGCGGGCGGCTTGCGGATCAACGACCCCGCCGCCGACCTTGCCGTCGCCGCGGCTCTCGTTTCGGCGCTAACGGAGGCTCCCGTCGGGGCCGACACCGTCGTCTTCGGCGAAATAGCATTGTCGGGCGAAGTCCGTGGTGTCGGCCACGCCGCCCTGCGGTTGAAGGAAGCTGCCAAGCTGGGCTTTGCCGCTGCGATCGTCCCCGGCGTCGTCGATGCCAGCGGGGGGCTGCGAACGGCCAAGGTCAGGACGGTGGGCGCGCTAGTCGATCGGTTGCGGCCGTGATGCTGCCCCGGCCCTCGCCACCGTTCCCCCGCGCCACCGTTACCCCTGCCACCATTCCCCCCCACCGCCAAACCCGCTAACACCTTTGGAATGTCCGCTTTCAATGCCCTGACCGCGCTCGACGTCGTCGTCCTCATCCTGATCGTCGTCGGCGGGCTGGCGGGCCTGGCACGGGGCTTCGTGACCGAGGTGCTGTCGCTTCTCGCGTGGGTCGCCGCGTTCTTTGCCGTGCGACTGCTTTATCCCGCCGGGGTTAAGCTCGCGATGCATTTCATCCACACCGAATCGGCGGCGGCGATCCTCGCCTTCGCCGTCATTTTCCTGACGACCTTCATCGCCTTCCGCATGATTGCGGCCGAACTTGGCGACCGGACGCGGTCGTCCGTCGTCGGCCCGGTCGATCGCCTGCTCGGCCTCGGCTTCGGCGCATTCAAGGGGCTGTTGTTCGGCGCGGTGATCTGGCTTGTCCTTGGCCTCGGCTTCGAAACGATGGCCAGGGGCACGCCGCGCCCCCAATGGCTGACGGCGTCGCGCACCGCCCCGCTGCTCGAAGTCACGTCGAAGGCGATGGTCGATTTCGTCGAGAAGCGTCGCCACCCCGGGGTCGATCCGCGCGCCGCCGACCCCGTCCTGCCCCCCGGCCACCCAGCAATCCCAAGCGACGGTGCACCGCTCGATCCGCGCCACGGTTACTCGGACGGCGACCGCAGTGCGCTCGACAAGCTGCTCGATTCGGGGAGCAAGACGCCGCTGTGACGACCCGGATATCTGCCGCTGCGTCGGCCCATCGTCCCGACATGATGCCCCACCCGTGACGATCCGCCTTTACGACACGATGCGCCGGGCGAAAGTCGATTTCGTCCCCGCCGACCCCGCCCGCGTGACGATGTATGTCTGCGGCCCGACGGTCTATGGCCGCGCGCACATCGGCAATGCGCGCCCGGCGGTCGTGTTCGACGTCCTCGCCCGGCTATTGCGTCACACCTATGGCCCGGACGCCGTCGTCTACGCGCGCAACATCACCGACATCGACGACAAGATCATCGCCGCCGCCGCCGCCGAAGGGGTTGATCCGAAGGTCATCACCGACCGGTTCGAAGCGCACTACCTCGCCGACATGGGGGCGCTCGGGGTGCAGCCGCCGACCCTCGCGCCGCACGCGACCGATTACGTCGCTGAACGGGTCGATGCTGCCGGGCGCGTCACCGGCATGATCCCGATGATCGCCGACCTGGTCGCGAAGGGTGCGGCCTATGCCGCGCAAGGCCATGTCCTGTTTGATGTTGCCGCGCCGGGCGATTATGGCCGGCTGTCGCGCCGCCCGCTCGATGAGATGATTGCCGGTGCGCGGGTCGAGGTCGCGCCGTACAAGCGCAACCCCGCCGATTTCGTCCTGTGGAAGCCAAGCACCGCCGACCAGCCGGGGTGGGAGTCGCCGTGGGGGCGCGGGCGCCCGGGGTGGCACATCGAATGCTCGGCAATGATCGCCGCCGAACTCGGTGAAACCATCGATATTCATGGTGGCGGCCTCGACCTGATCTTCCCGCACCACGAGAACGAGCTCGCCCAGTCGGCATGCGCCCACGGCGGCGCGCCGCTGGCGCGGGTGTGGCTCCACAATGGGTTCCTGTCGATGGGCGGCGGCGACAAGATGTCGAAGTCGCTGGGGAATGTCGTCGGGGTCGACGACCTGCTGGCGGCGGGGTGGAGCGGCGACGTAATCCGGCTGGCGCTGCTTAGCGCGCACTACCGCCAGCCGCTGGTGTGGAGCGAGGCGTTGCTGGAGCAGAGCAAGGCTCGGCTGAATCGATGGAAACGGGCAGTAGACGATGTGACCTTGGAGCCTCTGGACGATCTACGCTTCGCGGCGACACTTTGGGATGATCTCAACACGCCACACGCGCTAAGTATCGTGTCAGAGTTGGTATCATCCAGCCCGGCCGCGGCGAAGGGCGCGCTCCGTCTCTTAGGCTTCTACCTTCCCGCGCATTTCGATGTGTCTTTGACCGAAGAGGTCACCGTATCAGATCAGGCAAATGCCATCGTATGTAACCCATTGGTTGACGCCGCTATCGCCGCCCGCACCGCTGCCCGCGCCCGCCGCGACTTCGCCGAGTCCGACCGCATTCGCGACGAGCTGGCGGGGCAGGGGATTGTTCTTGAGGACGGCCCGGGCGGCACGACGTGGCGGCGGGGGTGAGGGCCTTTGCCGTCGCGTGCGCGCTCCTCGCCGCCGCCCCCGCCGCCGCTGAACCCGTCGCGCTGACCTTCGACGACCTGCCGGTCTTCGGCCCCGTCCGCCCGGTCGCCGAGCAGGCCGCGATCACCCGCAAGCTGCTTCGGGGACTGGTGCGACACCACCTGCCGGCGATCGGCTTCGTCAATGAAATCAACCTGGAGGGTGCTGATCGGGCGGCGCGCGTCGCGCTGCTGACGGCGTGGCTCGACGCCGGAATGGACCTAGGCAACCACACCTATAGCCATCTTTCGCTGACCCGCACTCCGGTGGCCGATTACATCGGCGACACCGCCAACGGCGAGGTCGTGACCAAGTCGCTGTTGGTTGAGCGTGGCCGGACAATGCGCTGGTTTCGCTACCCTTATCTGGAGACCGGGCCGACCGCCGAGACGCGGCGGACGTTCGACGACTGGCTGACGACGGCAAATTACCGCGTCGCTCCGGTGACGCTGGAGAACAGCGACTATCTGTTCGCCGACCCGTATGACGCCGCGTTGAAGGCCGGTCAGCGTCGCCGGGCGAAGGCTATCCGGTTGGAATACATCCGTTTTTCAGCCGCCATTGTGCCGTGGTATCGCTCCGCAGGTCTGGCGTTGTTCGGGCGGCGTCCGGCGCTGGTATGGCTGCTCCATGCCAGCAAGCTCAACGCCGACAGTATCGGGGCGCTGGCGAAAATCGTTCATAATCAAAAGCTTACGCCCGTCAACCTTGATACCGCGATGGCCGATCCGGCCTATCGGACACCCGAAAACTATATCGGCCCGAACGGTATCGAATGGCTCGAACGCTGGTCGCTGACGCTCCACCGCGACTTGCCGTGGGAGACGATGCCCAAACCGCCGAAGGACATCGCCGACGAAAGCGCCGCCCTTGACGACGAGCCCGTGGCCCACGGCACCCCGTAACCCGTGCTACCGCGTCGCGTCGTCATAAAAACGCGACAGGTCGGTCTTCATGCTGTGGAGCGCCTCGGTGTTGAGGTAGACCATGTGTCCCGACGGGTAATAAGCGAAGCGCAGGTTGGGGCGCAGCGTCTTGTCGATCTGGAGGTGGGCGAGGTCGTATTCGGTGCCGAAGAACGGCGTCGCCATATCGTATAAGCCATTGAGCGAATAGACCATCAAGTGCGGATTCTGCCGCATTGCCGCCGAAAGGTCGAGCGCGGTGTCGGCCACCGCTTGCGTCGCGCCGCCGCCGCGCGCGCCGGGGGCGCGGTGCGAGAAATCCCATTTCAGCGCGGGCGAATAATAGGTCGGGCGGTAGCTCATCGCGCTCGTGAAGCCGAGGTCGTGGGCGAGATAATGGTGGAAACTGCCGACGAAAGCGCCGGTGATGCCGGTGTCGGACGGGTCGTACTCGGGGGCTTCGGCGACGGCGTCGACGTCGATGCCGGTAAAGCGGCTATCGTACCGCCCCAGCGTCCGCCGCTGGTCGCGAAGCAGTTCCTTGCGGAAGCGCCCGAGATCGACCCGCAGGTCCGAATCGAGGATGAACTTCGCCGACAGCCCGGTGAACCCCGCCATCTGACTGGCGATCGCGGCGCGGTCGGCGTCGGGCAAATCCTGCCCCTGTGCGAGCGCCTGCGCCATTGGCCCGCGCGCAAACGCCCGCGCCGCATTGAGGAACGCGGGCACATCGGCGGGGGCGGCGATGCGGTGATGATATGCGGCGGTCGCGGCGTAGCTGGGCAAATAGTTGATCAGATCCTGATCGAGCCCCGGCGCACGGCGGCCGTAGTTCATGATCGACGACAGCAGGACGACGCCGTTCAACTGCACCCCGTCCTGCGCCAGCCGATACGACAGTCCGCCCGACCGCAGCGTGCCATAGCTCTCGCCGAATATGAACTTCGGCGCGTTCCACCGGTCGTTGATCGTCAGCCAGCGTTCGATGCCGCGCGCGAAGGCGTCGATGTCGGCGTCGGTCCCCCACAAGGCCTGCAGCTTGGTATCGCCGACTGGGCGCGAAAAACCGGCGCCGATCGCGTCGACGAAGACAAGGTCGGATTTGTCGAGCAGGCTGTCGGGGTTGTTGGCTAGGGTGAACGGCGGTCCCGCCGTCGCCGCCGGGCTGTCGGTCCGCACCCGCACCGGGCCGACCGACCCCATGTGGAGCCACAGCGTCGAGCTGCCCGGGCCGCCGTTGTAGAGGAAGGTGACCGGGCGGCCGGGTTCGCCGGTGGTATAGGCGACGTAGAACATGCTCGCGGTCGGTTTGCCGTCGTCGTCGCGGACCGTGACGGTGCCGGCGGTCGCGGTATAGGCGACCTGGCGACCGCCGATCGTCGCCGAGTGGCGGCTGGCAACCCGCAGTTCGCGGATCGGCGCGGTCGCGATATCGCTGTCACCCAGCTTGTTGTCGCGGGCGCGGGCGGCGCGGGGATCGCCGCTGGGCTGGGCATTGGTCGCATCGCTGTGTCCGGGCTCGTCGGCATCGGCCATAACTGGCGGTGGGCGGCGGCCACTGCGCCCGCCGGTTTCCGTTCTGGCGGCGTCGCTGCGCGCCGGGCGCTCCTGAGCGAACGCCGGAGTGGCGATCAGCACGGCCAGCATGGTCGCAGCAGCAAGACGCATCGAGCAGGTCCTTTCGAGGATGGGCGATTCGGTGGGCGGGGGCGCGGGCCGGTGCCGACTGATCGAAAAACGCGCTATCTTTACATTCTTCACACCCGGACGCTCGTGCGAGGACAGGGCATGCAATATCGCCGGTCGATTGCGGCGGCTGAATTCGCTCGGGTGAAGGGGTTTGCGGTCATGCGCCGGAGCTAAGCAATTCGGCGTCGTGTAGGACAGCGTTTTTTCGCCGCCGCTATGCGGACATCGCCGCCGCCGGGGGATACAGCCGCAGGCGGCGGACCATGCGCGCATCGCCGTCGATCACCTCGAACCGCCATCCCGACGGATGGTCGATCATTTCACCGACGGCCGGAACCCGCCCCGCGAGCATGAAGACCATGCCGCCGAGCGTATCGACCTCGCCACCTATCGCGACGTTGGCGAAGTCGTGGCCCGTCGTCGCCGCGAGTTCGGCGAGGTCGAGGCGCGCATCGGCCTCGTACAGGTCGTCGCCGATCGCCTGGAGGAGCTTCGCCTCATCCTCGTCGTGCTCGTCCTCGATGTCGCCGACGATCTGTTCGACAAGGTCTTCGATCGTGACCAGCCCGTCGGTGCCGCCGAACTCGTCGACGACGATCGCCATGTGCGTCCGCCCGGATCGCATCCGCGCGAGGAGATCGAGAACGCGCATCGACGACGGCACGAACAGCACCGTCCGAAGCAACGACCGCACGTCGATCGCCTCGAACGCTTTGCTCGACACGGCATCGTCGAACGTCGTCGCGATGCGCGCGTAAACATCCTTCATGTGGACCATGCCGATGACGGTATCGAGGTCGTCGTCGAATACCGGCAGGCGGCTGTGGCCGGCCTCGCGGAACAGCGCGACGAGGTCGGCGAAGCTGTCGTCGACATCGAAGGCGATGATGTCGGCGCGCGGGACAGCGGCATCGTCGACCAGCCGCTCGCCGAAATGGAGGAGGTTCTTGAGCATCGTCCGCTCGACCACCGACAGGTCGTCGCGGTCGGCTGGCTCGCCGACGACCTCGTCGATCGCCTCCTCGAGGCTTTCACGCAGGGTCGGCTCGACGCCGCCGCCGCCGACCATCGTCTTCAGACTTCGCCACAGCCTCGGGGCGAAGTCGGTGCTAGGGTGCGGGTCGGCCATGGCTCTTAATTGCGCTCCGCGTAGGGATCGGCAAGCCCGAGCGTGGCCAGAGCGGCGGTTTCCAGCCCCTCCATGTGCGCGGCAGTGGCATCGTCACCGTGGTCGAGGCCGAGCAGGTGGAGCATTCCGTGCGCGATCAGGTGGCGGGCGTGGTCGGCGAGCGCAATGCTTTTCGCCTCGGCTTCGGTCGCGCACGTTTCGGCGGCGAGGATGATGTCGCCGAGCAGAACCTCACCGTCGCCATCGTTCGCCAGCGCGTCGAGTCCGTCGGCAGCGACCATCGGGAAAGACAGGACGTTGGTCGGCTTGTCCTGATGACGATATTGCGCGTTGAGCGTCCGGACGTCCGCGTCGGTGGTCAGGCGGACCGCAACCTCGACCGCGTAGCCTGCATGACCCACATGCGCGTGCGCCGACTGCGCCAGGGCCGCGGCGCACGCGGCGGTCGCGAGCGCGGGCCAGTCGGTCGCGGTGGGCCAGTCGCCCCCGGCGATATCGGTATCGACGGTCAGCATCGTCGCGGGTCAGCCATCCTGCGGCGGCCCCTCATAGGCCTCGACGATCGCGCCGACGATGGGGTGGCGGACGACCTCGCGGCTGCTGAAGCGGAGCGTCGCGATGCCGGGGATGCCGTCGAGCTTGCGGACCGCATCAGCAAGGCCCGACGATGCGGGGTTGGGCAGATCGACCTGGTTCGGGTCGCCGCAGACGACCATCCGCGATCCTTGTCCGAAGCGGGTCAGGAACATCTTCATCTGCAGCGGCGTCGTGTTCTGCGCTTCGTCAAGGATGACGAAGGCGTTCGCCAGTGTCCGCCCGCGCATGAACGCCAACGGCGCGATCTCGATCTCGCCGCTGCTCAGCCGCCGCTCGACCTGTTCGGTCGGCAGCATGTCGTAGAGCGCATCGTACAGCGGGCGGAGGTAGGGATCGACCTTGTCCTTCATATCGCCGGGGAGAAAGCCGAGCCGCTCGCCCGCCTCAACCGCCGGCCGCGACAGGATCAGCCGGTCGACCGACCCGGCGACAAGCTGGCTGACCGCCTGCGCGACGGCGAGATACGTCTTGCCCGTCCCCGCCGGACCGAGCGCGAAGATGACGTCGTCGCGGCCCAGCGCCTCGATGTAGCGGACCTGCGTCGGTGAGCGCGGGACGATCGTCTTGCGCCGCGTACGGATCACGACTGCCGGGTTCGGCGCGCCGTCGTTGGCGAGTGTCAGCCCGGCCAGCGTCGGTTCGGCGCTCATCAGAACGGCGGCCTCCATATCGCCGACATCGACGCCATGGCCCTGCGTCAGGCGGTTGTACAAGGTGATGAGAATATCGCGACCGCGCGCCGCGCTATCGGCTTCGCCCTCGATCGACACCTTGTTGCCGCGCGCCGCGATATACACGCCGAGACGGTTTTCGAGGACGATCAGGTTCTGGTCATACTGGCCGAACAGGGGCCCGAGGAGTTGGGGGCGGTCGAATTCAAGCTCGAGTCGAACGCGGTCACCGGGGCCGTTCGGGGGACTCCCCGCACTCGGCCGTCCCGCTGGGCGGGAATGGGCGGGGGGGCGCGACGCCGATTTCTTCGCCACTAGGCGGCGGCCGACAGAAACGAGTTGAGGTGCGGCACAGGCGCTCCTTCAAGGCTGTTGGGCTGGGCATCGATCAGGTCGACGGTGATCATATCGCCGATTTTCGCGGCTGGCGAGACGACGAACACCGATTGCAGCCACGGCGATTTGCCGATCAATTGGCCGGGGCGGCGTCCCGCGCGGTCGAGCAGGATATCGCAGCGGGTGCCGACGCTCGCCCGGTTGAACGCGAGCGCCGTCGCGCCGATCGCGGCCTGGAGCGCGGCGAGGCGGTCGTCCTTCACGCTCTCTGCAATCTGATCGGCCATGCCTGCGGCGGGGGTGCCGGGGCGGGGACTGTATTTGAAGCTATAGGCGGCGGCGTAGCCGACCTCGGCGACGATCGACAGCGTCGCCGCGAAGTCAGCGTCGGTTTCGCCGGGAAAGCCGACGATGAAGTCGCCCGACAGCGCGATATCGGGCCGCGCCGCGCGCAACCGGTCGAGGGTGCGGAGGTAGCTGTCACGGGTATGCGCGCGGTTCATCGCCTTGAGCAGCCGGTCGGACCCGGCCTGCACCGGCAGATGAAGGTACGGCATCAAAACGTCGATCTCGCCGTGCGCGGCGATCAGGTCGTCGCCCATGTCGCGCGGGTGCGAGGTCATGTAGCGTAGTCGCACGAGCCCCGGCAGCGCGGCGATCAGCCGGATCAACCCCGCCAGCGTGATGTCGCCGTCGTGGTAGGCGTTGACGTTCTGGCCGAGCAGGGTCAGTTCCTTCGCCCCCGCCGCAATCAACGCGCGCGCCTCGGCGACGAGCGCGGCGGCGGGGCGCGACACCTCGGCGCCGCGGGTATAGGGGACGACGCAGAAGGTGCAGAACTTGTCGCACCCTTCCTGCACCGTCAGGAACGCACTCGCCCCGACGACGCTGCGGCGCGCGGGAAGGGCATCGAACTTCGACGCCAGCGGCATATCGGTGTCGACCGCCGCTTGTGGCCCGCCGTCACGCAGCAGCGCGGGCAGCCGGTGGTAGGCGTTCGGTCCGACGACGACATCGACGGCAGGCGCGCGGCGGACGATCTCCGCGCCCTCGGCCTGCGCGACGCACCCGGCGACAACGACGCGGGGCCTCGCGGTGCGGGCCTTTAGGCGACCGATGTCGGAATAGACTTTCTCGGCCGCCTTCTCGCGGATGTGGCAGGTGTTGAGGACGACGACGTCGGCCGATTCGATGGACGCGGCGGCATAGCCCTCGGCCTCGAGAAGCTCGCCGATGCGCTCGGAATCGTAGACGTTCATCTGGCAGCCGAACGTCTTGACGTGATAGGTCGCGGTCATCGTGTCACCGTATCGCAGGCCGCTCGCCGCGTCACTTCTTGACCAGTCGTGCGACGAAGAAGCCGTCGACGCCGCCCGCCACCGCCAGCATTCCCGGCAGGATACGGAGCGCCCCGTCGGTCGGGGTGATCCCGACCGGCAGTTCGGTTGCCGCGATGGGGTCGAGGCGTAGCGACTTGTGCCGGGCCAGCACGCCGGCCAGCTGGTCCTCGCCCTCGGCGCGTTCGAGGCTGCACGTCGAGAAAACGAGGGTGCCGCCGGGCTTCAGCCAGTCGACTGCGCGGTCGAGGAGCGCCGCCTGGATGGTGAGCAGCGGGGTGAGGTCGCGCTCGCCTTTGAGGTGGAGGACATCGGGATGACGGCGGAAGACCCCGCTCGCCGAGCACGGCGCATCGAGCAGGACGAAGTCGAACGGCGCGGGCGGCGACCAGACGAGGGCGTCGACCGCGACGATGGCAGCGCTCAGTCCGGTGCGGGCAAGATTGTCGCGCAATCGGTCGAGGCGGGCGTCGCTGCTGTCGAGCGCGGTGATATCGGCCCGGGCGGCGGCGAGCTGCAGGGTCTTGCCGCCGGGCGCCGCACACAGGTCGAGCGTGTTGGCCCCCGGCGTCGGCCGGAGGAGGCGCGCGGGAAGGCTCGCGGCCAGATCCTGTACCCACCACGCGCCGTCGGCGAAGCCGGGCAGGTCGGGGATCGTCGCCTTGCCGCCGAGGCGGACATGGCCGGGGAGGAGCGACACGCCGCCGAGGACTTCGACCCAGTGGGCGGTCGCGGCGGCATCGCGCAGCGTCAGGTCGGTCGGCGGCTCGTGACCGAACGCCGCCGCCGCGGCGGCGGCAACATCGGCCCCCCATGCCGCGTGCCAGCGGGTGGCATAGGGTTCGGGGAGCGTCGGCGTGTCGGGCAGCGCCGCCCCTTCGCGCAGCAGCCGCGACAGGACGGCGTGGGTGAGGCGGCGCGGACCGCCTTCGGTCAGGGCGAGGGTCGTCGCGATGACCGCGTGCGGTGGCGTCTGGAGCAGGAGGTGCCCGGCGAGACCGATCCGCAGCGCCATCCGCGCGCGCGCGTCGGCCGGCAGCGGGCGCTGCGTCGCCGAATCGATCAGCGCGTCGAGGTCGATCAGCCAGCGCAGGACGCCGCTCGTCAGGCTCCGCGCGAGTGCCCGGTCGTCGGCGCGATCGACACCGTGGAAGGCGTTGGCCAGCGCGCCGTCGAGCGCCTTGCCCTGCGCCAGTACGGCGGTCAGCAGGCGGAGCGCAGCGCGGCGGGCGGGCGTGCCAGGGGGGTCGGCGGGGGTCAGTGGGAAAGCCGTATCATCCCGTCCCGTTAGCGTCCCGAGAGCGGCCGGTCACCCGATTTTCCATGCGAACGTGCACACGTTCACCGCGACGACGGCGCGGGGCGGCGGCCTCCCTACAGAACGTGGAACACGTACAAGAGAATGATGACCGGGATCGGCACGCCGACCGCCCACAAAATGCAACCCTTACCCATGTCCTGCTCCTGAAAGATGTGCAGGGCAAACGACGGGCGGTCGGGCAGGTTCCGTAGGCGGGGCGCAGTGAGGCTACGCTCTCCGCTCGGCAAATGGCGCGCTCATGCCGCTGCGGCCTCCGGCGCGAACAGCTTTTTCAGCTCGCTCTTCAGGATCTTGCCGTTGGCGTTGCGCGGCAGCGGGCCGTCCCAGAAACGAACCTCGACGGGCACCTTGAACGCGGCCAGTCGCGCGGCGACGACGGCGCGCAATTCGTCGGCGGTGGCGTGGCTGCCGGGCTTGAGCGTGACGACGGCGGCGGGTTCCTCGCCAAGACTGCGGTGCGGGCGGGCGACGATCGCGGCGTCCATCACAGCGGGGTGGTCGTAGAGGGCGTTCTCGACCTCGACGCAGTAGATATTTTCACCGCCGCGGATCAGCATATCCTTGGCGCGGTCGATGATGAAGACAAAGCCCTCGTCGTCGACGCGCGCGAGGTCGCCGGTCCGGACCCAGCCGTCGACGAACGTCTCGGCGCTCGGCCCGGGCTTGCGCCAATATTCCTTGACGACGTTCGGGCCGCGT
>JANYFA010000142.1 GCA_025362895.1 Sphingomonadaceae bacterium | reverse complement strand
CTTTCGCCCATCCCGAGCGCCGCCGGAGTACCTGATGGTCAATCCCGAATGGGGCACCAAGCGTGCCTGCCCGAAGTGCAACACACGGTTTTACGACCTGGGCAACGACGATCCGGTGACCTGCATCAACTGCGGCACCGTTTGGATCCCTGAATCGATGCTCAAATCGAAGCAGCCGCTGCCGTTCGAGGCCGCCAAGCCGACCGTCAAGACCAACGAGGACGGCGAGATCATCGAGGGTGATGACGACGACCTCGACGTCGCCGAGGATGCCGAAGAGCCCGATGTCGACATCGGCGAGGATGAGGACCTGGCGGTCGTCGTACCCGGTGGCGACGAGGACGAGGCGTAGGCTGATCACGCCCGGCAGCGTGGAAGTTCGCTAAGTTCACTCTCGAACTTGTCGAAAATTTCGTCTGCTTTGCGATTTTCGCAATAAACGAACAGCGGCAGGCTTGCTGGACCTAAGGCCGTTAGCTCTCGTCGGTGGCGTTGGGCACCCCTCGCGGTACCGTTGGCGATCGACGATTAAAAAGAGTGCTGCCCCGGAGGGCAACCGGACAGCCGCAAGAGGCGACTAGAAAAAAAGATAACCGATTCGGAGGGCTGTAGGACAGCGCTTTATTAGCGCAACGGCCCTTTTGTTCTGCCCGGTTCGATGCGTCGCGGCAAAGCCATGCCGTCGGATGGATTCGGCGACGGAGGTTCGCCGACCCGCCGGCCGGTCACGCAGTCCACGCACAAGGGACGATTGCGGCGGGCAATACTCCCTTGTACGCGGGCCGCTTAGACGACTTCAAACAATCCCGCTGCGCCCATGCCGCCGCCGACACACATCGTCACGACGACATATTTGACGCCGCGTCGCTTGCCTTCGATCAGCGCGTGGCCGGTCAGGCGCGCGCCGCTCATGCCGTACGGGTGGCCGACCGAGATCGCCCCGCCGTTGACGTTGAGCTTCTCCTGGTCGATCCCAAGGACGTCGGCGCAATGGAGAACCTGAACGGCGAACGCCTCGTTCAGCTCCCATAGACCGATGTCGTCGACCGTCAGGCCGTTGCGCTTGAGCAGCTTGGGGACCGCATAAATCGGGCCGATGCCCATTTCGTCGGGATCGAGCCCGGCCGACGCCATGCCGCGATAGATGCCGAGCGGGGTCAGCCCGCGCCGCGCCGCCTCACCGGCTTCCATCAAGACGCTCGCGCTCGCCCCGTCGGACAGCTGGCTGGCGTTGCCTGCGGTGATGACGCCGCCTTCGCGCACGGGCTTCAGCCCCATCAGCCCGGCAAGCGTCGTCTCGGGGCGATTGCCCTCGTCCTTGCTCAACGTCACGTCGTGGAAGGTGAACTCGCCGGTTTCCTTGTTCGCCATGCCCATCTTGGCGTCGAGCGGCACGATCTCATCGTCGAACTTGCCCGCCTGCTGCGCCGCTGCGGTCCGCATCTGCGAACGGAAGCTATATTCATCCTGACGGTCGCGGCTGATGTTGTACCGCTTGGCGACGACCTCGGCGGTGTCAATCATCGGCATATAAACGTTCGGCACCATCGCCATCAGCCCCATGTCGGGGTCAACGCGCATCTTGTTGGTCTGCACCATCGAGATCGAATCCTGGCCGCCGCCGACGGTCACCTGCATCCCGTCGACGATGATCTGCTTCGCCGCCGTCGCAATGGCCATCAGGCCGGACGCGCATTGGCGGTCCATCGACTGGCCGCTGACGCTGGTCGGCAATCCGGCGCGGAGCAGAGCGAGGCGGGCGATGTTCGGGGCCTGCCCGCCCTGCTGGAGCGACGCGCCCCAGACGACGTCGTCGACCTCGGCGCCTTCGACCTTCGCCCGCGCGAGCGCGTGCCTGATCGCATGGCCGCCCAGAATGGGAGGGGCGGAGGCGTTGAACGCGCCGCGGAAGGCGCGCCCGATCGGGGTCCGCGCGGTCGAAACGATAACGGCTTCACGCATGGTCGTGGTCCTTGTTTTGCAGACGGGCGTCGCCCTTGGGGTCGGGGAAGCGGCCCATCGCCGCTTCGGGAGGAATGTCGAGCGCGCCGCAGATCAGCGACACGCCGTGGTAGAATGCCACGAGCTGGATAATTTCAAAGATCTGCGCCGCGTCGAACTCGGCGTGGAGCGCGTCGAACTCGGCCTGCGTCAGCTTCTTCGTCGCCAGCAGCGTGTCGATCGTCGCGATGAGCAACGCATCGGCCGCGTCCCAATTCCCGTCGTCCGCCGCGCCATCAAACGTCGACCGGACCTGTTCGGGCGTGAAGCCCGCCTTGGCCGCGAACATCGTTGCGTGCGTCGTCCACTCGAACTCGCCGCCCGTCCGTGCGGCCGTTCGCAGGATGACTATCTCGCGCTGGCGCGGCGTCAAGGGATGCTTGCCGGAAAGCGCGCCGCCGCTGAATTTCGCCCACGCCCGGGGGCTATGCGCGAATGGCGGGAACAAGCCGAGCGGCGCGCCGCCCGGCGGGGTCATTGTGTCGACCACGGCCGCGAATGCCGGGTCCCATGCCGCACGCGGCAAATCACCGAGGCGGCTCATAGGTAGATCAACGCGACCGACTCGCCGACCAGCGCCGGCTTCGTCTCGCCCTCGATCTCGACCGTCACACCCATCGTCGACTGATAGCTGCCGTCGGGCCGCTGCTCGACGGCGACCAGGGTGAAGCGCCCGCGAATGCGCTTGCCCGACTTGACCGGCGCGACGAAGCGCAATTTGTTCATGCCGTAATTGACGCCCATCTTCGCGCCCTCGATCGAGGGCACGGCGGCATAGGTCATCATCGGGATCAGGCTCAAGGTCAGATAGCCATGGGCAATCGTCGTCCCGAACGGCGATCGGGCGGCCGCCACGGGATCGACGTGAATGAACTGGTGGTCGCCGGTGCAGGCGGCGAACGCATCGATCCGCACCTGATCGACCAGTACCCAGTCGGACACCCCGACCTCGGCCCCGATCTGACTACGATAGTTTTCGAGCGTCATGGCAGCGCGCACAAATCTCTCCCCGGTTGTTTTGCGGTGACTTTGGCGGGCGTTGCCGTGGGCGTCAACCGCCGGTGGTGGCATCGTCGGCGTGCGCGGGGGCGGACCGCGCGACAGCATTGATTTGATGGCCGATGCAACACGTTCTACGGCGGATCAATGACGACACTCGCCATCGATATCGCCGCGATGCGCGGCCTTCACCGCGCGCCCGAGCCCGACGTGCTCGCCGCGCTGCTGCCTGCGGCCACGCTCGACGCACCGTCGCGGGCCCGCGTCGAAGCCCGCGCGCTCGACCTGCTCGCCGGTCTGCGGGCGGCGCAGTCATCGGGGTGGGTCAACCGGTTTCTGCAGCAGTATCGCCTCAATACCGCCGAGGGGATCGCGCTGCTCAGCCTGGCGGAGGCTTTCCTGCGCGTGCCCGATGCCGCGACCGCCGACAGCCTCATCCGCGACAAGATCGGCGGGGCGGACTGGGCCGTGCACGCGGGCAAATCCGATTCGGCGCTCGTCAACTCGGCGACGTGGGGTCTGGTGCTGACCCGCGCCGTCGTCGGCGATTCGGGGTCGGTTCTCCGGCGGCTCATCGCGCGGTCGGGGGAGCCGTTCGTCCGCACGGCGGTCGGTGCCGCCATGCGGCTGATGGGGCAGGTCTTCGTCATGGGCCAGACGATCGACGAGGCGCTCGCCCGCGCCGCCGACAAGGACAATGCGGGCTTTTCGGCGAGTTTCGACATGCTGGGCGAGGCAGCGCGGACGCACGACGACGCGGCGCGTTATTACGACAGCTATCTGGCGGCGATCCGCCGGATCGGCGCGCGTCCCGCCGACCACCGCCACACGATCTCGGTCAAGCTGTCGGCGCTCCACCCGCGCTACGAAACGGCCCACGCGGCGACGTGCGTTCCCGAACTGACCGACTTGCTCGGCAGCCTTGCCAGCGCGGCGATGACGGCGGGTATCGGGCTGACAGTCGACGCCGAGGAGAGCGAGCGGCTGGACATGAGCCTCGACATCATCGCCGCCATCGCCGGGCACCGCCAGTTGAGCGGGTGGGACGGGCTCGGCATGGCGGTACAGGCGTACAGCAAGCGAGCGAGCGCGGTGATCGACTGGGCGCAGGAACTCTCGCGCACCACCGCGCGCACCCTGCGGGTGCGGCTGGTCAAGGGCGCGTACTGGGACAGCGAGATAAAACGCACTCAAGTCGAGGGACTTACCGACTATCCGCTGTTCACCCGCAAGGCCGCGACCGACGTGTCATATCTCGCCTGCGCCGCAAAAATGCTCACGAGCCCCAACATCTTCCCGGCGTTCGCGACGCATAATGCGCTAACGGTGGCGACGATCCTCGACTGGGCGGCGGACAAGCAGGCATTTGAATTCCAGCGCCTCCACGGGATGGGCGACGGCCTCTACGAGGGCCTTGTGCGCGACGAAGGCTATGCCTGCCGCAGTTACGCCCCCGTCGGCGGGCACCGCGACCTGCTCGCGTATCTCGTCCGCCGCCTGCTCGAAAATGGCGCGAATTCGAGCTTCGTTCATCAACTGGCCGACACCAGTGTCGACGACGCGACTCTCCTCGCCGACCCGGCGGTCAAGATCGCGAGCGTCGGCGGCAGTCGCCATCCGAGCATTCCGCTGCCGCGTGACCTGTTTCTGGGGCGGGTCAATTCAGCGGGGATCGATCTTGCCGACGCCGAGGTCCTAGCGGCGGTGGCCGCGGGGGTTGTGGGGCGCGCGCCCGGCTTGCGCCGGGACGAGGGCTTGCTTGGAGGAGACGATGTCGCCGCCGCCGTCGCCGCCGCTTATGCCGCCTTGCCGGCGTGGGACGCGACCCCGGTCGACACCCGCGCCGCCATCCTCGATCGGCTGGCCGACCTGCTCGAACGCGACCGCACGACGCTGATGGCGCTCTGCGTCGAGGAGGCCCGCAAGACGATTCCCGATGCCCTCGGCGAGGTTCGCGAGGCGGTCGATTTCTGCCGCTACTATGCCGCCCAGGCGCGCGCGCACTTCGTGACAACGATCCTCCCCGGCCCGACGGGGGAGCACAACGAGCTGCGGCTGCAGGCACGCGGAGTTTTCGCCTGCATCGCGCCATGGAACTTCCCGCTCGCGATCTTCCTCGGCCAGGTCACCGCCGCGCTCGCCGCCGGCAACGCCGTCGTCGCCAAACCCGCCCCGCAGACGCCGAGCATCGCCGCCGCCGCCGTCGCCCTCGCGCACGAGGCCGGGGTGCCGGTCGACGCCCTGCGGCTGGTCACCGGCGGCGCGGCGGTGGGCGAGGCACTGGTTGGCAACCGCCACGTGATGGGGGTGGCCTTCACCGGATCGACCGCGACGGCGCGCGCGATCGCCCGGACCCTGCTCGTCGACGACCACCGCCCGCTCGTACCGCTGATCGCCGAGACCGGCGGGCTCAACGCGATGATCGTCGATTCGACCGCGCTGTCCGAACAGGTCGTCGTCGATGTCGTCACAAGCGCCTTCCGATCGGCGGGCCAGCGATGCTCGGCGCTTCGCCTATTACTGCTCCAGGAGGACATTGCTGACGCGACGCTCGCGATGCTCAAAGGGGCGATGGACACGCTGGTCGTCGGCGACCCGGCCGATCCGCGTACCGATGTCGGCCCGGTAATCGACGCGACGGCGTATGAGCGGCTGGAGACGTACCGCCAGTCGCAGCGCGACCGCTGGGTCCACACCGTCGCCGCGCCCGCAGCCGGCAACTTCGTCGCGCCTACCGTCATTCGTATCGACCGCATCGGCCACCTGTCGCGCGAGTGGTTCGGGCCGATCCTCCACGTCGCGACGTGGCGCGCCGGCGAGCTGGCGGCGACGGTCGCGGCGATTAATGCCACCGGTTACGGGCTCACGATGGGCCTCCACAGCCGGATCGCGGCGGCGGCTGCCGCGGTTGTCGCTGGCGCGCATGTCGGCAACCTGTACGTCAACCGCACGATGATCGGGGCTGTCGTCGGCAGCCAGCCATTCGGCGGCGAAGGCTTGTCGGGGACCGGACCGAAGGCGGGCGGCCCGCATTATCTGCCGCGCTTCGCCGTCGAGCGCGTCGTCTCGACCGACACGACGAGCGCGGGCGGCAACGCGACGTTGCTCAGCCTCGACGACGGCGGCGGCACCTGACCTCCCGGATCGGCGACAGTACCTCGTCACCGGACTTGCCGCGACGCGATTTTGCGTATAGCTAGTCCGCATGAACGCGATCTCTCTTCAATCCGGCTTCGCTCGCGACGAGCGGAT
>JANYFA010000139.1 GCA_025362895.1 Sphingomonadaceae bacterium | reverse complement strand
GAGCGAGCTGGGTATCGGCGACAAGGTGGTGTTGCAGCTGAACACGCTCGGCGACGCGGAGACGCGGCACGCGTGGCGCGAGGCGCTAGTGTCGCATTTTCGCGCGAATGCCGGCGCGCTAAGCCGCGAGAGCGTCGAGCGGTTGGAGAAGAACCCGCTCCGCATCCTCGACAGTAAAGACCCCGGCGACCGCGAACTCGTCGCCACCGCGCCGGGGATCGACGCGCACATGACGGTCGAGGCGGGGGCGTTCTTCGAGAGCGTCCAGAAGGGCCTGCAGGCGGCGGGCGTCGCGTTCGAACGCGCCCCGGCGCTCGTCCGCGGCTTCGACTATTACCGCCACACCGCGTTCGAATTCGTCACCGACCACCTCGGCGCGCAGGGCACCGTGATCGGCGGCGGGCGGTATGATGGCCTGATCGAAACGATGGGCGGGCCGCCGACGCCCGCGGTCGGCTGGGCTGGCGGGATCGAGCGGCTGGCGATGCTGGTGGAGGAGCCTGAGCCCCTGCAACCTCAGATAGTAGTTATCCCGATTGATCCGAGTGTCGAACGCCAAGCGGAGCGGCTTGCGCACGCGCTACGGCAGAACAACCTCAGCGTTGAGATGGCCTATCGAGGCAAAGTGAAAGCAAGGCTGACCAAGGCAAATGAGCAAGGAGCTGATCTAGCCATTTTTGTTGGTCCGGACGAAATGAAGCGTCACGCTGTATCGGTACTTAAACTCGAGTCCGGCGAGCGGTCGGATGTGGCAGCAAGCGATATGCGTCGACAGCTACATTTGCTTCTACGCCGTAGCTATGCCGTGCGTACCGTCCCTGAGAGCGTCAACGGCGAGCAGGTCGACTACATCATTCACGACATCTTCGACGCTTTATGATCTCCATCCCCCCCGAACGGATTGCCCAGATCGAGCGCCGCCACGCCGACCTCGCCGCGCAGATGGGCAATCCCGCCTTGCCGTCGGACAAGTTCGTCGCGCTGTCGAAGGATTATGCCGAGCTGACTCCCGTGGTTGTGGCGGCGCAGGAGGTGCGGCGGCTGCGTGATGAGGCGGCGGGGCTGGAGGCGATGTTCGCCGATCCCGAGATGCGCGAGATGGCCGAACTCGAGGCGGCGACGATCGCCGAGGCGCTGCCGCTGGCCGAGCGGGCGCTGGCGCTGAAACTATTGCCGCGCGACACCGCCGACGACCGCCCGGCGATGCTCGAAATCCGCGCGGGCACCGGCGGCGACGAGGCGGCGCTGTTCGCCGGTGACCTGTTCCGCATGTACCAGCGTTACGCCGAGTCGCGCGGGTGGCGGGTCGAGTTGATCTCGGCGGCGGCGGGCGAGATGGGCGGCTACCGCGAAGTCATCGCCAGCGTCACCGGCGCGCAGGTGTTCGCGCGGCTGAAGTTCGAAAGCGGCGTCCACCGCGTCCAGCGGGTCCCGGCGACCGAGACGCAGGGGCGCATCCACACCAGCGCCGCGACGGTGGCGGTGCTGCCCGAGGCCGAGGAGGTCGACGTCCAGATCGCCGACAAGGACCTGCGGATCGACGTGTACCGGTCGTCGGGGCCAGGCGGACAGTCGGTCAACACGACCGATTCGGCGGTGCGGATCACGCATATTCCGTCGGGGCTGGTCGTCATCCAGCAGGACGAAAAATCGCAGCATAAGAACAAGGCGAAGGCGCTGCGCGTGCTGCGAACGCGGCTGTACGAACTGGAGCGCGCGAAGATTCACGATGCCCGCGCCGCCGATCGGAAGTCGATGGTCGGGTCGGGCGACCGGTCGGAGCGGATCCGGACCTATAATTTCCCGCAGGGGCGCGTCACCGATCACCGCATCAACCTGACGCTCCACCGCCTGCCGGAGATTATCGAAGGGGCAATGGACGAGCTGGTCGGGGCGCTGGTGGCGGAGGACGAGGCGACCCGGCTGGCGGCGCTGAGTGCGTGAGGGCTGACGCCCTTCTGCGCGGTGCCACCGCCCGCATTGCCCGCCTCGATGCCGAGGTGCTCCTCGCTTATGCCCTCGGCATCGAACGCATGGCGCTGCTGATGGATCTCGACCGCGTTGTCGACGGCGCGGCGTTCGCGGGCCTTGTCGATCGTCGCGCTGCCGGGGAACCGCTCGCGTATATTACTGGCCACCGCGAATTCTGGTCGCTCGATCTGGCGGTGACGCCGGATGTGCTCATCCCGCGCCCTGATTCGGAGACGTTGATCGCGGCGGCGATCGATCATTTCGCCGGGACGGCGGGGCCGGGGCGCGTGCTCGACCTTGGCACGGGGTCGGGGGCGTTGCTGCTCGCGGCGCTAAGCGAATGGCCGCGTGCGACGGGGGTCGGCGTCGATGCGTCGGCGGCGGCGCTGGTGGTGGCGGCGGGCAACGCGGTGCGGCTCGACTTCGGCGACCGGGCGACATTCATCCACGGCGGGTGGGACGCGGGGGACGGGGCGTTCGACCTGATCCTATGCAATCCGCCGTACATCGCGGTCGACGACGTATTGCCGCGCGATGTCGCCGAGTGGGAGCCGCATTCGGCACTGTTCGCCGGCGACGGCCTCGCCGATTATCGCCTGCTCGCCCCGGTCATAACCGCGCGCCTGGGGGCGGGTACGGCGGCGTGCGTCGAGATTGGGGCGACGCAGGCCGTGGCAGTCACGGCGCTGCTGGCGGCGCACGGGGCGAGCCTCGTCGTCCGGCGCGACCTTGCCGGGTGGCCGCGCTGTCTGGTCGTCACCAAATAGGGCTTTGACGCCGCGTGGATTCCCGCTAGACGAATACTCAAGCGAGGTGGGCCCGCCACAGTCCCTCGCCTCTGATTTTCCGGAAATGCCGCGCTCCGCATCGTCGTTGGTGCTCCCGGTTGATGGACAAACAGATTTTCCGTTGATGCGCGAACGCGCGGGGACACACCGCCTTGATCAGGAATAATAACCAGAACGGTCGCCGTCGCGGACGCGGGGGCGCTCGCCCGCCGCAGCAGGGTGGCGGCCCGTCGGGCAATTATGGCAACACCAGCGGCGGCGGCAGCCGGATCGACACGCGCCAGCGAGGGAACGCGACGCAGCTGCTCGAAAAATACAAGACGATGGCGCGCGACGCGACGCAGAACGGCGATCGCGTCCAAGCCGAATTCTATATGCAGTACGCCGACCATTATTTCCGCGTCCTCAACGAATTCCGCGCGCGCGACCCGCAACCGGCGCAGCGCCCGACGTATGACGACGATGACGACAGCTATGGTGCGTTGCCGACCGGCCAGAATTACGCCGCCGCCAGCAACCGCGACGACGAGGATGACGACGGCGACGGCAACGACCGGGGCAGTGGCAACGGCAACGACCGCAACAATATGAACGAGCGCGCCAGTGCTAACGGCATTACCGATCGCGGCGGCGGCGAGCGCCCGGCGTACCGCGCCAATGGCGCGACCGGCGATCGTCAGCGCAACGACAGCTATGCCGGTCAAGGTGAACGCGCCGGCTATGCCGGGCAGAACGAGCGCTCCACCTATGCCGGGCAGAACGATCGCACCGAGCGCCCGCGCGACGATCGCACCGAGCGCCCGCGCGACGATCGGGACGCCGGTCGCCAGCGCAGCTATGCCGCGCGCGACACCGCCGACGGACCGCGTGACGATAGCCGCCGCGATGAGCGGACCTCCGATGGCACGCGCCGCGACGCAGCGGTTACCGATTCCTCGCGTCGTGATGGCGGCAGGGGTGATGGCGGCAGGGGCGATAGCAACAGGGGCGACGGGCGCGGCGATTATGCGCGGGAGACTCCACGCCGCGACGAACCGCGTGAAGCACGCGAGTATGGCCGGCGCGATAGTGGCCGTGCGGCTGCCGGCGAAGCGGCGCGCGCCGCCGAGCCTGAAATGATCGGGCTGCCGGGACCGGCGACGATCGCCGCGTCCGCGCCGCCTGTTGTGACAGAGGCTGCCCAGCCTGTGCCCGCCCAGCCTGTGCTCGCCCAACCTGTGGCGGACGGCGACGCGGCTCCCGCGCCGCGCAAGCGTGGTCGCCCGCGCAAGGTTGTCGTCACAGACGATGTCGATAGCTGAGCCCTCACCGCCGACGGCTGAAGGGCTAGCTTTCGGTTTCGACAGGGTCTGGGCCATGCTGGCGGCAGCGGTCGATGATCCGGCGTCCTTGCTCAGGACGCCCGTCGTTGCCACGGTCCACGCCGGTGCCGCCGATGGCCGTGTGATGGTCGTCCGCGCGGTCGACCGCGACCGGGCGACGCTGACCTTCTTCACCGACTCGCGCGCGGCCAAAGTTGCCGCCGTGACGGCGGCACCCCAAGTCGCAGTCGTCGCTTATGATCCTGGCGCGCGATTGCAGTTCCGCCTGGGCGGAGTCGCCGAGATCGCCGTCGCGGGCGCAGCGGTCGAGTCGGCATGGGCGACCGTTCCGGGCCATGCCCGCAGCGCCTATCGCACGTTGGCTGCCCCCGGCACGCCGTCGCCCGATCCGATTGCAACGCTCATGGAGGACGACGGTCGCGCTTCGTTTGCCGTCCTGACCGTCACGGTCGACTCGATCGACTGGCTCGATCTGGCAAGCCGCGGCCACCGCCGCGCCGCCTATGATCGTGCATCGGGATGGCGGGGCGAGTGGGTCGTCCCCTAACGGCCCTCACCACGATTTTGCGCGAACGCCATCGCCATAGACCTGCGATATTATCGGTGTGGAATTGCGATGGGGTCCGCTAATGCGGCGACAGCGTGAGTTAGCGTAAAGGAGCTGGTGATGGCGATTACGAAATGGGGTGTCGCGTTGCTCGTCGCGATCACAACCCTCGCCGGAACGTCCGTCCGCGCGCAGGACGCCGAGACGGCTGCGTCGCCGGAGGAAGCCGCCGCCCAGCTCGAGTTTCTGAAGGCTCAGGTTGACGCACTCCAGGCGCAACTCGACAGTCTTAAAAAAGCTGTCGGCATCGCGACGCCGACGTGGAAGGGCGCGCCCGAGTTTTCTAGCGGCAGTAGCGGCTACAAATTTAAGCTGACCGGCGAACTGCAGTTTGACGCTGGGCAGGTCGGCAACCCCGGTACCCGCATCAACACGCCGAACCTCGGCTTCAACGGTCGATCGCGCCGTGCCCTGGTGGGTGCCGAAGGCGTGCTTCCGGGTGATTTCAGCTACAAATTTCAGTTCAACTTCGCCGAGGGCGTGGTCGATTACGAAGACCTTTTGCTTGAATACGCGCCGCACACAACGCCGTTCACCTTTTCGGCCGGCTATTTTTATCCCTTCAGCAGCCTCGATAACATGACGAGCAACCGCTTCGTTTCGGTTGTCGAGCGGTCGCAGCTCAACGACGCCTTCAGCAACGGTCGCCGGCTTGGGCTTGCCGCGACTTATGTCAATAAATCGAATGATTTCCGTCTCCAAGCCGGGGCCTTCAACGAAGGCGTCAATGGTAATCCGAGCCCGGCCAATGCCGCGACACCGGCCAACCAGAACCTGTTCGATCGGACGGGCTACCAGTTTTCGGCGCGCGCGGTGTATTCCCCGGTGTACGCCGGAACCCAGTTCCACCTCGCGGGCAGCTACCAATTTCGCCGTTTTCGCCAGACGTCGCTGGGTTTGAACTATCGCGCCCGTCCGTTTGCCCAGACCACTGACCAGCGTTTCGTCGCGACCGGCGGCATCGCGGCGAAGGGGGACAGCATTTACGGCGTGGAAGTCCTCGCGATCCATGGGCCGCTGCATGTTCAGGGCGAGGCCCAGTATCTCCAGGTCGACGGCATTCTGCCGGGCAGCGTTGCGTCGAATCCGCAGGTGTTCAACGGCACATTATACCCGAACAGCCCGAGCTTCTGGTCTGGGTATGGCGAAGTCGGTTACTGGCTGACCGGCGAAACGCGCGGCTATAAGAACGGCAGGATCGATCGCACCAAGATCCTTCGCCCCGTCAGCGACGGTGGCCCCGGCGGCCTCCAGATCGTCGGCCGCGTCGATTACATCAACCTGACCCATAACGTCGGCAACACCGCCGCGAACACTTTCGGTCAGGTCAATGGCGGTCGCCAGATCGGCTATCTCGCCGCGCTCAACTACTGGCCGATCGACTACGTCCGCTTCACGGCGGAATATGCGCGCGCCGAGGTCAAGGGTGGGCCCTTCTCCGCTGTCGTTGTGCCGACCAGTACGGCACCGGCGTTCATGCGCGACTATGGGACCGACGCCTTCGTCTTCCGCGCACAGGTCGACTTTTAACCGGGGGCATTGGCGTCACTGCCAGGGCCATCGGCTGCGGCGCGGTTCGTTCAGCGCTTTCACGGCGTCGTCGTGGCCGCTCCGCGCGCTGACGAACACCAGCCCCATCAGCGTCGCGGCGAGCATGATCGAGCCACTGATGCCGACGGTAACTGCAATCACAAGGGGCAAGCGCAGCTCGATGCCTTGCACGGCAAGACCGGTTAATGCCGCAGCGACCGCTATGGCTGCGACCGTGGCCGCCACCGCAAGCAGCCGTCGAAATCGGCGCCAATGATCGACTCGCCCGTCCGAAGATGCCGCCATCGACTTTCCTTTCGCTGCGAATCGGCGGAGGATACCCGCACGTGCTGATATGGGGACGATCTCGACGGCGCGCACCTTGGGAGTATGCGCCATGTCGATTGGATCGATTCTTACCGGCAGGAAGCCGGTCATTACCGTCACGACTCTAACGCTGGTCGGCGATATCGTTGCGTTGCTCCACGATCATCGGATCGGCGCGGTGCTTGTCGTCGAGGACCACAAGATTCTCGGCATTGTGTCGGAACGTGACATTGTCGCCGAACTGCACCGGCTCGGGACGGGGGTTCTGGGGGCGGCGGCACAGGCGGTAATGACGACGCCCGTACATACCGCAACACCCGAGTCGTCGATCGCAGCGGCCATGGCGACGATGACAAACCGACGGGTCCGCCATCTTCCGATAGTTTCCGACGGGGAGTTGCTCGGGCTGGTGTCGATCGGCGACCTCGTGAAGCGTCGGATCGAGGAAGCCGAGCAGGAAGCAAGCGCGCTGAAGGATTATATCGCGACGTGACCGGCGGTAAACGTGACGGGATGTGCAGAAAGTGCTTGCGCGCTCTGAGCGACACGCCTAGATGACCGCTCCCCGGTTGGCGGGCACTTCGGTTTCCGGGTGCAAGTCAGTCCCAGACAGCGTCAGGTCACACAGTCCTTCGGGGCTTTTTGCTGTCGCCGAAAGGGTTCGGGGTTTTCGTAGATCGGGTTCGCCCGGCCATCGAAAAAAGAAGTTGACGGGGTTTGAGACGCGGCCCATAAGCCGCCCCCGACGCCGGAACGAGCCACTGGGTTCGCTTCTGGGTCTCGGAAAAAAGGCCAGTTCGCACCCCGGTTAAACGGGGGACAGAGTGGTGTCGCTCTTTCTCATTGTAAGTTGAATGAAGGGACATGTGGGCGGCGGTCCATGGTCTCGAGCGTACAAGGGCTCGAGTGTCATGGTTAAAACACGCCTTCTATATGTCCACCACAATGCACTACCGGCTTTCGGGTCGGAATTGTCAGACTGGTTTTGCAGAATAGGACGCTCCTTGAACGGGGTGTTGTTGGTGACGCGGCTTTCGAGCAGCGTGAGTGGCGATATTTCGGACATGAACTTGAGAGTTTGATCCTGGCTCAGAACGAACGCTGGCGGCATGCCTAACACATGCAAGTCGAACGAGACCTTCGGGTCTAGTGGCGCACGGGTGCGTAACGCGTGGGAAT
>JANYFA010000068.1 GCA_025362895.1 Sphingomonadaceae bacterium | reverse complement strand
TCGGCGGTGCCGCGCGCGAGCGACGCCGCCGCCGCGTCGGCGATCAGCGGCCAATCGAGCGCCCGCGTTTCGGGGCGCAGGACAAAGCCCGCGAAATAATGCTGGTGTGACGGCGGATAGCCGAGGCGATCGGTGATCGCCGTGCGCGCCGCCGCTTGCCCGGCAACGTTGCGGCTCGTGACGAAATCATAGTCCTCCAGCTGAAGGACATCGAACGCGGGTGCGGCCCATGCTGCGGGCAGGTTGGCGCGCTGCAGATCCGGCGTGGCCGTTGCCAGCACCTGGGGGGCGTAGAATAACAGATACGTCGTCGTTTCCGGAAACGACGCCCGAACGGCGTCGCGCAGCGCCAGCGTCGCCGCCCCGAGTTTCGTTCCCAGCCAGTCGAGATATGCCCGTTGCGCGGTCGGCAGTGCCCCGCGCAGGTCTGTCAGCGGCAGCGGCACCGCCCGACCCGTCTCGGCGACATAGGCGGCGGTCGTCGCGGCATCGTAGAAACAGGGTCGCCCGTCGGCCCCAACCCACCACCACGGCTCGCCGACCTGATAACGCGGCGCCAGGCCAGCGGCGGTGGCGATGCCGACAAACGCACGGGCAACGTCGCGCGCCCACGCCATCGCCGCGCCGTTTGTCGGCGACAGCAGCGTCGAGGGCGGCGACCAGCCCGTCAGTGCGAGTGCGCCCGCCGCATCCCGCTGCGCCCACGCCGCCGGTGCGTGCTGCGCGAGAAGTTCAAGCGATTGCGACAGGATGACGGAGAACGCCGATGCGGCCGCCGCAGCGACGAAGCTCCGATGCCACGCCGCGGCGGCGACATTGAGGAGACGTGCCGGGTCGACTTTGTAAGCCGCTCCCGTCCAGCGCAGCTGGAAGAAGTGGCTCATCCCGACATAATGATTGATCGACCCGGCATAGCCCAGCGCCGCGATCCCGCGAACCAGCCGCGCCGGGGTCAGATTGTAGCTATCGTCATAGCCGGTCGCGATCCGCAGGCGATGCGGCGGCACGACGGTGTCGCCGATCGCGAGGGTCGATGTAGGCCCGGTGCACGCCATCTCCGAAAGCGTGACCGCCGCATCGACCGCCTTCGCTAAGGGTGCATCGGCTCCGGTATACGCCGTCGGCAGCAGCGAGATGAACATCCGGTCGATGTCGGCGGCAAAAACCGGTTCGCCCCCGGCAGCAAAGCCCGCCGCGAGGGCGTCGAAGTCGATCGTGATTACGGCGTCGGTCGGCGTCCCGGCAGCGTAGTTCCACAGCCGGACATACCAGCCGCGAAAAACGCCGGCGGCGTCGCGGCCCTCGATTGTCAGCGTCGGGCCGTTGACCGCGTCGAGCGGCATCACCCCACCTTCGGCCCGCCAGCAAAAGCGCAATATGCAGCCGCGATAGTCGCGGTTGGTTTCGTAAGCGACGAGCGGGTGGTCGAAGCGATCGACCGATTCCCAGATCAATCCCGCCAGATCGTTGGCGCGCAGGAAGCTGAGGTCGACACGCACGGTGCGCGGCGCGGGCGTTGTCGCCGCCGCCATCATCGGTCGCGGAAAATCGACCGTCCAGAAGCGCGCGTCGAACCGCTTGAGCCAGTCGCGGCGCTGCTGGTCGGCGGGGGTGGCGAGCCAGTGGCGCATCACCCGTCTGCTCGGTCGAGGGCGGCGCGAACGTGGCGGGCGATCTGTGCCCCCGTCCGCTGCATGAACGCCGCCGACGCATCGGACGGCGTGGCGACGTTGACCGTAATGTTGATGCTGCCGCCAACCGCTCCGCCGCCCGGTGCGATCCGCCCGGATGCCGTGGGTACGAATAGTTCGGGGCCGCGTTCGCCGACCATATACGCCTGCCCGCCGGTGACCGGGCCACCCGTCGCGCGCCCGGGTGCGCCGCCGAACAGTGCCGACGCCGCGCTGGCAAGCGAGGCAAGCAATCCGCCACCCCCGCCGCTACCGCCACCGCCGAACAAGGCGCCCAGATCGGTCTTGATCGCGCTCGACGCGATCGCGGCGAGGGTCGACAACGCGACCTTCTTCAAATCGTCGAAGCCGAGGTGGCCGCTGCGAATCGCTTTGGTCAGCGCCGCATCGATCGCGCTGCCTGCCTTGGCCGCGCCACTGGCGAGCGGCCCCTGAAGCTGGTTCTGGATGTTGGCCACGTCGTGCGCAAAACCACTGGTATCGGCGCGAACGGCGATGACGAGGCTATCGAGCTGGTCCATCGGGGAAGGTCTCCTTCAGGCGGGCGAGGTCGGCGGCAGCGGCGGGCGCGGCGGCGGGATCGAGGCCGAGCGCGAGGCGCAGTTCGGCCGGAGTCGCCGACCAGAAGGCATCGGGACTCCAGTTGAGCGTCGCCGCCAGCCGCGCTGCCACCCGCGCGGCGGCGGTGAAGGTCATTTGCCGGCGAGGATCTGCGTCAGCAGCGTCTTGAGCACCGGCGTCACCGCCGACAAACCGGCTTGCACGATCGCCTCGGCGAAACTTTCGCGGGTTAGCGGTGCCGCACCGGGCGCAAGGCAGTGCCACAGCAAGGCGACGAGATCGCCGAGCTTGATCTTGCCAGCGGCCGCGTGTTCGACCTGGACGAACAGCGGCCCGATCTCTGCCTCGGCGGCGACGAGCGCGGCGAATGTCGGGCGGAACTTGTGGACGATCCCGTCGAGAACGAGCGATGCCTCGCCGCGAACGGCATTGACCAGCGCGCTCATGCCGTCACCACGTTGCCCGAGGACTCAAGCGCGATCGTGTAACTGCGTTCGTTGTTGAAATCGCCGGCATAGTCGAGCCGGGTGATGAGGAATTTTCCGGTCATGGAGTCTCCACTTTCAAAAGTGGCTTGATACAAATCGATCGTACCGCTGAGCGCGTTGGCCTTGACCCGCGCCTCGGCGGCCGAGCCGTTGAACACCCCCGCCCCCGACAGCGAGACCGAACGGAACCCGGCGTTGGACAGCAATTCGCGCCACCCGCCCGATCCCTTGTTGGTGATGACGACGGTGTCGGAATTGATCGCGAGCTGCGTCGTCCGCAGGCCGACGATGGTGGAGAAGGCGGGCGGCGTCGCGCCGTCGCCGATCTTCAGCAGAAAGGCGGAGCCCCGTTCGGCGGCCATAAGTCGTCTCCTCAAAGTTGCTCGGTGCGGATGCGAAAATCGAGGGCCGCCTGGCTCCAGCCATTCGGGTCCTTGATGAAGACCGCGCGGGCGAAGACGACACTCGCGACCCGGTGGCCGTCGCGGGTTCCGGTGACGGTACGAACGGCGGCTTCGGCGGCGGCGGCGAGCGCCTTCAGCCGGGCGGTGCCCGGGCAGTCGTCCCACACGCTGATCTGGACGCGGTGTTCGTGGCCGGTGCCGGTCTTGTGGCTCCAGTCGGTGACCGCGTCGGCGCCGATCGTGACATACGGGGCGACTGCGTCGGGAGCGACCCAGTCGAAGACGCCCGTGACGGTCAGATCGACAGCGGCAGCGAGAGCAGCGGACACCAACCCCTGGACGGCGAGGCTTGCGCTCGTCATCGCCCGGCCCGGGTAAACAGCGCCAGCCGGGGATCGCGGCGGCGATGGCGCGTCCCGAAAGCGCGGACGCGCAGACGGGACGCGGTCAGGTGGATACCCGCCGGGTGGAGCGCCGCCGTCACGCCGGGCAGTTCGGCGGTGGCGCGCGCGAGCAGCGCCGCGTTTACCCGGGCCTCGGCGAACGCGGCGACCTGATCGAGGATGGCAGCGAGCATCATGTCCGGTCCTCCACAAGAAAGGTCAGGCGGTCGCGCTGCCGGGGATCGGGCTCGGCGCGCAGGATCGCGAGGATGCGCCCCCGCCAGCGGAAGCGGCTTGTCACCGCCGCCGTCGTCGGCAGACGCAGCGTCAGGCGGTAGCGTGGCCGCCCGATCCGGCGCTCGCCGACATCGGCGATAAGCGTCAGGTCGACCGGCACGAGCGCCGCCCACGCGACGCCGGCGTCGGTCCAGCCGCCGACACCGCCGGTCGCGGGGGACGACTGATCCGCGCCGCCGGTCGCGGGGGTCCATTGGTCGATGCCGACGATCTCGCGCAGTGCGCCGACGAACTCATCCATGACGCGGCTCCCCGCCCAGGCGCAGCCGCCGCCACGGGCGCCACAGTGCAGCGACGGCGGCCGGCGCCCCCCCCCCGCGTCGGGCGCGTCGCGGTGGGCGTGAAAATGCGACACCAGCCGGACGATGCCCTGCCGCACCGGCTCGGGGACGCCGTTCCAGTCGGCGGCGAGACCGGCGTGGTAGGTCACTTGCGGGCGCGACGTCGGATCGGGCGCGACGAGCCGGACCCAGCCATTGCCGGCCAAGTCGATGTCGGTCTCGAAGGCGGTGCCAGGAAGCGACGCCCCGCCAGCAACCACATTCGTGATCGCCACGACGGGAGCCGCCGCGAGCCGCTGCCACGTCCGCACCGGCAGGATGCCGTCGAGACAATCGCGAACGATCAGCCGCTGGCCGGTGAACGCCTCCGCCAGCGCGGTGGCCGAGCGGATGAAGCCGGCGATCAGCGCGTCTTCGCTCGGGTCGTCGAGGCGGAGGAAGGCCTTTGCCTCAACCAGCGCGACGGGGACGACGGCGGGGGGAAGAAGGTCGCCCGTCATCACCGCGCCTCGATGCGGATGACAAGCGCACGGTCGTCGCGGCGCCCGTCGGACAGCGTGATGCGGTTGACGATGCGATACACCGCGCCGGGGACACCGCCATCGATCGTCGCGCCGGTCCGCGTCGCGATGGTGACCGTCGCCGACACGCGTGCGCCGGGGGGTTCGACCTCCCATTCGCTGCCGACGATCGTCGCCGTGTTGAGGTAATTGGCCGACCAGTCGACAGCATAGTCGAGCCGCGCCGCCGGGTCCTTGAGGAACATCCCCATAACGACTCCTGTTTTTTTGGGTCCCCCTCCCAACAGTAGGAGGGGGAAGTTCACGCTTACGTCGGCTGGTTGATCTCGACCTGCCAGCTCGCGAGGCTGACGGTGCCACCGGCGACGATGGCCTGCGCCGGGCACGTCGTGACGTAGAGCAACGTCGACGACACGGGGTCGAGCAGGGCGATGTGATCGACCGTACCGGCGACGATGACCGCCAGCCCCGATTTCGCGGCGATCGTTACCTTGCGCCCCGACACATCCCCGTTGGCGACGGTGAAGTCGGCGGGAACGGTTGCGGCCTCCGACAGGCGACCGGCGTCGGCAGCGGCATAGGTCGCCGGCTGACCATTGAGGGCAACCATCCGCGTCGCGGTCGAAATCTTGGCGAGCGCGGTGTCGAACACGGCGTTGCTGCAGAACTTGCTCATTATCGTCTTCCTTCAGGCTGGGGGAGTGAAAGGGTCAGGCAATCGTCGTCGTTCGGAAGTCGCCGGTGACGATCAGGGTGCGCTCGCGCGGGGTCGCGCTGCCGGGCAGGAGGATCGGCAGCGTCCGGTCGGCGATGCCGATGCGGCCGCTGTCGATGACGACGATCCGCCCGCCGACGATCGCCACGATCGAACCGGTGGCCGCCGACAGCGACCGCGCCGACGCCGGGGACACCGCGCAAAGCCAAGTGACGACTCCCGTCCCGGCCCGCATCGCGGCGCGGTCGAGGTCGACGATCAGCGTTACCGTCCACCCGGTGGTTCCGGTCGCGGCGACCGACGGCAGCCGGCCGGGTGCCGCCGGGATGGTCGTTGCCCAGCCGGTCACCGAAGCCCGCGCCCGCGACGCGAGCCGGTTCGCCGGGAGCACGACCTGGGTCGCCCACGCCGTCATGGTCGTGGCGGCGCGCGTTGCGAGCGTCGTTCCCCGCGCGCCGATGATCGCCGTCCACGCCGTCACCGTTGTCGCGGCACGGGTCGCCGCCGCCCCGGCAATGGGGCGGAGCAGGGTCGCCCACCCGGCGGCCGTCGACGTCGTGCGCGTCACGGCGATCGTGGCGGCCGCCGACAGCTGCGTCGTCCACCCGGTTTGCGCCGCCGCCGCCCGCGTCCCCGCAGCACCGCTGCGAGGAACGAGCATCGCGGTCCAGCCGGTGGCGGTGATCCCCGCCCGTGTGGCAAGGACACTCCGGGCGAGCGCGAGGGTGGTCGCCCAACCCGTCGCCGTCACAGCCGCGCGGCTCGCCTGCCGATCGGGGTTCGGGGTCAGGGCATAGACCGGCACCCCGAGCGCGCCCGCCGCAAAGGGAACGCTACGGGCGAGGCCCCGCTGATCGACATCGACATTCGCCGACTTTGCGCGACCGAGGATGTACGCCCCCGACGCGGTCGTCAGCGGCGTATAATTGCCGCCGCCACTGGTATCGGGGGTGACCTGATACGGCTGCTTGTTCGCGGTTCCCGACTTATCGAGCACGAATGGTCCGGTCGCGATGGTGATGCCGTCGCCGTACAGCGACTGCGACCCGACCCCGTAGAATTCGAAATAATATTCGACGCTGCCAAGGCTGTCGTTCGTGCTTTCAAGGTCGATATTGCCCTCGAAGCCGACACCGTAAGCGGCGGACCACATTCCCAACGCCTGCGGGCGATAACCGTGCTGCCGCGTCTCGGTTGCGATCCACTGCCAGGTAACGCCGCCGTCGGCGATTGCGCTGCCGGTGCCCGCCGGTCCGCCGGTCGCGGCGGTGTTCCCGGTCGTCGCGGTGCACTGATAGACGTTGGCGGGCGACCCGGCGACGACGATCTGCGCGCCGACGGCATAGGCCTTGTTCCGCGTCGACGACAGGGCGACGCCGATCCGCAGCGCCTGAACGACGGGGTCGAAATAGGCGTCCTGCTTCGTCGCGTTCTTCAGCGTGACGTTATTGGCATAGCGGTTGACGCGCGCCTGACAGTCTTCCGTATCGTTGAGCGCGATCGTCGCGAGGGTCAGCGAATTATACCAGGCGTTGACGCGGTCACCGGCGAAAATATTGCCCTCGATGACATTTTCGCTTGACACGACGGTCGTGTTCTCGCCGACGCCGTACCACAAGGGCGACTGGCCGCCGTAAATCTCGCCGACGTTGTTGACGAAGGCGTGGCGGCTGGCGGCGGGATAGGTTTTGCCGAGAACCAGCCCCGCCGGGAGCGCGCTGAACGCGACATTCTGCATCGTGAAGGCGGGAGCACCGTTTAAAAACCGCAGGTCGTTGCCGATCGCCAGCCGGTCGAGGCCGACCCCGGCATCGGTGACGTTGGTACCCGTACTGGTGATGCCCGCCGTCCCGGCAATCGCGCTCGGCAGGCGAGCGCAGCTAACGACGATGGGGGCATTGAGCGACCGTTCAACGGTCACGGCGCGGACGAGGATGGGGTTATGCTGGCTGCCGAGGGTCGCCGGCGACAGCCCCGCCTTCCACCATTTGCCATTGGTTGCCCACACGAGCCCCGGCGACGCCGCCCAACCGTAATAAGCGGCGGTGTCGGTCGACGTCGCGTTGCGAAACTCGAAATTGTCGCACCAGGCATAAGGTGCCAGGGCGAACTTGCCGTTCGCCGCCTCCATCGCCAAGCCGGTGAAGCGGACGCGGCTGACGTTCTGCCAGCCGGCCACATTGCTGGCGCCGCCGCGCAGGATGCAGTTGGCGCGCGGGTTGGCGTTGGCAGGGTCGCCTTCGATCACCAGCCACGTCGCGTTGGTGTTGACGCCGAACGTGACGGCGGTCGTCGTGGCGGCGGTCGTCACCCCGGCGACGAGGCGGATGCGGCACCCATCGACCGACTGCGTGATCGCCGCCTGGCCATTGGCGGCGGCAAGCGTTCCCACCGACCCGGCGTTGGCCGCCGACCACAGCCGCAGGCTTTCGATCGCGAGGTTGATGGTGGCCAGCGGGGTCGCCGCCGCCGCGCTCGCGGTCGTCGACACGTTCGCCGCCGCCGCCGCCGTCGCGCCGCTGGCGCTGACATAGGCAAAGCGCGGGACGATCCAGCTATTGCCGGGGTTATACGCGACGACGAACGGCACCTGCGCGGCGGTCGCCAGCGCGGCGGTACCAAGGTTGGTCATCGACCTTGTGCCGACGGTGTCCGACTTCTGAACCGGACCGATCCACGGATAGACTTCATAGTCGCACCGCAGCAGGCCCTTGGTCAGCGCGGTCGCCGTCGTCGGATCGACCGTCACCGCATAGACCCGCAGCGCGAGCGCCGCCGCGCCGTCACCCGTCGTCGCCGGATACAACGGCGAGGTCGACAGCGTTGTCGTCCACAACGTCTTGACCGTCGTGCCATCGGTGACGGTGAACTTGACCCCCGCGACCGGCACGAGGGCATTCGGGTGGTGGCTGACGACGGCGCACTCAAGCACGAAGCTTGCCCGACTGGAGCTGGTACGGGACATCGGTCCAGCGAACGATCGGTGCCGGGGCGGCGACGGTTGAGTTGTTCGTGACGGCAATCGTCTGCGCCGTTGCCCCCGTGCGCCAGCCCGTCAGCGCGGTCAGGGTCAGCCCGGCGTCGCCGGCATAAACATGTTGCGACAGGGCAAGGCGGATCGTGATCGTCCCATCGCCGTTGTCGGTCTCGTCGGGGTTCTTCGCGTCGCGGATCCCGGCGGCGGTGGCGACCACGACCTTGCGGAGGACCTTTGTCGCGGTGAGCGTCCGCGCGACGGTGGACGAGACAACCGCCGTGCCGCCCGATGGGATGAAGCCGTTGGTCGTCCCGGTCAGCGTCAACGCCGGGGACGCCCCGTTCGGGTTGAGCGCATAAGCCGCGAAGTTTGCCGCCCATTGCGCGGGCGTGTCGGGGGGCAAGGGCAATGGCCGACCGGGACCCGGTCATGGTGACGCGCAAGACCCAGCCGTTGGTTTCGACCTGTGCGGCGGTAATCGCCATGGGCAGCTCCTTCGCGATGACGCCCAAAGAAAAGCCGCGCGGAGACACCTCCGCGCGGCCGGATCGGTCCGTGGTTCCAGCCGTGGCTCAGGCGGCGCTGAACTTGAGCAGCTTGATCGCCTCCGAATTGATCACCGTGCCGCCGACGCGGCGGACGGCGTAGAAGGCGACGAACGGCTTGTTGGTGAACGGATCGCGCAGGATGCCCGTCGTGTTGCGCTCGGTGATCAGATAGCCCGCCGTGAAGTTGCCGAACGCGATCGCGAGGCTGCCGGTCGCAACATCGGGCATCGCCTCCGCATCGACGACGGGGTAGCCGAGCAGCGTCGCCGGCTGTTTCGCCGACAGGGCGGGCTGCCAGATGAAGGCCCCGGTGTTGTCCTTCATCTTGCGGACACGCGCGAGCGTCGACGAGTTCATCACGAACACCGCGCCCTGGCGATACGGCGGGCGCAGCGCATGGACGAGATCGATGATCTTGTCCTGCGGGTTGGTCGCCGGGAAGCCGCCGTCAACGCCCGACGCCAGATACTGGAGCGTCCCGAAGGCGCGCGTCGTGTCGTCGGTTGCGGCAACGGGAACCGTCAGGAAGCCCTTGGGCTGACCGATCCCGGTCCCGGTGACGAAGGCGACGCTTTCGGCGCGAGCGAACTCGGTCGCGATTTCGCCCGCCAGCCACGCCTCGACATCGAACATGGCGTCGTCGAGCATCGCCTGGCTCGCCGTCGGGTTGGCGAAAAGCTCCCCCATCGGCGGGACGATCTCGATGAACGTCGGCGTCGCCGTCGTCGGACGCGCGGCAGTTTCCCCGGCCCAGCCCGACGCGACGCCGCCGACCGCGATCAGCTTGCGGTAATTGGCCGAGCCGATCTGGACGATCGACGCAATAGAGCGAATCGGTGAGATGTTCTTGAGCGTTTCATCGATCACGGTGTCGATTTCGTTCGGCACGGTGACCCCGCCATCACCCGGCGAGCCGATGCTGAACGACTTCAGCTCGGACGCGCCCGTATCGAGACCCTTCCGCAAATAACGGTCGGTGAAGGCGGCGCGCTCGGGCGACACGGCCTTGGTCCCGCTCAGCGCCGGGCGCTGGAGGCGCAGCGTCAGCCGGTCGAGATCGGAGCGCAGCGTCGCGAGGTCGGCATCGGGCAACACCGCCGGGGCGGCAACGGCGGCGGTGAAGCTCGCCTCGAGCGGGTCGGCTTTGGTTTCATAGATCGGCATCATACTGAGGTCTCCTCGGGTGAAACGGCGACGACGCGCGCGAGGCGCTGCATCGGAAAGGTGACGAGGCTGACCTCGATCAGCTCGAGATCGGTCAGGTGGCGGGTGCCCCCGTGCGCCGACCGCCCGGGGACGCTGGCGCGGACGCGGTAACCGAACGACAGCCCGGTCAGCGCCTTGCTCCGCAACAGCACGGCGGCATCGCGCCCGGTGCGGGTGTCGGCGAGGCCGGCGATGACGCGCAGCCCGCGCTTATCCTCGACCAAATGGTCGACGGTGCCGATCGGGTGGGCGGCGTCGTGCTGCCACAGCAGCGGTACGGGGTGCGTCGGCGGACGCGCGAACGCGCCCGGGCGAACGACATCGCCACCGGAATCCGGCACGTCGAACACCGACGCATAACCAGCGAAGCGGGTAGACATGGCGATCCTCCTTGTTGCAGCGGCACGGGCCTGACGGACTGACTCAGCGGTGGATCAGGTCGGTCATGCCCAGCCGCGCCGCGATGGCGACGAGCAACGCAGCGACGGCGGCGCGGATGGCCCAGGTGACGACCGCCGCCAGCGCCGATCGCTTCGCATCGCGCCAGCCCTGGATCAGTTCGCGCAGCTCGACGATGTCGGCCCCGGCGCGCTCGTCGTGGAGGCCGATGCTGGCGAGCGCCCGCGCGGCCCCGGCCTCGGTCGCCTCCTCGATCAGCGCGCGGAGCGTAATCAGGTCGGCCCCCTGCCCTTCGGCCTGCGACAATAATGCGGCGAGCATGGTCATGGCGTTCCTCCCAATCCATCAAGGCCAAGCAGATGGCGTTTTTCGTCGTCGGTCAGGAAAGCGGCGCCTGCGACCTGCCCCCACAGCCGCTCGCGGTCGGCGCTAAGCGCGGGAATCGCGTCGCGATCGACGGCAAGATGGAGATCGGGCCACCAGTCGTGGAGGAAGGTCGCGAGGCTGCCGTAGATGCGGCTTGTCAGCGGCAACAATGTCAGCCGCCACAGCGCGACGTTCGCCTCGCGGTAATTGGCAAAGGCATTATCGCCCGACAGGCCGAGCAGCATCGGCGGCACCCCGAAGGCCAGCGCGATCTCGCGGCTCGCTGTGTCGCGCGTGCGCCCGAAATCCATCTCGGCGGGCGTCAGCGACAAGGGTTGCCACTTCATGCCGCCATCGAGGAGCATCGGCCGCCCGGCATTGGCCGCACCGGCGAACCCCGCGACCATTTCCGCCTTCAGCCGGTCGAACTGGTCGGCCGACAGTGCCGAGCCGTCGCCGGGATCATAGACGAGCGCCCCGGACGGCCGCGCGGCATTGTCGAGCAGGTTCTGGTTCCACTGGCTCGCCGCATTATGCGTTTCGACCGCCGCGTTCGCCGCGCCGATGCACCCGAGGCCATAATGATCGTCGAGCGGATGAAAGCTGCGGATGTGCAGCAAGCCCGGCCGCTCCCCCACCGTCACCGCCGGAAACCGCTGGAGCGTCGTCCCGGCACGGTACAGATAGCCGACCGGCCACCCGGTGGTGTCGGCCTCGACCGTCACTCGTTCGGGACGGAGCGAATAAAGCGCGACCGGCAGCCCGCTCGCGCCCAGCCCAACCTCGATATAGGCATTGCCGTGGAGCATCAGGTTGGCGGCAACGGTTTCGATCAGCGACGGCCCAGGCTCACCCCCGCCGAGCAGCCGGAGGACGGGATGGTCGGGCGGATTGCTCCGCACGGGTGCCCCGGCAGCCCCTTCGACGATGATCCGCACCGCGCGCTGGGCAATCGGGTTGCGGAGATAGGCATCGCGGACGAGCGCCTCATAGCTTCGCATCGGCCCGGTGTTGGCGTTCCAGTTCGCCCGGATCAGGTCGGGGAACAGCGGCGGACGCACCATCGGGGCCGTCTGCGACGGCCGCGACTTGCGCCCGAAGGTGGGGAGTCTCATGCGCTTCTCCTTGATAATCTTCGTCGCTCTGCGGGGAGGAGCTAGAGGCTGCGGACCCCCGGGTCGGCGCGCACCGGGCCGAGCATCAGCTCGGTCAGCGCCCAGACCAGCGCGTCGGCACGGTCGGGCGAGCGGCCCGGCCCGGCGTAGGCCCCGCCGATCAGCAGTCCGCACATCTGATCCTCAAGATCGACGAACATCCCGTCGTGGGCGACCCTGCCCTGTTCATACAGCGCGGCGACCGGCTCGGCCCGGGCGACCTTGCCGACGACCGCATGGACCTTCCTGACAGGCGAATGGGGGTCGACCGAGCGCAGGATCGACACGACCAGCGCGCCGCCGACGTTGCCCTCGGCGACGATGCGGTCGGCGGCAAACTCGCTCGCCACCGTCGCCACGACCCGCGCCCAACCATTGGGCGACAGCCCGCGAACGGTACGGTCGGCGAGGACGTAGCCGCGCCCGTCGGGGCCGAGGCGGACGACGACGATGCCGCACGCATCCGCTTTGCCGCCCTCGCCGCCCGGCGGGCCGACGCCGATCACGGTTCGCCCGACCGCCGGGGCGGCAGCGACGCGGCAGCGGTCGAGCAGGTCGCGGGTCCACAGCGCTCCGTCGAGATCGACGACGAATTCGCCGCCAAGCTCCTGCCGCCCGAGCCGCGTCCCGCCATAGTCGCGCATAAGCCCGGCGATATAGGCGGGCGGCAGGTTGACCCGGTTGTCGATCGTCCGCCCGCGGGTCACGATAACGCCGTCGCGCGCGGCAAGCGCCTGCAGCCACGCCAGCGGGCGGGGCGTCGTCGTCAGCACGCGGCGCGGGCGGTCGCCGCGCCGCAGCGCCATGTCGAGGTTGGCGAGCGCCGCTTCGGGCGCGTCCCATTTGGCGATCTCGTCGCCCCACGCGAAGTCGAACGATGGCCCGCGCAGCGAATCGGGTTCCGCCGCACCGAACCACGTCGCGATCGCGCCGTTCGTCCAGCGGAGCTGGCGCTTAGTCACGTCGACGAGCGGCGGAACGCGGGCAACCGCGAGAACGCCCGCGTCGCCGTCGACCATGATGCTGCGCGCGTCGTGCAGCGTCGCGCCGATCAGCGCGAGCCGCGCCCCCGCTACCGACCGCGCCTGCGCGTCGATCCACGCCGCCCCGGCAAAGGTCTTGCCGAAGCCACGTCCCGCCAGAATCAGCCACGTCGTCCAGTCGCCGTCGGGCGCCACCTGTCCTTCGTGCGAGCGGATGTCGGCGGCAGTGAAGAGCTTGCGGAGTTGCGCCTCCGGGACGTTCGCAATGGCGGCGTCGCGTGCCGTGGGCGTGAGCGAACCAAGATAGTCGAGCGGCGAGGGGAAGCCGTCGGTCATCGGCGTTCTCCTGGAATGGACGAAGGTGAAAACGGGGAATGCTGTGCGCCACGGTGGCTCGTTGCGGCGGTCGCGGTCGCGTCTGACGGTCGACCCGCTGGATCAGGCGTCGCCGGCGGCCGGATCGACCGGCCAAGGCCGCCGCCGCATGCCGATCGCCGCCACGAACTCCGCGCGCGTCATCTGCGGGCGCTCCGGCGGCTTGGCGGCCCCGGCCCCTTCGCTCCAGCGGTCCGGCCACAGGCGCTGCAACACGGCGAAGACAAGCGCATCGTTATAGTCGCGCCACGTTTCGACCCGGCCGTCGGCATAGGTCCGCGTGCGCTCGACGCCGTCGGTCAGGCGGGCGAGAAACGCGGCCTCCAGCGTGTACGTCCGGGGATCGCCCATCACGGCCGCGCACGCAGCGGCAAAATCATGGTCGCGCTTGCGGAGCCGGTTGACGGTCGCAACGGCCGCGCCGGTCGCCTCCGCCGCCCCGCGAATCGTGCCCGTTGCCCGCAGCGCGAGCAGGAAGCGCGCGCGCTCGGCGGGATCGCGCGCCAGCAACGACGGCTGAAAACGTCCCATGATCGTCTCCCATGTCGCCGAGGCCGATGCCGATATGGCGGGGGCGGGGAACCTCGCCGAACCGGCCGAGGCCGGTGGGCGGAGTTCTGCAGCATTCCCGAAAGGTACCAAATAGCGGGACGTTTGTCAAGCAGTTTAACCTGTAGGGTTTGTTTCCTACACAGCGTAGGACGCGGCGGCGGCGATTTCGCAGGGCAAATACGGGCGCGAATTCCTATTTGGCCGGCACCAACTTTCCTATTTGGACGGCTGACGACAAGCGCGACGCAAAAATAACCGCAGCGCTACGGCGAAAAAATATCCCGATTTTCCGCAGACGGACGACAGCGCAGCCGCTTCGGTCGAGTAGGGGATCTGGTCAGATGCGGGGGGTTTCGCGCCTTCGCGTCTTTGCGCGATACCCTTCCACCTCGGATCGCCAGCGACAGGCGGGTTCACGCGAAGCCGCAAAGCCACGGATTAACGGGTGTCCGCCTTCGCCCACTAGTCGCCATTCAGGAGCTGTTTGGGCGATCCTAGAACCTGCCGCTCGCCTCACTCCCTCACTTGAGGCGAACGGCTTGACGTCAGCAGGCCAGCCATGACGCTCATGCAGCCTGTGGATCGATCCCGGTCAGTCGCGTTTCGACGGCTGTCATCCGGTTGGCCAGGCCGCCGATCTCACGCCCGCGTCCAATGTCGCGCTCCTCGCGCTTGGTGTCGCGCTCCTCGCGCTGGCGCGCAACGACGATGGCGCGCGCTACCGGCTCGGCTATGGCGAGGAGCGTGTCGCGCTCGTCCTTCCCGTAGAAACTCCCGTCGGGACGCGGACCAAGCAATATCCAT
>JANYFA010000003.1 GCA_025362895.1 Sphingomonadaceae bacterium | reverse complement strand
CGCAGGCGGCCAAGGTCGTGGTGGCACGCACAGTGGGGGATCAGAACCGGATCTCCGCGGAAGGCCGTGGCGAGGCGGATCCGGTGGCATCCAATGCCACGCCGGATGGCCGCGAACAGAATCGACGTATTGAAATCGTGCTGCATCGTCAGGATTAGACAGACATGGCCGTTCTGAATTTCTTCATGTCGCGTTGGTTCCTGACCTTCATCGGCATGGCGCTGCTGTCATGGCTGGCCTGGTATTTCGGCCCGCTGCTGGCTTTCTTCGAAGGCTGGCTGCCGCGCGCCATCGCGATCGGCGCCATGGTGCTGGTCTGGGCGGTGTTGAACCTGTTGCTGGACCTGCGCCGTCGCCGCCGTGACCGTGCACTGACGATGGGCGTGGCCGAAGGCCCGGTGGACCTCACAAGCTCGGCCACGGCCGAGGAAGCCGCCGCATTGCGTGACAAGCTGACAACGGCGCTGACGCTGTTGAAGAAAGCACGCGGCACCAAGGGCTACCTTTACGAGCAACCCTGGTATGTGATCATCGGCCCTCCAGGCGCCGGAAAAACAACGGCCCTCCTGAATGCCGGCCTGAAATTCCCGCTCGCCGCCGAAATGGGGCAGGGCGCCGTGGCCGGCGTCGGCGGCACCAGGCTGTGCGACTGGTGGTTCACCGAGGACGCCGTGCTGATCGACACCGCCGGCCGCTACACCACCCAGGATTCCGATGCCACCGTGGACAAGGCAGGCTGGGATTCATTCCTCAACCTTCTCAAGCGTACCCGCCCGCGCCAGCCGCTGAACGGTGTGATCGTGGCGATCGCGCTCAGCGACATCGCCACCGCCTCGGCCGAGGAGCGCGTGGCCCATGCCCGCGCCATTCGCCGCCGCATCAAGGAACTGGAAGCCCGGCTCGAGGTGCGCATGCCCGTCTATGCGCTGTTCACCAAAAGCGACCTGATTGCCGGGTTCACCGAGTTCTTCGACGATCTCGACCGCGACAAGCGCGGCCAGGTCTGGGGTGCCACCTTCCAGCCGGTGACCGCGGAAGCCGGCACGGCCCCACAATTCGCCGCTGAATTCAAGCTGCTGGTGGAGCGGCTCAACGGCCGCCTGTTCGATCGTATGCAAACCGAGCGCAGCCCCGAGCGCCGGGCTTTGATCGCTGGTTTCCCGACCCAGGTCGCCAGCCTCGAACTTCCGGTGGCGAACTTCCTGCAAGAGGCGTTCGGCGGCTCGCGCCTGGACCCGGCGCCGCTGCTGCGCGGGGCTTATTTCACCTCGGGCACCCAGGAAGGCACACCCATCGACCGCCTGACCGGAGCGCTCAGCCGCACCTTTGGCCTCGACCAGCGCCGGGCACCTTCGCTACGTCCCGAGCAAGGTCGCAGTTACTTTTTGGGCCAAGTCGTGCGCGAGGTGATCTTCGGCGAGGCGATGCTGGTCTCCGAACGCCCTGGTGCCCGGCGTCGCGGCTTCCTGGTCCGTGCCGGCGGCTATGCCGTGGCTGTCTTGCTGATGCTGGGCGCCGGCGCCTTGCTGTGGTCTGCGCGGAATTCAGCCACCAACGAGATCGACGCCGCTGCGGCGTCGCTGCTGGCCTATGAAAAGACCGCCGCCGTGCTGCCGCTAAACCCGGTGGCGGATTCCGACCTGCCGCGGCTTTCGCCGCTGCTCGACCAGGCGCGCGGCTTGCCGCACGGCGTCGATCATGTCGGTGACGAGAACACGCCATGGTTCAGCTTCGGCCTGTCGCAGGATGCCAAGCTCGGTGCCGCATCCCAGGCGGTCTATCGCCACGCGCTCGAGCGTGCCTTGCTGCCGCGCCTGGTCTGGCGCCTTGAAGCGCAGATGCGCGGCAACCTTGGGCGGCCGGACTTCCTGTATGAGGCCACCCGCGTCTATCTCATGCTGGGCAACCAGGGCCCGATGGACCGCGAACTCGTGCATGAATGGATGACGCTGGACTGGGCCGCCGCCTATCCAGGCCCTGCTGCCGCCCCGTTACGCGACAGCCTCGCACGCCATCTCGATGCGCTGCTGGCCGGCTCCTTGCCTGAAATCTTGCTGGATGGTGAATTGGTAGCACAGGCCCGCGCCACCTTCAGCCGCGTGCCATTGGCGCAGCGCGTGTATTCCCGCATCAAGCCATCCGCCGCCGCCCAGCGCATAGCCCCCTGGAAGCCGAGCGACGCGCTTGGGCCGGCGGG
>JANYFA010000132.1 GCA_025362895.1 Sphingomonadaceae bacterium | reverse complement strand
CCGACCTGCGCCTGCGCCTGGCGCAACGTCGCCTGGGCGTTATCGAATTCTTCCTGGCTCGCGGCTTTGAGGTCGAGGAGCTGCCTGACGCGGGCGAAACCGGTCTGCGCGACCTGCGCGGCGGCGACGTAGCGGCCTTCGTCGGCCTTCGCCTGATCGTACACCGCCTGAAACGGGCGCGGGTCGATCGTCATCAGCAGTTGCCCCTTGCGGACGAACTGGCCATCGCGGAAATTGAGCGACTGGAGATAGCCCGACACCCGCGGGCGGACATCGACCGAATCGATCGCCTCGAAGCGCCCGGTGAAATCGTCCCAGTCGACGATCGGCTTGCTGAGCGGGTGCGCGACGGTGACCGACGGCGGCGGGCCGCCCGGTGCCCCCGGCGGCGGCGGCCCCTTGCCGTCGTCCTTATTCCCACAACCGGCAAGGACGACCAGGCTGGCGAGGATGAAGGTCGAACGCATGAGGCGCATCCTCGCTGTCGGTTGGCACCCGCCACAAGGCAGGCCTATGCCGAAGTGAGTCACGCCTAGACCACACGTCGCACGCCGTCTACCGCAGCGCAGCAATCGCGCCGCGAAGTTATTCCTGTCGTGCCGTCGGACGCCGCGCGGCCCAGGGCGCGGCCGTTTCGACCTGCGCGGCGAGGCGGAACAACACCCCTTCATCGCCGTAGCGAGCGGTGACCATCACGCCGATCGGCAGGCCGTCGGTGTCCATGCCAAGCGGCAGCGACATCGCCGGAACGCCGGTCTGGTTGGCGAGCGCGGTAAATGGGCTGTAGCCGGTGATCGCCGCCGTCCACGCCGCAATGTCCACCGGCGACAGGTCGATGATGCCAAGTCCGATTACCGGCTGAGCGAACACCGGCGACAGGATGACGTCATAGTCGGCCATGAAATCGGCCAGCGCGATCGCCGCCGTCTGGAAGGTCGCGTTTGCCCGTGCCAGTTCGACCGCCGTGGTCCGGTTGCCGATATGAACCCACATCTGGGGGACGCTCTCGATGTCGTCACCGGCGTCGGTTCGTCCGAGTGCCGCGAGCCGTGTCGCGACGTCGTGCGCTGTACTCGCGCCGATTGTGGCGGTCATCGCTGCATTCAGCGCGGCAGCGTCCAACATCGGAGCCGCTTCCTCGACATGATGGCCGAGGCTTTCGAGCAGCCGTGCGGCGGTGCGCGTGGCGGCGATCACCTGCGGGTCGACGGGAACGCCGGTCATCGGCGTCAGCATCAGCGCGATGCGTAATTTGCCGGGGTCGCGCCCGACCTCGCTGAGGAACGGCCGCGCGGGCGTCGGCGCGCTATAACGGCTGCCCGCTTCGTCGCCGTGGATATGATCGAGGACGGCGGCGGAGTCGCGCACCGACCGGCTGACGACATGGTTCGCGGTCAGCCCGAACCAGCCCTCGGTCGCCTTCGGCCCGCACGGCACCCGCCCGCGCGACGGTTTCAACCCGAACAGACCGCAGACCGACGCCGGACAGCGGATCGACCCGCCACCATCCGAAGCGTGCGCTACAGGCACGACGCGCGCCGCCACTGCCGCCGCCGCGCCGCCGCTCGACCCGCCTGCACTGCGGTCGCGGTGCCACGGATTTCGGGTCAGACCATACGCGCGGCTTTCCGTGGTTACGGTCAGGCCGAACTCGGGCGTCGTCGTCTTGGCAAAGGTGTTGAACCCGGCGCGTTCGAACCGCGTAAACAGCGTCGAATCGTAATCGGCGACATAACCGTCGAACAACCGGCTGCCTTCCCCCGACCGTGTGCCCGCGATGTTCATGTGGAGGTCCTTGACGACGAACGGCACCCCCGCGAACGGCCCGGTGAACGGCGTTTCCGCCATTCGCCGCGCCCGATCGTAAAGCGGCTGGGCGACGAAATTGAAATCGCTTGCCGCGTCGGTCGCCGCGATCGCGGTTTCGAGCAGTTCGCCCGGCGTTACCTGGCCGCTGGCGACGAGCGCCGCGAGGCCGGTCGCGTCGTGGTCGGCATAGTCGTCGAAGGTCATGGCGCTTCCCCAAATTGTGCTTCGTACCGTTCCAGTCCGCGAGCCAGGTCGGCGATCAGGTCGTCCGGGTCTTCGAGGCCGATCGACAGCCGGACGATCTGCCCACCCGAATCGGTCGTCGTCGCGGTACGGATACCGTCGAGTTCGACCGGCAGGATCAGGCTTTCATAGCCGCCCCACGAGAAGCCGATGCCGAAATGATCGAGATGGTCGATCAATGCCGCCGTATGTGCCCGCGCGCCGCGCTTGAGGACGAACGCGAACAGCCCCGACGCGCCGCTGAAATCGCGCATCAGCAGCGCGTTACCCGGATCGCCCGGCAGCGCCGGATGAAGAACGCGCGCCACCGCCGGATGCCCATCCAGCCAGCGGGCAATCGTCAGCGCGCTCGCCCCCTGCCGCTCGAGCCGCAGCCCGAGCGTCCGCAATCCGCGCAGCGCGAGATAGGCATCATCGGGGCCGACACAGTAGCCGAGCAGGTACGATTTGGTCTTGAGCTTGCCCCACCAGCCCGGGGTCGTCGTCACCGACCCCATCATCAGATCGCTGTGTCCGCCGGTATATTTCGTCAGCGCCTGCACGCTGAAATCGACCCCGTGCGCGATCGGCGAAAATAGCAGCGGCGTCGCCCACGTATTGTCCATCACCGTCGCGATGTTGTGCGCCTTCGCCACCGCGACGATGGCGGGCACGTCCTGCACCTCGAAGCTGAGCGACCCAGGCGATTCGATTAAAATCGCTCGCGTCATGGGCTGCAGGTATGCGGTAACGTCGGCGGTCGGCGGGTAGAAGGTCGTCGTGATCCCCAGCGGCTTGAGGAAACGGTCGGCGAACGCCCGGCTCGGTTCATAGGCCGTGTCGACCATCAGGACGTGGTCGCCGGAGCGGAGCACGGTCAGCAGCGCCGCCGCGATCGCCGCGACCCCAGACGGGTACAGCTTCGTCCCCGCCGCCCCCGGTTCGAGCGCGGTCAGCGCCTCCTCGAGCGCCCATTGCGTCGGTGTTCCCCGCCGCCCGTAGAACAGTCCCGCATCGGGATGCTTCCGCGCCTCCTCCAGCGCGGCAAGATCGTCGAACACGATCGTCGAGGCATGCCACACCGGCGGATTGACGATCCCGGCGGTCATGCCGGGCCCGCGGGTATAGGCATCGTCGCGCCCGGCGTGAGTCAGGCGGGTGTTGGTGCCGGTGGGTGAAGTCATACGTGGCTTGTCGGAGTGCGGCGCAAGCTTGGCAAGAGCACCGCCGTCGGAGTGATGGACGGCGAACTCGATATCGTTGCGCGGCGCCCCAAGGGGTCGGTGCGGATCGGGAACTTCGCCGCGATCGGCTGAGCTTCAGGCTGCCCCCGTCACCACCGGCGCGGTCGGCGATGCGCCCCATTCGCTCCACGACCCGTCGTACAGCGCGACGTCCTTCGCCCCGAGCAGCGTCGCGCCGAAGGCGACGACGGCGGCGGTGATACCCGAGCCGCAGGTGGTGACGAGCGGCTTGGTTGTGTCGACCCCGGCGGCAGCAAAGGCAGCCTGAAGATCGGCCCCCGTCTTCCATGTTCCGTCGGCGTTGAACAGGTTCGTCTGCGGCAGGTTCTTCGACCCCGGAATGTGGCCGCCGCGGAGGTTCGCGTGCGGCTCTGGCTCGGTGCCCGCGAAGCGTCCGCCCGAGCGCGCGTCGACGACCTGTTCGGCCTTCGACCGCAGGTTATCGATCATCGCCGCCATCGTCCGCACCGGCTTGGTGTCGGCCCAGACGGTGAAGTGGCGGTGGCGGACGACGGGCTTGCCCGATTCAAGCGCGCGACCTTCGGCGAGCCACTTGGGCAGGCCGCCATCGAGGATCGCGACCTCGTGCGCGCCAAACACGGTCAGCATCCACCACGCTCGCGCCGCCGAATGGAGCGGCGAGTTGTCATAGATGACGATCCGGCTGCCGTCGCCGAGGCCAAGCGCCTGCATCCGGCTGGCGAACTTCTCCGGCGCGGGCAGCATGTTCGGCAGGGGGTTGCCGGTGTCGACCAGCTCGTCGAGGTCGATGAACACCGCGCCCGGAATGTGCGCCGCCTCGAATTCGGCGCGGGCATTGCGCGCGTCGCCGGTCAGAAACAGCGTCGCGTCGATGATCCGCAGGTCGTTGGCCCCCAGTTCGGCAGCCAGCCATTCGGTCTTCACCAGCGGGGTCATTCGTCTCTCCAAATCCGTGCTGGCGGAGTGATAGCGAGGGCAAGGCCCCTTGTCAGTGCGAGATTTGTGGGTCACCCCGCCTCTCATGACCAATTACACCCCGACCGCGCTCGGACGCGCCAGCGCCCTTCCCCCCAGCCCCGATGCCGCCGTGCTCGACTATCCACCCAACCCCCGCCCCGGCAGCGACTATCTGGTCCGCTTCGCCGTCCCCGAATTCACCAGCCTGTGCCCGGTAACGGGGCAGCCGGACTTCGCCCACCTCGTCATCGACTATGTCCCGGCGGCAACAATCGTCGAGTCGAAGTCGCTCAAGCTGTTCCTTGGCGCGTTCCGCAACCACGCCGCCTTCCACGAGGATTGCACGGTCGGCATCGGACAGCGGCTGGTGGCCGAGATGGCCCCCAAGTGGCTGCGGATCGGCGGATACTGGTATCCGCGCGGTGGCATCCCGATCGATGTCTTCTGGCAGACCGGCCCGATCCCCGCAGGGGTGTGGGTGCCCGACCAGGGGGTCGCACCGTACCGCGGGCGAGGGTGAGCGACGATTTCGCATTGCGTCGGCGAAAGTTTTTCATCGTCGCAATGCACGGCTGACCCCCTACCTCCGGTGACACAACAGGAGAGCATTATGTCGATCATCGCGATCGTCTATCATTCCGGTTACGGCCATACCGCGAAGCAGGCCGAGGCGGTGGCGGCGGGGGCGCGCGCCGCCGGGGGCACGGTGACTTTGCTCAGGGTCGAAGAACTGGTCGACGCCGACGCGCCGGGCTGGGCGACGCTCGACGGCGCAGACGCGATCATCTTTGGCGCGCCGACCTATATGGGCAGCGCCTCGGCACCGTTCATGGCGTTCAAGGACGCGACGTCGAAGCGGTGGATGACCGGCGCGTGGAAGGACAAGATCGCCGCTGGCTTCACCAATTCGGGATCGATGAGCGGCGACAAGGTCAACACGTTGCTGGGCTTCATCGTGTTGGCGATGCAGTTGGGCATGATCTGGGTCGGGCAGGAACTGATGCCCGGCAATAATTCGAGCCATGGCTCGCCCGACGACCTCAACCGCCTGGGCTTCGCGCTCGGGGCCGCCGCGCAGTCGAACGTCGATGCCGGCCCCGATGTCGCGCCCCCGGCATCCGGCCTGCGTACTGCCGAACATTTCGGGGGTCGCGTCGCGGCGGTAACGGCGCGTTTCGCCAAGTCTAAGGTTGCTTAGGCCAGCCCCAGCACCTTGTGCGTCTGCAACCCCAGCCGCCAGCGCGGATGGCGCAGGCAATAAGCGATCGCCGCCGCCGTGTTGGCGGCGGCATCCGGCCCGTCCATCGGTTGCAGGAAGAAGTAGGTGAAGGCGAGGCCCGCGAACCGCTCTGGCATCGCGAGCGGCTGCGGATAGACCAGCTTCAGTTCGTCGCCGGTCGTCAGCGTCAGCGGTGCCGCCGCCTTTGGGCTGACGCAGGTCCAGTCGAGCCCCGGCGGCGACGGCTGGGTGCCATTGGTTTCGACCCCGACCGCGAAACCGTCGGCGTGGAGCGCATCGACCAGCGCGGAGTCGAGCTGGAGCAACGGCTCGCCGCCGGTGCAAATGACGAGGCGGTGGTCGCGTTCCGTCCCCCACGCCGTCGCGACGGCCGCCGCCAAGGTCGCTGCACCGGCAAATTTGCCGCCGCCGGGACCGTCGATGCCAACGAAATCGGTGTCGCAAAAAGTGCACACCGCCGCCGCACGATCGACCTCACGTCCGGTCCACAAATTGCATCCGGCGAAACGCAGGAACACCGCGCGCCGCCCCGTCTGCGCGCCCTCGCCCTGAAGGGTGACGTAGAGTTCCTTGACGGCGTAGGTCATGGCGCGCCGTTCGAGGCGGATGGCCTCCCCTCCCCTGAAGGGGAGGGAAAGGGAACGCTCATCACAGCGCCGGGTCCGTCACTCCCGCCTCCGCAAATCCCTTCGCGCGCAGGCGGCACGAATCGCATTCGTCACACGGGCGTCCGGCAGGTGTTGGGTCGTAGCAGCTCCACGTCAGCGACAGATCGACGCCGAGCACGCCGGCTTCGCGGACGATATCGGCCTTGGTCATGTCCCTAAGCGGTGCATGGACGGTAAAGCCGCCATCCTTTGTGCCGACGTTGGCCATCGCCTCGAACGCCGCGATGAACGCCGGGCGACAGTCGGGATAGCCCGAATAGTCGAGCGCATTGACCCCGATGAACAGGTCCTTCGCCCCCGCCGCCTCGGCCCAGCCGAGCGCGACCGAGAGGAAGATCGTGTTGCGCGCGGGGACGTAGGTTACGGGAATGCCGGGCGCGACGCCGCTTTTCGGCACGGCGATGTCGGCGGTCAGTGCCGAACCGCCGAAGCCGCGCAGGTCGAGCGGCAGGACGATATGTCGTTCGACGCCGATTCGCTGCGCGACGCGCGCGGCATGGTCGAGCTCGATCCGGTGGCGCTGGTTGTAGTCGATCGTCAGTGCGAGCAGGCGGTACCCTTGTGCCTTCGCGATCGCCGCAACGGTCGTTGAATCGAGTCCGCCCGACAGAAGAACGACGGCGAGCGGCGCGATGGTCGGTCCACTCATGGGTCGAGGCGGAACGACCGCGCGCAAAAGGCGCAGTCGACCTTGATCCGCCCATCGTCGCCCGCCATTTCGGCGCGTTCGTCGGCGGGAAATTGAGCGATGACGCCGGTGATATGCGCCAGCGTACAACGGCAGCCCCGCGTCGGCACCGCACCCGGCGTCACGCGGACTTCGTCGTCATGGAACAACCGCCAGACGAGGTCTTCCTCGGTCAGCGTTATGTCGGTCAACTCGGCGTCGGACATTGTCGAGGCGAGTGCGAGGGCGTGGCTCCAATCGGGGTGCATGTCGGCGACGCTCAGCCGCTCGCCGCCGATCTCGGCGCGGGCAAGGTGCTGCACAAGCAATCCGCCACCGATCCAGCCGCGCGCTTTGTCCCAGCGGACGGCGATCTCGAGCATGGTTGGCAATTGTTCGGACTGGAAGAAATATAGTTCGGCCGCCTCCGCGAGCGATGCGCCCTCGAGCGGGACGATGCCCTGATAGCGTTCGGCGCTGGTGCTTGGATCGAGGGTGATCGCGAGATGACCTTCGCCGAAGACCGCGCCAAGGTCGGCCCCCATGGTAACGTCGCTGCCGTCGTGGCGGAGATAGCCGCGCACAGCCCCGGCGCGATAGTCGCAGACCAGCAGATCGACCGCTCCGCCACTTGCCTGCGCCTGAAGGGTCAGTTGGCCGTCGTCCCTAAGGGTTGCCCCAAGGAGCGCGGTCAGGACGAGGGCCTCGCCCAGAAGGGTGGCCAGCGGCGCGGGATAGTCATGCGCGGCGAGGACGGCGTTGAGCGCGGCGTCGAGGCGGACGACAGTGCCCCGGACGTTGCGCGCGCCGACAGTGAAGCCAAGGACGCGGTCGGCAACGGGGGCGACGCTTTCGAGCATGGTGGATGGACCGATCATGTCATCAATATAGGGGAGTCAGCGCGATTTGCCGACCGTGCGTTCACCCGATCTTGCCGAGGCACCACAACAGGATTGCCTTTTGCACGTGCAGCCGGTTTTCCGCCTCGTCCCACACCGCCGATTGCGGCCCGTCGATGACGTCGGCGGTGACCTCCTCCCCCCGGTGGACCGGCAGGCAGTGGAGGAACACCGCATGGGGGGCGGCGTGCGCCATGAGCGCCGACGTTACCTGAAACTTTGCCATCGCACCTAGCTTGTCCTTTGGCGCGGCCTGGCCCATCGACACCCAGGTGTCGGTCGCGACGACATCGACACCGTCGACCGCCGCGCGAGGGTCGTGGAGGATGTCGATGTTTCCCCCGCGCGCGGCGGCGGTCGCGACGACGCCGCTGTCGGGATCGTAGCCGTGCGGGACGCCTAGGCGAAGTTCGAAGCCCATCACGCTCGCCGCCTCGATCAGCGAATGCGCCATGTTATTGCCGTCACCGCACCACGCCCAGCAAGTATCGCCAACCGGGCGTCCGAGGCGTTCCTCGACCGTCATCAGATCGGCCATCGCCTGACACGGGTGGGTCAGGTCGGTCAGTCCGTTGATGACGGGAACGGTGGCGACGTTGCCGAGTTCCTCGATCGTCGCGTGGCTCGCGCAGCGCAGCATGACCGCATCGACGAAGCGCGACAGGATGCGCGCAGTGTCGCCGACCGTTTCGCCGCGCCCAAGCTGCATTTCGCCTGCGCTGGTGACGATCGTCGTCCCGCCGAGCTGCCGCATCGCGACGTCGAACGAGAAGCGCGTCCGCGTCGATGGCTTCTCGAAGATACACGCCAGCACATGACCGCTGAGCGGCGCGTCGGCGTCGACGTCCCCCTTCGCACGTCCGGAACGGTCGGCCTTGCGCCGGTGCGCCTCGTCGAGAATCGCGCGCAGGCCGCCGCGCCCGGCGGTCGCGAGGTCGATGAAGTGCCGCATCGCTTGAGGCTATGCGGCGACTTGGGCCGGCGGCGCGGCATAGGCGCGCGCGGCGGCGGACAGGCGTTCGACGAATTCGCGGATGTGGCTTTCGTCGATGATCAGCGGCGGCATGACGCGCACGACGTTGTCCGCCGCCGCGACGGTCAGGATGCCGTGGCTGCGGGCGAAATTAACGAAGGCGCGGCTGTCCGAATGGAGCTTGATGCCGAGCATCAGCCCAACTCCGCGCACGCTGTCGAAAAGATCGTCGTGGTTTGGGATCATCTGCTCGATCGCCTGCCGCAGCCGGTCTCCCATCCGCCGAACGTTCTCCAGGAACTCGGGCGTCGCCACGACGTCGAGGACCGCGCCGCACGCCGCCATCGCGAGCGGGTTGCCGCCATAGGTCGACCCATGGGTGCCGACGACCATGCCCTGCGCGGCGTATTCGGTGGCAAGGCACGCCCCAACCGGGAAGCCGCCGCCGATGCCCTTCGCGATCGCCATAATGTCGGGGGTAACGCCGAAATATTGGTACGCGAACAAGTGCCCCGTCCGCGCGACGCCGCACTGGACCTCGTCGAAGATAAGCAGCGCGCCATGTTCGTCGGCGAGATCGCGCAGCCCCTGGAGAAACTCGACCGAGGCCGGACGGACGCCGCCCTCGCCCTGGATCGGCTCGACCATGAAGCCGCCAACTTCGCTCGCCAGCGGCCCGGCCATAAACGCCTGAACTGCCGCGAGATCGTCGAACGGGAGGACGGTAAACCAGTCGGGCAGCGGCTCAAACCCGCCCCGCATCTTGTCCGAATCGGTCGCGGCGATCCCTGTCATCGTCCGCCCGTGGAAGGCATTCTTGAACGTCACAATGCGAAACTTTTCGGGGTGCCCTAGGACGAACTGACAGCGCCGCGCTGTCTTGACCGCGCATTCGAACGCTTCCGCACCCGAATTGGTGAAGAACATCGTGTCGGCAAAGGTCAGCGCCGCCAGTCGCTCGGCCACCGCAGTCTGCCCGGGGATGAGGTACAGGTTCGACACGTGCATCAGTGTCGCGGCCTGGTCCTGAATCGTCTTGATCAAGTGCGGGTGGCTGTGGCCGAGCGCGTTGACGGCGATCCCGGCGGCGAAGTCGAGGTAGCGCGTACCGCCCGCGTCGAACAGATACGCTCCCTCGCCACGCACCGGCGCGACTTCGCAGCGGCCATAGACAGGCATGACGGGATTGATCGACATCAGCGTTGCCCTCAACGCAAAAAGGCGGCCCAAGCGGCCACCCATTGGAAACGCCGTTTAGCGCGAGAGGTAGGACGGCTCAACCCCCGATCGCAGCGCGCAGCGGGAGCGGCCATGAGGACGGCCTGGATTCGGCGACGATATAACTCAATGCTTCCGTCCAAAATCGTCGGCGTCGGTGTCTTGCCCCGCGTCGACGATCGTCCGGCGGATCGCACGGGTGCGGGTGAACAGCGTCTCGAGCGCGTCGCCGTCGCCCCAGCGGATCGCGCGCTGCAACGCCGTCAAGTCTTCGGTAAAGCGCTGGAGCACCTCCAGCACGGCGTCCTTGTTCGTCAGGAATACGTCGCGCCACATGACGGGATCGGACGCGGCGATGCGGGTGAAATCGCGAAAGCCGCCCGCCGAATATTTGATCACCTCCGACCTCGTCACCGTCTCCATGTCGCTTGCGGTGCCCACGATCGAATACGCGATCAAGTGGGGCAAATGGCTGGTGACGGCGAGTACGAGGTCGTGATGGGCGGCGTCCATCGTTTCGACCGTCGCGCCGAGCCGCCGCCAGAACTCGCTGAGTCGCTCGACCGCGACCGGATCTGCCCCAACCGGTGGGGTGACGATGCACCAGCGCCCGGCGAACAGCGATGCGAACCCCGCGTCGGGGCCCGACTTCTCGGTTCCGGCGACGGGGTGCGCGGGGATTACGGCGATTCCCGGCAGCGCCGCCGTCAGTTCAACCAAAACCTGACCTTTGACCGAGCCGACGTCGCTGACCACCACGCCCGCTGCGAGGTCGGCGGCAATGTCCCTCGCGACCCGGCCCATCGCGCCCACGGGAACGCAAAGGATGACGAGGTCGGCATCGATCACGGCGACCCCGGCGGAATCGGCGACATCGTCGGCCAGGTCGAGGTCGCGCACCCGTGCCCGGACGTGCGCGTCGGCGTCGGTCACACTCAGCCGCACCGTCGGCATGGTGGCGCGAATGCTGCGGGCAAGCGATGACCCGATCAGACCCATGCCGATGATGGCGATGCGCGCGAAGGGGAGCATCAGCTATGGGTGGCGACGAAGCCGCGCAGGCTGGCCGCCACGGCGCGGGTTTCGGCCTCGGTCCCGATCGAGATGCGAAGCGCGTTGGGCAGGCCCTGTCCGGGCAGATGACGGACGAGGATACCATCGGCCATCAACGCAGCGTTCGCGGCCGCCGCCGTAAGCAGCCCGTCGGCGGCAAAGGTAACAAGGATGAAGTTGGCCGCCGACGGCACCGCGCGCAGGCCAGCGTTGCCCAGGCTCGCAATCTCACCCGCCAGCCATGTCCGCCACGTCTGGTTGTGCGCCTTCGCCGCCGCCGTCCACGCGGTGTCAGCGAGCGCCGCGATCGCGCCCGCGCCCCCGGCCGTCGGCACGTTGAACGGGGCGCGGATCTTGTCGAGCGTCGCGATTACCGCCTTCGGTCCATAGGCCCAGCCGATTCGTTCGGCGGCAAGACCATAAATCTTGGAGAACGTTCGGGTGGTCACAACGTTCGGCAGGTCACGGGCCATCGCGAAGCCGTCCTCGTAATCAGGATCGTCGATGAACTCCGCATAGGCACCGTCGAGAACGAGCAGAATGTCGGACCGCAACCCGGCGTGGAGGCGGTGAATGTCGGCCCGCCCGACCATCGTCCCCGTCGGATTGTTCGGATTGGCGAGATAGACCAGCCGGGTGCGCGACGTGACGGCGGCGAGCAGCGCGTCGACATCGGTCGTGTAGTCGACGTCGGGGGCGGCGACAGGGGTCGCCCCGGCGCATTGCGCGGCGATCGGATAGACCATGAAGCCGTGGCGAACATACAGCACCTCGTCGCCGACCGTCGCATAGGCTTGAGCCAGCAGCTTGAGCAGCTCATCTGACCCGGTCCCGCAGACAATGCGGTCGACCTCCAGCCCGTGATGCGCGGCGATCGCCTCGCGCAGCGCGGTCGACGCGCCGTCGGGGTAGCGGTGCGCGTGTCCCGCCACCGCCGCCATCGCCGCGACGGCGTCGGGGGACGGCCCAAGCGGCGATTCGTTCGACGATAGCTTGACCGGATCGGCGATGCCGCTGAGCTTCGCCTTGCCGGGAACATAGGCGTGGATCGCGTCGATCCATGGTTTGACTTGAGGAATTGTCATCGCCGCGCTTTGGCGGGTTGCGGCGCGGGTGACAAGTCGCGCGCTGCCGCAGCACCACGCCGGGAACGGCAGGGGCACATTGCATCGTCGTGAGTCCCACCGTAACCACCAGCGATGCCCACCGACCTGCGCTTCGGCCTCGACCGCCGCGTCACCCTGTCCGATCCGCTGCACCTGGAATCGGGCGCGAGGCTGGCGCGCGTCGAGGTCGGGTACGAAACCTATGGGACGCTGGACCCTGACGGCGGCAACGCAATCCTCATCTGCCACGCGCTGACGGGCAACCAGCACGTCGCCGGGGCCGATCCGCGCACCGGACGCCCCGGCTGGTGGGAGCGGATGGTCGGCCCGGGCAAGCCGATCGACCCGGCACGACATTTCATTGTAGCAGCGAACGTCCTTGGCGGCTGCTCGGGATCGAGCGGCCCGGCGAGCGTCGACCCTGCGACCGGACGACCATATGGCATGACGTTCCCGGTCATTACCGTTCGCGACATGGTGCGAGCGCAGGCCGCACTTCTCGACCATCTCGGTATTGCGACCCTTGCCGCGGTCGTAGGCGGATCGATGGGCGGGATGCAGGCGCTCGATTGGGCGGTCGCCTATCCGCAGCGCGTCCGCGCGGTCGTCGCCATCGCCACCGCCGCGCGGCATTCGGCGCAGAACATCGCCTATCACGAGGTTGGCCGGCAGGCGATCATGGCCGACCCTAACTGGCGCGGTGGAGACTATCAGATCGACGCCCCTCCGGTTGCCGGACTCGCCGTGGCGCGGATGGCGGCGCACATCACCTATCTGTCGGAAGCGGGGCTGACCGCCAAATTCGGGCGGCGGTTGCAGGACCGGGACGCGGTGTCGTTCGGCTTCGATGCCGACTTTCAGGTTGAATCGTACCTGCGCCATCAGGGACTAAGCTTTGTCGAACGCTTCGACGCCAACTCGTATCTGTATATCACCCGCGCGACCGATTATTTCGACCTTGCCGCGCCGCACGACGGACGCCTAGCGGCGGCGTTCGCCCACACCGCGACCCGCTTCGCCGTCGTCGCGTTCGACTCCGACTGGCTGTACCCAACCGCCGAGGCGCGGCGGATCGTCCGCGCCCTCAACGCCGCCAACGCACGGGTCAGCTTCGTCGAGCTGGCGTCGCCGCACGGCCACGACGCCTTCCTGCTCGATTCGCCTGATCTGAACCGCGTCGTCGATGGCTTTCTGCGGGCGGGCGAATGACCGCGCTCCGCCCTGATCTCGCCGCGATCGCCGCCGCCGTTCCCCACGGCGCGCGCGTGCTCGACGTCGGCTGCGGTGACGGGGCCTTGCTTGCGGCACTGCGCGCCGAGAAAGGCGTCGACGGCCGCGGTATCGAACTATCGGGGGCGAACGTCGCCGCCGCCGTCGCGCGGGGATTGTCGGTGGTTCAGGGCGATGCCGATACCGACCTGGGCGATTATCCGACCGCCGCGTTCGATGTCGCGATCCTGTCCGATACGCTCCAGGCGATGCGCGCGCCCGACGTGGTTCTAACCGAACTGGTTCGGATTGCCCGGACGGCGGTCGTCGCTTTCCCCAATTTCGGTCATTGGCGGGTACGGCTGAGCTTGCTTCTGCGCGGACGCATGCCGATGACGGCGACGCTGCCGGTGCCGTGGTATGCGACGGCGAACATCCATCTCTGCACCGTCGCCGACTTTCGTGCCCTTGCCGCCGAGCGCCGGTTGACGGTGGCCCGCGCCACCTTCCTCAGCGACGGGCGCGATGTGACATGGGGGGCCAACTGGCGGGCGGCACAAGCGGTGTTTGTCCTTCAACGCTAGGCACTAACACCGTCACTCGTCGTACCGCGCCGACGCGCCCGACCATCGCCACCGCCGCTCCGCCAAGGGGTTCGGCGCTGACCAGGTACCAGCTGCCGAACGAGTCCCAGCCGACCGGGTCGAGCATCGCCTCGACTAGGAGCCGTTCCAACCGCGCGCGGGAGAAATGCTGGCCGGGAACCCCGTGGCCAAGGCTCAGCCGGCGCCGGGGAACGACCAGCCACACCCGTCCGGCCGGGGCAATCACGCGGCGTAGCTCGCGCAGGAAGACGGCCGGAGCGTCGGTCGACTCGAGGATCGCGGCGACGATGACGACGTCGAACAGCGCCTCGACGAAGGGCAGGCGCAGCGGGTCGGCGGCGATCGCGCACGACCCCGCCGTTGGCCACGGCGTCGCGGCGCAAACCGCGAGGTGGGCGACCGTCGCCGCGTCGGCGGGGTCGAGGGCGGCGGCGTCGAACGCGAGCAGCCGCGTCGCCGGCATCAGGCGCAGCTGATCGCGAAGCGCGGCGCGGACGGTCGCGTCGATGGTTCAGCCTCCTCTGGCGCGGCGTTGCCCATGCGCTTAGCAGTTTCCCATCGCCAACAGGAGAGCCACCATGCTCGGACGCCATATTCCCACCGTGACCTTCAAGACGCGCGTTCGCGATGCCACCATCGGCGGCGACAATCCGTTCCGCTGGCAGGACGTGACGACCGACGATGTCTTCAGCAAAAACAAGCGCATCGTCGTATTTTCGTTGCCCGGCGCGTTCACCCCGACGTGCTCCAACGAGCAATGCCCCGGCTTTGAACGGATGTACGACGACATTCGCGGGCAGGGCGGCGTCGACGAGGTTTACTGCCTCAGCGTCAACGACGCGTTCGTCATGTACCAGTGGAGCCTTAAGCTGGGCCTCAAGAACATCAAGATGTTACCCGATGGTTCGGGGCGTTTTACCCGGCTGATGGGGATGCTGGTCGACAAAGACGCGCTCGGCTTCGGAATGCGGTCGTGGCGCTATGCAATGGTCGTCGATTCGGGCGTCGTCACGGCGTGGTTCGAGGAGCCGGGAATCAACGACGACGGCGCCGACCAGGACCCGTACACCGTCAGCACGCCGGAAAATGTGCTCGACTGGGTTCAAACCCATCCGGTTCGCTAAGGCTGTCCTGCTCCCCGGCGATTCCCGTGACGATCCCGTGGCTGCGGGTAGTCACGGGAGTGGGGTAGATTCACGATTATAATCAATCGGTTGGGCCAGTGCGAGCATGGTCGCGTGAGCGCGTGTGCGGAGCGTCAACCCGGTGTTGTAAAGCGCACGGTACCGGCGGCCATCGCCGGGGCTGGCATGGGCAGGCCCGCGCTTGCGTCGGAATGAGGGGACGAACGCGAAAGACGTTCCTCCCCTAATTCTCGCCGCTAGTCCCGCTGAATACACATGGCGATGCCCATGCCGCCGCCGATGCACAATGTCGCCAGCCCCTTTTTCGCGTCGCGGCGACCCATCTCGTACAGCAAGGTCGTCAGGACGCGCGCGCCCGAGGCACCGATCGGGTGGCCGATGGCGATCGCGCCGCCGTTGACGTTGACCTTGGCCGGGTCGAGCCCGAGTTCCTGGCCGACGGCGAGCGCCTGCGCGGCAAACGCTTCGTTCGCTTCGATCAGGTCGAGGTCGCCAACGCTCCACCCCGCCTTCGCCAGCGCCTTTTGCGACGCCGTCACCGGGCCGATACCCATGACCGCCGGGTCGACGCCTGTCGATGCCCAGCTCGCAATCCGCCCCAGGACGGTCGCGCCACGCCGCTTGGCTTCGTCGGCGGACATCAACACGAGGGCGGCGGCGCCGTCGTTCAACCCGCTGGCGTTGGCGGCGGTGACGGTGCCGTCCTTCTTGAACGCACCCTTCAGCCCCGAAACGCTGTCGATCGTCGCACCGTCGCGGATATATTCGTCGG
>JANYFA010000117.1 GCA_025362895.1 Sphingomonadaceae bacterium | reverse complement strand
GATCCACAGCAGCGCGGTGCCGTCGGCGCGGGTCTCGATGACATGGTCGTCCCAGATCTTGGCATAGAGCGTGCGCGGCGTCATCTCGCCGGGGTACGAAGCGCGTGCGGGCGGGTCAAGCGCCGCCCACGGCGCCCGCGCTGCCGCGAGTCTTGAAACCGCAACGCAACGCGCGCATCGCGGTGACCATGCGCCCCCTTATGATCGCCCTCCTCATCGCCAACCCCGCGCCGGCCCTGGCGTGGGGCAAGACCGGGCACCGGGTGATCGGCGACATCGCCGCGCGGCTCGTCCGCCCCCACACCCGCGCCGCGATCCGCCGCATTCTCGGCCCCGAGGGCATCGCCGAAGCGTCGACGTGGCCCGACTTCGAACGTTCGAACCCCGACCCGTTCTGGCAGAAGGAAGCCGGGCCGTACCATTATGTCACCGTCCCCGCCGGAAAGACCTATGCCGACGCCGGCGCGCCGCCCGAAGGCGACGCCGTCACCGCGCTGACGACGTTTGCCACCACCGTCCGCGACCCTGCCGCCAACCGCGCGGCGAAGGCACTCGCGCTCCGCTTCATCATCCACATCGTCGGCGACCTGCATCAGCCGCTCCACGCGGGGAATGGCACCGACAAGGGCGGCAACGACGTGAAGGTAATTTTCAACCGCGAGCCGACCAACCTTCACGCGGTGTGGGATTCCGGGCTGATCGATCAGGAGCAGCTGTCGTATTCGGAAATGGCGAAGTGGCTGTTCGCGCGTGTCACCCCGGCGCAGCGCCGCGCGTGGCGCGTCACCGACCCGGCGGCGTGGATCGGCGAATCGGCGAGCCTCCGCGACCGCATTTACCCCCCACCCCCCGAAAAGCCCGGCGAACCGATCAAGCTTGGCTACGACTATATCTTCGCGTGGACGGCGACGCGCGACCTGCGGCTGGAACAGGGCGGCGTCCGGCTGGCGGCGTACCTCGACGCGCTGTTCGCGGGAAAGCCGCTGTAACCGCCGAGCCGTAGCCGACGAATGGTGAAATTAGCGTCGCCGGTGACGCCCGGAGCCTGTGCATGCGCGTCACCCCGATCGCCGCGATCATTGCCGTCCACGCCGCTGTCCTCGCCGCTGTCCCTGCCGCCGCCGGCATCGACTTTGGTCCGGCGGTCGGCACCCTCGCTCCGGCGCTCGCGCCGACGGTAACCGATGCCGCCGGCCAACCCGCGACGCTGAAGTCGATCGCCGGACCCAAGGGCACAGTCCTCGTCTTCTTCCGCTCGGTGAAGTGGTGTCCGTACTGCCAGCACCAGATGATCGAGCTGAAGGATGCCGCCGCGCCGCTCGCCAAACGCGGCTATGCGCTCGCCGCGATCAGCTACGATCCGCCCGAGGTGCAGGCCGCCTTCGCCGCAAAGCAGGGGATCGGCTTCACCTTTTTGTCCGATTTGGGGTCGAAGACAATCGACGCATGGAAGCTGCGCGATCCGCAATACGCCGCCGGCAGCTTCGCCTATGGCGTGCCGCGTCCCGTGGTGTTTATCATCGACCGCCGGGGTGTCGTCCGCGCCAAGCTCGCCGAGGAAGGCTATAAGGTCCGGCCGACGGTCGCCGCTATCCTCGACGCCGCAGGCGGGATCATGTTCTCGCCGTTCTAGACCAGTTCGATCGCGATCGCCGTCGCCTCGCCGCCGCCGATGCACAGCGCGGCGACGCCCTTCGTCCCCCCGCTTCTCTGGAGCGCGGCGATCAGCGTCGCGATTATCCGCGCGCCGCTCGCCCCGATCGGGTGGCCCAGCGCGGTCGCGCCGCCGTGGACGTTGAGCTTCGCCCGGTCGAGGCCGAGGTCGCGCAGAGCGATCATCGCGACGACGGCGAAGGCCTCGTTAACCTCGAACAAGTCGACGTCCGCCACGCTCCATCCGGCGCGGGCAAGGACCTTCTGAATCGCGGGGACCGGCGCGGTCGTGAACTTGCTTGGCTCGTGAGCATGAGCGGCGTGGGCGACGATCCGCGCGACCGGGGTCAGCCCCTTCGCCAGCGCGACCGATTCGCGGGTCAGGACGAGCGCCGCGGCACCGTCGGAAATCGACGAGGCATTGGCGGCGGTGATCGTGCCGTCGTGCGCGAACGCGGGTTTCAGCGTCGGGATCTTGTCGGGGCGCGCCTTGCCGGGCGCCTCGTCGGTGTCGACCGCGACCGGGCCACCCTTGCCGGGCACCTGCACCGCGACGATCTCGCCCGCGAACGCGCCCGAGTGGATGGCGGCGGTCGCACGGCGGAGCGACTCGAGGGCGTAGTCGTCCTGCTCGGCCCGCGTGAACTGGTAATCGCGCGCGCTATCTTCGGCGAACGATCCCATTAGTTTGCCGGGGTCATAGGCGTCCTCCAGCCCGTCGAGGTACATCGAATCCTTGACGACATCGTGCCCGATGCGTGCACCGCCGCGGTGCTTGGCGAGCAGATACGGCGCATTTGACATGCTCTCCATGCCGCCGGCGACGACGATGTCGGCGGTACCGGTGGCGAGCGCCCCCGCTACCAGCATGTCGTGTGCCATGATCGCCGCCTGCATGCCGCTGCCGCACATCTTGTTGACGGTCGTCGCGGTCACCGACAGCGGCAGCCCCGCGCCGATCGCCGCCTGCCGCGCGGGGGCCTGACCGAGCCCGGCGGGCAGGACGCAGCCCATGACAATGGCGTCGACATCGCTTCCCGCCACGCCTGCGCGCGCCACCGCCGCGCGCACCGCCGTCGCGCCCAGCGCGGTCGCCGACACGGCGCTCAATGCCCCCTGAAACCCGCCCATCGGGGTACGCGCGAACGACAGGATGATGACCGGGTCCAACATGCTTCATTCCTTCACGCGAGCGCGTTATGAGTACGCTTGCTGATAGGAGATAGCATGGACCTCGCCAAGATTCCGATCGGACGCGCCCCGCCGTGGGACGTCAACGCCATCATCGAAGTGCCGATGGGCGGCGAGCCGGTCAAATACGAGATGGACAAGGCGAGCGGCGCGTTGTTCGTCGACCGTTTCCTCCACACGGCAATGTTTTATCCGGGTAATTACGGCTTCGTGCCGCACACGCTGTCGGCCGACGGCGACCCGATCGATGTGCTGGTCGTCGGCCAGACGCCGTTGGTGCCCGGCGCGGTGTGCCGCGTCCGCCCGATCGGCGCGCTGGTGATGGAGGACGAAAGCGGCGGCGACGAGAAGTTGATCGCCGTGCCGGTCGATGCGCTCCATCCGTTCTACTCAAACGTCCAGTCACCCGACGATTTGCCGCCGTCGCTGAAGGAGCAGATCGCACATTTTTTCGAACATTACAAAGACCTCGAAAAGGGCAAATGGGTGTCGATCGGCGAATGGAAAGACGCCGACGGAGCGGCGGCATTGCTCGACGAGGCGATCGCGCGCGGGCGGCTTCAGGCGGGGCGTTAGGAGCCCAGGCGCAAACTGGCCGTCGCCGAGGTTCAAGCCGCCCCTCCCCTGAAGAGGAGGGGCGGCATTACCACGCGATCCGTTCCGCCCCGGCAAATACCTCGAAGCCGTCGCTGCGGGCGACGGCGACCAGCGTCAGCCCCGCCGCCATCGCCGTAGCGACGGCGAGCCGCGTCGGGGCCGACACTGCGACGACAATCGGCGCGCCGAGAACCGCCGCCTTTTGTACCATCTCGACCGATACCCGGCTGGTGAGCAGGAGCATCGCGGCAGCGGTGTTCGCGAGATCGCCGTCCCCCGCCACCGCCCCAACCAGCTTGTCGAGCGCATTGTGCCGCCCGACATCCTCGCGGACGATCAGCCGTTGTCCACGCCGCACAACGCCGCGCCGTGGACCGCGCGCGTCGCCCGGCCGAGCGGTTGGGCGTCGCCCAGAATCGCCATTGCGGCGACGATTTCGGCGGGCGTCGGCATGGGTCCCGCCGTGCTTACCACCCGGGGGCGGGTGTGCACGGCGGCGAGGCTTTCGACCCCGCACAGCCCGCACCCGCTCGGCCCGGTGATCGTCCGTCGGCGGACGGTCAGGGCGTCGGTGTCGGCGATGCTCAGCCGCGCTTCAATCCCCTCCGGGTGATGGACGATCTCGGCCGCACCGGCCTCGGCTCGGCACGCGACCAGCCCCTCGGTCAGGGCGAAGCCGACCGCGAAATCGCTCAGGTTGTCCGGCGTCGCGAGGAGCACCGCGATCGTCGTCCCGTTGATGACGATCGCCACCGGCACCTCATCGGCGAGGATGCGGTCGCTCGCGGTAACGCCCCCGGCAACCCCGCCACGCCAGCGGATCGGGGGTTCCATCAGCATCATGGACCCGGCATAGCGAGTGCGCGTTGAACGTCAAAGCGAGGGCTTCCATGACCGACCGCAGCGAGCATCCCGACTTCACTCCCTACGCCGGCCCGGCGGGCGGTTGGGGATCGCTCCGCTCGGTCGCCGAGATCGTGCCGCGCGAGGGCAACGCCATCGCCGTCTCGCGCGAACTTCTCCGCCAAAATAAGGTCGACGGCTTCGCCTGCGTATCGTGCGCGTGGGCCAAACCCGCCAATGCCCACCCCGCCGAATTCTGCGAGAATGGCGCGAAGGCGACCGCGTGGGAGCTGACCAGCAGGCGGGCCGACGCCGCCTTTTTCATCGGCAACCGCATCGCCGATCTGCGGCAATGGCCCGACTATAACCTTGAGGAGCAGGGCCGCTTGACGACGCCGCTCCGCTATCACGCCGCGACCGACCGTTACCTGCCGGTTGCGTGGGAGACCGCCTTTGCCGAGATCGGGGCGGAACTAGGCACCCTCGATCCCAAGTCGGTGGTGTTCTACGCCAGCGGCCGCGCGAGCCTCGAAACGTCGTATATGTACGCGCTGTTCGCGCGCCTGTACGGCACCAACAACCTGCCCGACAGCAGCAATATGTGCCACGAAACGACGTCGGTGGCGTTGAAGGCGCGGATCGGCGTCCCCGTCGGCACCACGACACTCGACGACTTCGAGCATTGCGACGCGATCCTCTTTTTCGGCCAGAATGTCGGGTCGAACGCGCCGCGCCTGCTTCACCCCCTGCGGAGCGCGGTCAAGCGCGGCTGCCGGATCGTCACCTTCAACCCGCTCGTCGAGCGCGGACTCGAACGCTTCACCGATCCCCAGAACCCGATCGAGATGGCGACGCGCGGCGAAACCCGGATCAGCGAGCAGTATCACCAGGTCCGCGCCGGCGGCGACATCGCCGTGTTGATGGGCATGTGCAAGTACGCGATCGAGGCCGACGACCGGACCGGCGACGTCCTCGACCACGCCTTCATCGCCGAACACTGCCACGGCTTCGATGCCTTCGCCGCCGCCGCGCGGGCGACGTCGTGGGACGCGATCGCGGCGGCGAGCGGGCTCGACGCCGACGCGATTCGCAGCGCGGGCGAACTCTATATCACCGCCAAGGCGGTCATCGGCGTCTATGGCATGGGGCTGACGCAGCACGTCCACGGCATCGAAAATGTCGAGATGATGGTCAATCTTCTCCTGTTACGTGGCAATATCGGGCGGCCCGGCGCGGGTGTCTGCCCGGTGCGCGGCCACAGCAATGTTCAGGGCCAGCGCAGCGTCGGCATCACCGAAAAACCCGAACTCGCCCCGCTCGACAAGTTGAAGGCGCAATACGGGTTCGAGCCGCCACAGACCAAGGGGCTAAACACCGTCGAGGCGTGCGAGGGCATTCTCGACGGTTCGGTCACGGCTTTCATCGGGCTGGGCGGGAATTTCCTGCGCGCCATCCCCGATACCGGGCGGATGGAACCGGCGTGGGCGAAGCTGCGCCTCACCGTTCATATTGCGACCAAGCTCAATCGCGGGCACCTCGTTCCCGGGGAGATCAGCTATATCCTGCCGTGCCTCGGGCGGATCGAGAAAGACGTTCAGGCGAGCGGCGCGCAGTCGGTCGCAATCGAGGATTCGACAAGCTGCATCCATGGCTCGGTCGGCGTCCGCGCGCCGGCGTCACCCGACCTGTTGTCCGAACCGGCGATCGTCGCCGCCCTCGCCCAGGCGACGCTGCCGCCCAACCCCAAGGTGCCGTGGACCGCATGGGTCGGCGACTATGCCACCGTCCGCGACGCGATCGCCGAGACCTACCCGCAGTTCTTCGCCGATATGAACGGGCGGATGTTCACGCCGGGCGGCTTCTACAAGGGCAACCGCGCCCGCGACCGCCACTTCGACACCGCGAGCGGCAAGGCCGAATTCAGCGTCCCGGCGATGCTCGACGCCGCCGGGTTCGACGACGCGCCGGGGCGATTCCGCCTAATCACCCTGCGCTCGAACGACCAGTTCAACACCACCGTCTACGGCTATCACGACCGCTTTCGCGGGGTGAAGGGGACGCGCGACGTCCTGTTTATCAGCCCCGCCGACATGGCCGAGGCGGGGTTGGCCGAGGGCGACATCGTGGGCCTAGCGACCGACCACAAGGACGGGATCGCCCGGCGGTTGGACGGCCTGCGCGTCCACGCCTATTCGCTGCCGCGCGGCTGCATCGGAGCGTACTACCCAGAGGCGAACGTCTTGATGCCGGTTTCGCACCACGCCGAACAGAGCTTCGTGCCTGCAGCGAAATCGGTACCGGTGCGGATTGTCCATTAGGCCGCGCCGTCGACCGAATCCGCTGTCCTACACGCCATCGATTGGATAGCTTTTCCCATGTCGCGCCACGCGGTAGGCGGAGCAGTCAAGACTTTATGCGCGGGTGTGAACTTCGCGTGAACTTCGTGTAAAAAAATACAGGTTTAGTCGAACAAAAAAATATCTTATTGATCAGGGGAATCCTATGCTCAACCGCCGCGCTTTTCTGACCACCGCCGCCGCTGCGGGCGCGGTAACCGCCCTCCCCGCCGGTGCGGCGCCGGTGCCCGGCGAAGACCTCGCGCTCGCCACGCTGTTCGACGCCTTCTTTACCGAAGGCCTCCGCCAGCGTCCCGAGGGGGCGACTCAACTTGGGCTCGACCACGGCGCGAATGCCGACCTCCGCGGCAAATTGAGCGATGCGTCGGCGGCCGGGCTTGCGGCGGACAGGGCCGCGACCCGCGACCAGCTTCGCCGCCTGGCGATGATCGACCGCAACCGCCTGAGCGCGACCGACAAGCTCGACTATGACGTCGTCAAATACACCCGCGAGTCGTCGGCGGCGGTGCAGAGCTTCGACTTCGGCGGTGGCGGCTACGGCCCCTCGCCCTATGTCGTCAGCCAGCAGACCGGCGCGTACCAGTCGGTCCCCGATTTTCTCGACACTAAGCACCCGGTGGGCAACGCCGCCGACGCGGACGCCTATCTGGCGCGGCTAGAGGCGTTCGCTGGTCAGCTCGACGCCCAGACCGCGCGGCTGAAGCACGATGCGGGCATCGGCGTATCGCCGCCCGACTTCCTGCTCGATACGACGCTGACGCAGATGACCGCGCTGCTCGTGCCGCCGGAAGATGCGCTCGTCGTCACGTCACTCGATCGGCGGGCCAAGGCGAAGGGCCTGGGTGACCGTTATGGCCGCGACGCCGCCGCGATCTATACCGCGTCGGTCCTCCCCGCGCTGCGGCGTCAGGCCACCGAGGTCGCCACGCTGCGGCGAACCGCGAAACACGATGCGGGCGTCTGGCAGTTCCGCCAGGGGGAAGAGTTCTACGCCGTCGCACTCCACAACACGACGACGACGAAATATTCGCCGCAGGAGGTCCACGACATCGGGCTGCGACAGGCCCGCGAAATCAGCGCTCGATTGGACGGCCTGCTCAGGGCGCAGGGGATGACCAAGGGGACGGTCGGCGCGCGGATGGCGGCGCTGTACGCCGACCCGTCGCAGCTTTACCCGAATACCGACGCCGCCAAGGCAGACGAAATTGCCTATTGCAACAAGCGCCTCGCCGACATCCGCCCGCGGCTACCCGGCGTGTTCAACCGGATGCCCGATTATAGGTTCGAGGTCCGCCGCGTTCCCGCCGCGACCGAGGCGGGGGCGGCGTCGGCGTTCAGCCAGTCGCCGCCGCTCGACGGGTCGCGCCCGGGGCTGGTCTACTTCAACCTCCACGACAGCGCCGAATGGCCGAAATTCTGCCTGTCGACGACGGTGTTCCACGAAGGCCTGCCGGGGCACCAGTTCGAGGGCGGCCTCGCGCTCGGCAACAACAAGTTGCCGCTGATCCGCAAGGCGGGGGGCTTCTCAGGGTACGGCGAAGGCTGGGCGCTGTACGCCGAGCAGCTGGCCGACGAGATCGGGATGTACGACGACGACCCGCTGGGGCGTCTCGGCTACCTCAAGTTCCAGCTGTTCCGAGCCAATCGCTGTGTCGTCGACACCGGCCTCCACCACCTCCGCTGGAGCCGCGAGAAGGCGATCGACTATTTCGTCGAACAGGAAGGCGAAGCGCGCGGCTTCGCGACGCGCGAG
>JANYFA010000102.1 GCA_025362895.1 Sphingomonadaceae bacterium | reverse complement strand
GCGCTCTGGATCGCCAGCGTGAACATACCCTGCGCCGGGCCGAGGCCGAACCCGAGTAGCGCCAACCGCCACAGCAGCCCGGCGCGCGACGTATCGGGGCCGATCTGCAGCATCATCGCGACGGCGATCAGGGTAACGACCGCGCCCACGACCATGATCGGCTTATACTGTTTCGTCCGGCTGGTGACCTGCCCCGAGATCATGCTCGCGACGAGAATCCCGCCCATCAGCGGGAGCAGCGCAAAGCCGCTGTCGGTTGCGCTGACACCGCGCGCGACCTGGAGATACAGCGGCAGGAACATGACCAGCCCCATGAAGGCGATGTTGATAATGAACAGCGCGAGGTTGCCCCAGGCGAAGACCGGCTCCGCAAACAGGTCGAGTGGGACGACGGCGTGCCCCTTGCCGCGTGAAGTGACGATGAGGGCGGCGAGGGCGGCGATCGCGCCACCGATCATCGTGACGATCACCGGCGACGCCCACGCGAACTGGTGCCCGCCCCACGACAGCGCGAGGAGGAGGGGCACGAAGGCGACGAAGATCAGCGCGGCGCCGCTCCAGTCGATCCGCCGCTCACCCCCCGCCTGCGCCCCGGTATTGGGCAGCCGGGTGGTCAGGATCCACAGCGCGACCGCGCCGAGGGGCAGATTGACGTAGAACACGAAGCGCCAGCCGCTGATGACATGACCGGCGAGCGCGGTGGTCGCGTGTTCGGTAAGCGCGCCGCCGATGACGGGACCGGCGATGCTGGCGAAGCCGAACATCGCGCCGAACAGCCCGACGTACCGCCCGCGCTCGGCGGGGGGTACGATGTCGGCGATTGCGGCGAAGGCCCCCGTCGTCAACGCCCCCGCGCCGATGCCCTGAAGCGCGCGGCAGACGATCAACTGGTTCATGCCGTCGCCGACGAGGGGTAGCGCCCTGAATTCGCCCGCCAGCCCGCACAGCATCGAGCCCGCCAGGAAGACGACGACGCCGAACACGAGGATCGGACGGCGACCGTACAGGTCGCCGAGCTTGCCGTAGATCGGCACGGTCACCGTCGACGCGAGCAGATACGCGGTCCCCAGCCACGCGATCCGTTCGAGCCCCTGCAGCTCGGCGATGATGCGCGGCATCGCCGTCGACACGATCGTTCCGTCGAGCGCCGACAGCAGCAGTACGATGAGGACGGCGGCAAGGGTGAGGCGGCGCGACGGAACGGCGGGCAACGCAAACGCGGGATGGGCGGCTGGCATCGCGCTCGATTAGCAGTAGAAAGACTGTCGAACCACCCGCCGCGTCACTCCCGCGCGCCGGCGACTAAGGACCGACAATGCCGACGACTTTCGTGTTCGCTCCGCTGGCCCTTGGCTGGGTGCTCGCCGGCATCATGATCGGCCTGTTCCTCGGGCGGCTGATCTGGGGCGGGCGCGCGCGCCGCCTAGCCGGTGCCACAGATTCGGTCGCCAACGCCGCCGCCACCGCCGCGGCGCGGACACAGGCCGATGCGGCGCAGCGCGAGCTGGCGGCGAGCCAAGTCGCGATGCGCCCGCTCGCCGACGAGATCGACCGGCTGAAGCGCGACCTCGCCAAGGCAAAGCGACCGGTACAGGCACCGCTGCCGGGGATCGTGGCACTGGCCCCGATGTTCCAGATGGCCCCGATGGCGGCGCTCGAGCCGATGACGGCTAACCCGGCGGCCCCCAACATTCGCCGCCTAAAGGGCGTCGGCGACAAGTTCGCCGCGGCGCTCGACACCCTCGGCCTCGGGTCGATCGATCGCCTCGCGCGACTGACCCCCGACGAGGCGACCGACGCCGACACGCGGCTGGGAGCCTTTAACGGGCGTGTGGCGCGCGATCGGCTGGTCGAGCAGGCGGCGTTGATCGACGAAGGGCGGATGACCGAATATGAGGCGCGGTTCGGCAAGCTGGGTTAGCCGCCGCGAAGCTGAACAACTGAACGAAGTTACCCCTAGGAGGGCATTTCCGGCGCCGATCAGCCCGCCCGCAAGGCCGCCTGCGCCGCCGCCAGCCGGGCGATCGGCACCCGGTACGGTGAGCAGCTGACATAGTCCAATTCGAGCGACTCGCAGAAGGCGATGCTCGCCGGATCGCCGCCGTGTTCGCCGCATATTCCCAACTTTATCAATGGCTTAGCCGCTCTCCCTCGTTCCGCCGCCAGTGCGATGAGTTCGCCGACGCCGTCGATGTCGATCGTGACGAACGGATCACGGGCGTAGATACCCTGCTCGACATACGCGGTGAGGAACTTCGCCGCGTCGTCGCGGCTGATGCCGAGCGCTGTCTGCGTCAGATCGTTGGTTCCAAACGAGAAAAAGTCGGCATGCGCGGCGATTTCCTTCGCCCGCAACGCCGCGCGCGGCAGCTCGATCATCGTGCCGACGAGGTAGTCGAGGCGGTGCCCCTTTTCGGCGAAGACCGCCTCCGCCTCGGCCTGAATCGCGGCGCGCGTGATGTCGAGTTCGCGCGGTGTCGCGACCAGCGGCACCATCACCTCGGGCACAACCGCTGCGCCGCTCGCCATCGCGACATCGACCGCCGCCTCGAAAATTGCGCGCGCCTGCATCGCGTAGATTTCGGGGTAGGTGATGCCGAGGCGGCAGCCACGATGACCGAGCATGGGGTTGAATTCGTGCAATTCCGCCACCCGCCGCTTGAGCGCGTCGACCGACAGGCCGACGGCGGCTGCGACATCGCCGAATTCGCTTTCGGCGTGCGGCAGGAACTCGTGGAGCGGCGGGTCGAGCAGGCGGATCGTTACCGGCAGCCCCGCCATAATCGTGAACAACGCAGCAAAATCAGCACGTTGTTCGGGGAGGAGGACCGCCAAAGCCGCGCGCCGTTCGGCCTCGTCCTCCGCCAGGATCATCTGGCGAACGGCGGTGATGCGCGAGCTTTCGAAGAACATATGTTCGGTGCGGCACAGGCCGATGCCTTCCGCCCCGAACTGGCGCGCGACCTTGCAGTCGAGCGGCGTTTCGGCGTTCGCCCGCACCTTCATCCGCCGGTGGGTGTCAGCCCATTCCATCAACCGCCCGAAGTCGCCGTGCAGCTCGGGTTCGACGGTCGCGACCTTGCCGGCCATGACTTCGCCGGTCGAACCGTCGATCGTCAGCACGTCACCCTCCGTGATCGTTCGCCCTGCACAGCGCGCGGTGCGGGTGTTCAGGTCGACCGACAGCGCTCCGGCGCCGCTGACGCACGGTCGCCCCATGCCGCGCGCGACGACGGCGGCATGGCTCGTCATTCCGCCGCGTGCGGTCAGGATGCCTTTCGCCGCAACCATGCCGTGGATGTCTTCGGGCGAGGTTTCGGTGCGGACGAGGATGACGTCCTCGCCCAGCCCGGCGCGGCGCTCGGCGGTTTCCGAATCGAACACCGCGACCCCGCTCGCCGCCCCCGGCGACGCGGGCAGGCCCTTGGTCAGCACGTCACGCGGCGCGTTCGGATCGAGCGTCGGGTGGAGCAACTGGTCGAGCGCGGCGGCATCGACGCGCAGGATCGCCTCGCGCTGGGTAATCAGGCCCTCCTCGGCCATGTCGACGGCGGTCTTGAGCGCGGCCTTGGCGGTGCGCTTGCCCGACCGCGTCTGGAGTATCCACAATTTGCCCTGCTGGACGGTGAATTCGATGTCCTGCATGTCGCGGTAATGGCCTTCGAGCAGGTCAAACACGCCCGCCAGCTCGGCGAACACCACCGGCATCGCCTCCTCCATCGACGCCGCCTTCGCCCCCGCCGTCTCGCGAGCAGCCTTCGTCAAATACTGCGGGGTGCGGATGCCGGCGACGACGTCCTCGCCCTGCGCGTTGATCAGGAACTCGCCGTAATGCGCCTTCGTCCCCGTCGACGGATCGCGGGTGAAGGCGACCCCGGTGGCCGACGTCGCGCCCATGTTGCCGAACACCATCGCCTGCACCGTGACGGCGGTGCCCCATGCCTCGGGAATGTCGTTGATCCGGCGGTAGACGCGCGCGCGCTCCGACTTCCACGATCCGAACACTGCGCCGATCGCCCCCCATAATTGCGCGTGGACGTCCTGCGGAAACGGCCGCCCCAGTTCGGTCGCAACCTTGGCGAGATAATCAGCGACGAGGCGCTTGAGGTCGTCGGCAGACAGTTCAGTATCAAGCTCGACGCCGCGGTCCTCCTTGAGGATTTCGAGCGCCTCCTCGAACAGATAATGGTCGAGCCCCAGCACGACGTCGGCGTACATCTGGATGAAGCGGCGATAGCTGTCCCACGCGAAGCGCGCATCGCCGCTGATCGTCGCCAGCCCCTCGACCGTCACATCGTTGAGGCCGAGGTTGAGGACGGTGTCCATCATCCCCGGCATCGACACCCGCGCGCCCGAGCGGACCGAGACGAGGAGCGGATTGGTGGCGCTGCCGAAGCCGACAGACCCGACGGTCTTCTCGATATGCGCGATGCCGGCAGCGACCTCCGCCTTGAGGCTCGCGGGAAAGGTTTCGCCGCCGTCGTAATAGACCTGGCACATGCTCGTCGCGATGGTGAACCCCGGCGGGACGGGCAGGCCGATCGACGCCATTTCCGCCAGGTTCGCGCCCTTGCCGCCGAGCAGCGTCTTCATCCCCGCATCGCCGTCGGCCGTCCCGCCGCCGAAGCGATAGACGAACTGGTTGTCATCAGCGGCGGGGGCGGTGGCCATCGGCGATCCTCGGAAGGTTATACAGATTCACGAAACGACCGCGTTTTTCAAAAGATGCACATTCGGAAGGTTGCACAAACTTATCCGCCGACCGCGTTCTACCCTTCGATCTTCGAGAAGTCGGCGACCGAATGAACCGCCGTCCGCAGCCGCGCGAGCAGCGCGAGGCGGTTGCGGCGGACGTTCGCCTCGTGCGCGTTGACCGTGACGTGTTCGAAGAACGCATCGACCGCCGGACGGAGCCGCGCGAGCGCCGTCATCGCCCCGGCGAAGTCCTCGGCGGCGACGGCGCTCGCCGCTTCGGGCACGGCGGCGTCGAGCGCGGCGTTCAGCGCGATCTCGGCGGCTTCGGTCAGCAGGTCGGGTTCGACCCCGCCGTCGCTGACCCCCGGTGTCTTGCCTTCCTCGATCCGCACGATATTCGCCCCCCGCCGATAGCCCGCGAGAAGACTAGCCCCATCGGGGGTCGCGAGGACAGCCTGAAGTGCTTTCGCCCGCGCAACAACGCGGTCAAGGCGACCATCATCCATCGAGCCCCATTCGCGAGATGCGGCTATGAGATCATGGCGCACCCCAGCTTCTCGTTGCTGAACTTCGAGCCGATTCAGAAGAAAGTCTGTGACGCTGAGGATGATTTTCCGCCGTTGAATGTCGACGATAGATAAGGGTCGACGCTCGTCGCTCTGGCCGAGCCACTCAATTGCTGCGGCGCCGATGTATAGCTTGTGCGGCAATACCAGTCTCAGCACCCCCAATGCGGCGCGGCGGAGCGCATACGGGTCGCGGGATCCCGTCGGCAACTCTTCAACGTCGAAAAAGGCGAACAACGTATCCAACTTGTCGGCCAGAGCCACTGCCACCGTCACCGGCGCGGTCGGCACGGCGTCGCTCGGGCCGACGGGTTTGTAATGGTCGCGGATCGCGGCGGCGATTTGCGGGTCGAGGCCCTGCGCGGTCGCGAGGTGGCCGCCGGCGATGCCCTGCACCTCGGGAAACTCGCCAACCGTCGCGCTGACGAGATCGGCCTTGCACAGCCGCGCGGCGGTTTCAGCGAGGGTGGCCAAGGTGGCGACCGCGGCCTGTTCCACGCTGTCGATTTGGGGGCCAGCCTCGCCCGCAACCGGGTTTTTCGGGGCGGCGGTGACCCCGGCGAGCGGCTTTAACGCCCCGCTCTCGACCAGCCAGCGCGCCAGTCTCGCCACCCGCTCGACCTTGTCGGCGACCGTGCCGAGTTTTTCGTGGAACACGATGTCGGCGAGCTTCGGGGTGAACCCTGCCAGCCCGTCCGCCTTTACCCGGGCAACGTCGGCATCCCAGAAGAATTTGGCGTCACTCAGGCGCGCGGCGAGGACCTTGCGGTTGCCCGCGACGATCGCTCCTTCCGCATCGGGCAGGTTGGCGACGCACACGAACGCTGGGGCCAGCGCGCCGTCCGCGTCGGTGCACGCGAAATATTTCTGGTTGGTCCGCATCGTCAGCTGGATGACCTCGCGCGGCACGTCGAGGAAGGCCGGGTCAAATCGTCCGAGCAGCGGCACCGGCCACTCGGTCAGCCCGGCGTTTTCATCAACCAAATAAGAATCTTCAACCACGCGAAGTCCGGCGTCGGCTGCCAGCCTGTCGCGCTCACGAAGAATCTCGACGACGCGCTCACCGTAATGAACTTGCACTTTGGCGGCGAACAACTGATCGACATAGGTGTCGGCGGACGCGACCGCGATCTCGCCGGACGACAGGAAGCGGTGGCCGAACGTCGTCCGCCCGCTTGCAATTCCCGCCGCCGTGAACGGCACGACCACGTCGCCCAGAAGCGCGACGATGCTGCTGAGCGGGCGAACCCAGCGCGGGCTGGCGGTGCTGATCGACGCCGCGCCCCAGCGCATCGACTTCGGCCAGTCGAAGCTGGCGACGATCGCGGGGATGAGGTCGGCGAGGATGCCGGTCGCGGGGCGGCCAGGGGTGGCGATCGTTGCGTACAGGAACTTGCCCTTCGGCGTGTCGCGCTCCTCGAGCTGGTCGCGCGCGAGGCCGGTCGATTTCACGAACCCGGCGATCGCGCCGTCGGGGGCGTCGGCGCGGGGACCACGGCGCTCGTCGCTCGTCCCGGCGCTGGCGGGCGCGACGTCGGAAGCGATCAGGACGAGGCGACGCGGGGTGACGAACGCGGCCACTGCGCCGACCGGCAGCGCGGCGGCGGCAGCCCCGGCGGTGAAGCGTTGGCTCAACTGCGCGATGGCGGCGGCCTGCATCCGCGCAGGGATTTCCTCGGTGAGGAGTTCGAGGAGGAAATTCACGATCCCCTCCCCTGATGGGGAGGAGAGGCGATCGCATTCTTCACGCCGCCCACCCATTCTTCGCGACCCAGCCCTCGCACACCGCCTTCGTCAGGTCGCGGACGCGCCCGATATACGCCGCGCGTTCCGCCACGCTGATGACGCCGCGCGCGTTGAGCAGGTTGAAGATGTGGCTCGCCTTGATCGCCTGGTCGTACGCCGGGAGCGGCAGGGCGCGGTCGACGAGGGCGCGGCATTCGCCCGCCGCGTCGGCGAACTGCTTGAACAACAGGTCGGTGTTGGCGGCTTCGAAGCTGTACGCGCTGAACTCGCGCTCGTTTTCGCGGAACACGTCGCCGTAGGTCCGCCCGCCGCCATAATCGAGGTCATAGACCGAAGCCTTGCCCTGGATATACGTCGCCAGCCGTTCGAGACCAAAAGTGATTTCGCCGCTCACCGGCGCACAATCGATCCCGCCGACCTGCTGGAAATAGGTGAATTGCGACACTTCCATGCCGTCGCACCATACTTCCCAGCCCAGCCCCCACGCGCCAAGCGTCGGGCTTTCCCAGTCGTCCTCGACGAAGCGGATATCATGGGCGGTGCCGTCGATACCGATCGCCGCGAGACTGCCGAGATACGCATCGATGATGTCGGGCGGCGACGGCTTGAGGATGACCTGGAACTGGTAATAGGCGCCGAGCCGGTTGGGATTGTCGCCGTAGCGCCCGTCCGACGGGCGGCGGCTCGGCTGAACATAGGCGGCGCGCCACGGGTCGGGGCCGAGCGCGCGGAGGACGGTTGCCGGGTGGAACGTGCCCGCCCCGACTTCGACGTCGTAAGGCTGGAGGATGACGCAGCCGCGGTCGCTCCAATAATGCTGGAGCGTCAGGATCATGTCCTGAAAAGTGGACGGAGTTGTTCGCGGCTGCAACATGGACGAGGCGGGGTGTAGCGAGGGGGGCGAGAGGGGGCAAGCGCGGGTCGCGCCGTGCGCCCCTCCCGTCCTCCCCGCTCACGGAGAGAACCAGCCTACCGCTTCGCGGCCTTCTTCGCGACCTTGCGCGCGGCGTATTTGGCGTCGCGTTCGGCCTTCTTCGCCGCCGCCTTCATTTCTTCGGTGATGAGCGCGTCTTCCGCGGCCTTGCGGGCGGCTTCCTCCTTCGCCTCGCGTGCGGCGATGACGGCGGCCTTTTCGGCGGCGATGCGGTCCTTCAGCGCCTGCGCCTTATCCTTCTGCTTCGCTTCCTGGCGAGCGGCGACGGCAGCGCGCTCGGCAAGTTCCTCGGGCGTCGCCTCGGGCTTGGCCTTGAATTTTTCGAGGACGGCGGCGCGGGCGGCGGCAGCGGCCGTCTTGCGGTCGTTGAAGTCGGGAAGTTTGAAAGCCATGGATCTCGCTTGGGTCGTTGACGCGCCGGACATAGTGCGAACGGCGGCGACTCGCAACGGGGCGCGCGCATCGGTATAGCCCCGATAATGACTGGTTTTGCCCGATTTGTCGCGTGGTGTGCCGCGATGGCCACGCTATCCGCCCCGGCCCTCGCCGAACCGGCCCGAGCGGAACCGGCCCGAGCGCAACCGGCGATGTGGCGCGTTCATTCGGCGACGACCGACATCACCCTGTTCGGCACGGTCCATGCGCTGCCGCCCGGGACGAACTGGCTGTCGCCACGCATCGCCGCGCGGATCGACGCCGCCGACACGCTCGTGCTGGAGACGATCCTGCCCGACGATCCGGCAGGTCTGGGTCCGCTCGTCACCGCGCTGGGGGTGAAGCCAGGCCTGCCGCCGCTTGCTGCGCGCGTCGCGCCGTCGAAACGCGCCGCGCTCCTTGCCGGAGTGTCGGCGCTGGGGCTGAACGCGAGCCAGCTTGACGGGATGAAGACGTGGCTCGCGGCGATCGCCATCGGTGATGGGGCGGTTAACCAGATGGGGTTCGCGCAAACCGACGGCGTCGAACCGGCGCTGACCGCGCGTGCCCGCGTCGCTCATCATGCGGTCATCGGGCTGGAGACGCCCGAGGCACAGCTCCGCATCTTCGACAATCTGCCGGAAACCGACGCACGCGCGCTGCTCGATGCGACCGTCGACGATCTGAAGACGATGCGCGACGATACCAACGCCCTCGTCGCCTATTGGCAGGCGGGCGAGGTCGACGCGCTGGCGGCTGATTTCGACAAGGATTTCCGCGCGACGCCCGCGCTCGCGCGTGCGCTGTTGGCCGACCGCAACAAGGCGTGGGCCGAATGGATCGCGGCGCGGCTGGGCGTACCGGGTACGGTGTTCGTCGCCGTCGGCGCGGGGCATCTGGGCGGCGCGGGGAGCGTCGTCGCGCTGCTGCGGGCGAAGGGGCTGGTGGTCGAGCGGGTGCCGTAGGGCTTTCGTCCACACACGCTTACTGTTACGTCATCCTCGCCTTCGCGGGGACCGTGGGGAGCGGGTGCGCCCCGTCCATCCTTGCTCTTATCCACATTCTGCTCTAATGCTCCCGCTCCCGCGCCCGCATCCCTGGAGGCGCGCGGGTTTTGGAGAACAGCACATGAGCGAAGCGATGAAACTCGCGGCCTCGGTGCGCGATCGTGGAGGCAAGGGAGCCTCACGAGCCGTGCGCCTGACCGGTCGCGTCCCCGCCGTGATTTACGGCAACAAGTCTACCCCGACGATGATCCACGTCCCCCTGAAGGAGCTGACAAAGCTGCTGTCGGGCGGCCACTTCATGAATTCGGTCGTCGAGGTCGATGTCGACGGCACCGTCGAGCGCACCCTGCCGCGCGACGTCCAGTTCCACCCGGTCAGCGACCGTCCGATCCACGTCGACTTCCTGCGGCTCGCCGCCGGTTCGGAGATCACCGTCGCCGTCCCTGTTCACTTCATCGATGAAGACAAGTCGCCCGGCATGAAGCGGGGCGGGGCGCTCAACATCGTGCGCCACGAGATCGAGCTGAGTTGCCCGTCGGACGCGATCCCCGACCAGATCGACATCTCTCTCGCGGGTCTCGACATCGGCGACTCGGTCCACATCTCGGCGGTCAAGCTGCCCGAGGGCGTGACATCGGTGATCACCGACCGCGACTTCACCATCGTGACGATGGTCGCGCCGTCGGCGCTGCAATCGGCCGACGCCGCCGCCGACGA
>JANYFA010000067.1 GCA_025362895.1 Sphingomonadaceae bacterium | reverse complement strand
CACCCGGACGGACTCGCTCGGGGCCGGCCTGACCAAGCAGATCGCGATCAGCCACACGCCCGGCGACCTGGGCGATCAGTACAACAGCTTCCTCGATTGCGACGAAGTCACCGCCGACACCGCGCGCAGCGGCGATGTCGTAATCGTTCAGGACGGCAAGTTGATGCGTCCTAAGCGCCTGCCGTCGAACCTGTACCAGTTCCGCGCCGGGTCGGGCGAGGATCGCTGTGTCCTCGACTGCATCACGTCGCTGCAGCACGGTGCCGACCTGCTGTGGATCGAGACCGAAAAGCCGCACATCGAGCAGATCGCCGGGATGGTCGACCGCATCCGCGCCGTCGTCCCGAACGCCAAGCTGGTCTATAATAACTCACCGTCGTTCAACTGGACGCTGAATTTCCGCCAGCAGGTTTACGACGCGCGCGCGGCGGCGGGCATCGATGTGTCGGCTTATGACCGCGCGCGGCTGATGAGCGTCGACTATGACACGACCGACCTCGGGCAGGAGGCGGACGAGCGCATCCGCACCTTCCAGGCCGACGCCGCCAAGCGAGCGGGGATCTTCCACCACCTGATCACTCTGCCAACCTATCATACGGCGGCGCTTTCGACCGACAATCTGGCACGCGAATATTTCGGCGCGGCGGGGATGCTCGGCTACGTAAAGAACGTTCAGCGAGCCGAAATCCGCCAGGGGATCGCCTGTGTCCGCCACCAGAATATGAGCGGCTCCGACCTCGGCGACGACCACAAGGAGTATTTCGCGGGCGAAGCGGCGTTGAAGGCGGGCGGCGCGCACAATACGATGAATCAGTTCGCGGCGTAGAGCCTGCGCTGCGTTGGTTCGGCCGAGAACACCTTAACGCGCGTCACCACGACACCTTCGACAAGCCGCCGTCACTACGCTAACGCTGGATCATGACTGCTGTCGCGCCCCCGTCCGTGTCCCCTGAGCCGAAGCGGCGGAGCCGGCCGAGCCGCCGCGCTTTCCTGATTGGCACCGGCGCGGTCGCTGGGCTGGCGGTCGGTTACGCTATGTGGCCGCGATCACACCCGCTCAACTGGGCGGCGGCTCCCGATGAGACGATCGTCAACGGCTTCGTCAAAATCGGCACCGACGGGCGCGTCGTGATCGCGATCCCTCAGGCCGAAATGGGGCAGGGTGTCGGGTCGGCGCTGGCGCAGATTGTAGCGGCGGAACTGGGGGCCGACTGGAATACCGTGTCGATCGAGCCCGCGCCGCTCAATCCGATCTACGCCAATCGCGGGATGACACTCGATATGACCGCCGCGATGCCGCCCAGCCTGCAGGGTTTCGCGCGCTGGGGCACGGGCGGCGTCATCGACCATTTCGATATGCAGCTGACGGGCGGCAGCACCTCGGTTCGCGGCTTCGCCGCCCCCATGCGCGCGGCGGGGGCTGCCGCGCGGGAAATGCTGTGCCGCGCCGCCGCGCGTGACTGGGGCGTCGACGGGCGCGAGTGCGACACCGACAATGGCTTCGTGGTTTACAAGGCGCAGCGGGTCCGTTTCGCCGACGTCGCGGGCAAGGTGGTGCCGGGCGATGCGCCGTCGTCGCCGGTGTTGCGGACGAAATCACCGCTGCTGGGTACGGCGGTGGCGCGGCTCGATATTCCGGGCAAGACCGACGGCTCGGCGCACTTCGGGGCCGATGTCCGTTTGCCGGGCATGGTCTTTGCCGCCGTTCGCGCCGGGCCGGTCGGCGAGCCTGCGCTGGTCAGCGCCAATCACGCCGCCGCGCGAGCGATGCCCGGGGTGATCGACATCGTCCACGGCCCGACCTGGGTTGCGGCGGTGGCAACGACGTGGTGGGCGGCATCGAAAGCGGTCGCGGCGATCGTTCCGGTCTTCGCGGCGCAGGATCACCCCGCCGGGCCGTGGCTGGCGGATGCGCCACACGCCGCCCTTACCGCAACCGATGCGAAGGCGGTGCGAACCGATGGCGATGCCACTGCCGCTTTGTCGAGCGGTGCGGTCATAACGGCGGACTATAGCGTTCCCTATATCGCCCATGCCGCGCTCGAACCGATGAACGCGACGGTGCGGATCGATAATGGCAAAGTCGAGGTCTGGGCGCCGACGCAATCGTTGACGCTTGCAACGTGGGCGGTGGCGAAGGCAACGGGCGTGGCCGAAAGCGACGTTACCGTCCACCCGACGCTGATCGGCGGCAGTTTCGGGCGCAAGATCGAGAACGACGCCGTCGTCCAGGCGGTGCTGATCGCGAAGGCGGTCAAGCGCCCGGTCCAGCTCGTCTGGTCGCGGGCCGAGGATCTCGCCCATGACAAGTTCCGGCCCGGCGCCGCGGCGCGAATGCGTGGATCGGTGGCGAACGGGCGAATCGTGGCATGGGACTCGCGGATCGCCGTGCCCGACGTCGCCTCGAGCGTCACGTCGCGCAATCTGCCGGCAATGGCCGGGGCACCAAAGGCCTCGGCGGACGGGGTCGATGGCGCGACGCAACTGCCGTATGACATGGCGCACATCCGCGTCGAACACGCGCTCGTCGCCACGCCCGTCCCGCTCGGCTTCTGGCGCTCGGTCGGCCATAGCTTCAGCGCGTTCTTCGTAGAGAGCTTCGTCGACGAACTCGCTCATGCGGCGGGGGCCGACCCCGGCGCGTTCCGTCTGGCGATGCTGACGAAGGAGCCGCGCCATGCCGCCGTTCTCCGCGCTGTGCTGAAGGCCGCGCCGCCGCTCGGGTCGGACAGTCCCGGGATCGGACGTGGCGTCGCCCTCCACGCGAGCTTCGGCTCGATCGTCGCGCAGGTTGCCGAGGTCGAATGCGTTGTCGGCGAACCTCCGCGCGTGCGCCACGTCTGGGCGGCAATCGATTGCGGGCAGGTCGTCAACCCGGACGGGCTGCGCGCGCAGGTCGAGGGCGCCATTGCCTATGGCCTCGGTGCGGCATTGAAGCAGCGGATCACTTTTGCCGACGGGCGCGTCGAGCAGACCAATTTCGATGGCTTCCCGTCGCTGATGCTCGCCGACGCGCCGTCGATCGATACGATCATCGTCGCCTCCGATGCGGTGCACGGCGGTGGCGGGGAACCGGGGACGCCGCCGATCGCTCCCGCTGTCGCCAACGCGATTTTCGCGGCGACCGGGACGCGGATGCGAAGCCTGCCCTTCATCGCATGATGTCCGCCGCTGCGACGTTACCTGCCGGCCATCCGCCGGTTGCCTTCGGTCGGGTCGGCGTTCTCCTGGTGAATCTGGGGACCCCTGATGCGCCGGAGACCGGGCCGGTCCGGCGCTACCTTGCGGAGTTCCTGTCGGATCGTCGCGTCGTTGAGCTGCCGCCAATCCTGTGGCAGCCGCTGCTACGCGGGGTCGTGCTGATGACCCGCCCGAAGCAGACGGCGGCGAATTACGCCAAGGTGTGGGACACGCAGGCGAACGATTCGCCGCTGCGGATTATCACCATCGCGCAGGCCGCGGCGCTGGCCCGCGATCTGGGGACCGATGTCATTGTCGACTGGGCGATGCGCTATGGTACGCCAACGATCCCCGACCGGCTGGCGGCGCTCAAGGCCGCTGGATGCGAACGCATCCTGATCGCGCCACTCTACCCGCAATATTCGAGCGCGACCACGGGGACGGTCAACGATAAGGTGTTCGCGACGTTGATGAAGTGGCGGTGGCAGCCCGCAATCCGAACGCTGCCGCCGTACCACGACGACCCGCTGTTGATCGACGCGCTGGCGGAGACGTTTGCGGCGGGCGTCGCCGGTCTCGACTGGACCCCCGATCTGTTGCTGACGTCGTTCCACGGGATGCCGCGATCGACGCTCGACAAGGGCGATCCGTATCATTGCCAGTGCCGGAAGACCGCGCGCTTGCTGAGCGAACGGATCGCTACGCCGCTTCAAGTGTCGTTTCAGTCCCGCCTCGGCCGCGCCGAATGGCTGAAGCCGTACACCGACGCGACGCTCGCCGAACTGCCGGCGCGCGGCGTTACGAAGCTGGTCGTCATGTGTCCGGGGTTCAGCGCCGACAACCTCGAAACGCTCGAGGAAGTCGCGATGGAGGGACGCGCCACCTTCGCCGCCGCCGGGGGAACGCACTTCGCCTATCTGCCGTGCCTTAACGCCGGGGTGCCGGGGAATGCGGCGCTGACCGCGATCGTGCGGCGCGAGCTTGCCGGTTGGCTCCCCGCGACCTAGAGTTGCTGACAAGTACGCTTTGGGGAGAGGCGCAACATGGCACGGATCGCAATCGTTACAGGCGGCACACGCGGCATCGGTGAGGCGATCAGCCTCGCGCTTACGGCGGCGGGGGCAACCGTCGTTGCCAATTACGGCGGCGACGACAAGAAGGCCGCCGAATTTACCGAGCGTACCGGCATTGCCTCGGTCAAATGGAACGTCGCCGACCATCAAGCGTGCCTCGACGCCGTCGCCGCGATCGAGACCGACCACGGCAGTGTCGATATCGTCGTCAACAACGCCGGCATCACCCGCGACGGAACGCTCCTCAAGATGACTTACGAGATGTGGGACGAAGTTATCCGCGTCAATCTCGGCGGCTGCTTCAACATGGCCAAGGCGGCCTTTCCGGGGATGCGCACGCGCAAGTTCGGGCGCATCGTCAACATCGGCTCGATCAACGGGCAGGCCGGGCAATATGGGCAGGTCAACTACGCCGCCGCGAAGTCGGGCATCCACGGCTTTACCAAGGCGCTGGCGCAGGAAGGCGCGCGGGTCAACGTCACGGTCAACGCGATCGCGCCGGGTTATATCGACACCGATATGGTTGCCGCTGTCCCCGCCGACGTGCTGGAGAAGATTGTCGCCAAGATTCCCGCCGGGCGGTTGGGTCAGGCGACCGAAATTGCGCGCGGCGTCGTCTTCCTGACCGGGGATGACGCGGGCTTCGTGACCGGATCGACCCTATCGATCAACGGCGGGCAGCATATGTATTGAGGGGTTCGCACCCCACCCGCTGTAACGGGGGCACATGACCGCGAAGGCTTCCGCCGCCCTCGTCAAGGGCTCGGTTACCATCGCTGGTCACCGGACGTCGCTCAGTCTTGAGCCGATATTCTGGCGCGCGTTGCGGGCGGCGACCGTCGAGCGCGGCCTTGCCCTCAACGCGCTGATCGCCGAAATCGACGAGGCACGAACGACCAACCTGTCGAGCGCCGTCCGCGTCTGGCTGTTCGAACGGGCGGTCGCGCGTGACGAGCAGCGGGGATGACACGGTCGTGTCAGGGCCGGGCTTACAGCGGCTTCGACATCACCGTGAACGCCAGCGGCGTGTCCTCGATGAGTTCGGGCGGGAACGGGCGCATCTCCCCCGTCCGGACGTAACCGCGCCGTTCGTACCACGCGATCAACGCGCGGCGGTGGTCGACCACGGTAATCTCCATTCGAGTCGCGCCGAACCGGCGGGCGTGGTCCTCGGCGGCGGCGATCATCGTCCGGCCCAGCCCCTGCGTCTGCCCGGCCGGCTCGACGGCGAGCATGCCGAGATAGGTGACGCCGCCGCCCTTGTCGCTGACTGCAACGCAGGCGTTGATCGCGTCGACAGAGGTCGCCAACAGAAACGATTGCGCGGGGTCGGTGACGATCGCCGTCAGCGTCGCCGCGTCGGTTCGCGGCCCGGTTAGGAAGTCGGCTTCGCTCGTCCACCCGGCGCGCGATGCCGGGCCGCGATAGGCGCGCTCGACGAGCGCATGCAGGGCGGGGACGTCGGCAAGCGTGGCGAGGCGGATCATGTCTGCGCCGATAGCGGCTGATGCGGCGCGTGCCAACGACGGCGTGAGTGGTGCTTCGTCGCCGGACCTCCTACAGAGCGCACGTGACCACCGAATCCCTCTGGAATGCGCCACCGACAACCGCTGAAGCCGACGTTCTCGCCGGAATTGCGGCGGAATCGATGCTAACGCGCACTTTGGCATGGTCGGCGATCAATTCGGGCAGCCGCAACCTCGACGGTCTCGCGGCCATGGCCGACGTGCTGCAGCCGCTGTTCGGCCAGTTCGGCCCGGTCGCCCGCGTCGTTCCGAGCCCGGCGGAAGCAGTCGATTCTTCCGGCACCTGCCGACCGCTTGCACACGGTGACAATCTCTATCTCGTCGTCCGCCCCGACGCCCCCGTTCGTGTCCTGCTGACCGGCCACATGGACACGGTGTTCCCGGCGGATCATCCGTTCCAGTCGAGCCGCCGGGTCGATGCCAATACGGTCAACGGGCCCGGCGTCGCCGATATGAAGGGCGGCATCGCGGTGATGCTCGCCGCCCTTGAAGCCGTCGGGCACGTGACGCCCAACCTGGGCTTCGACGTCGTGATCAACGCCGACGAGGAGGTGTCGTCGCTCGGCTCGGCGGCGCTGCTTCGCGCGGCGGCGGTGCGGTGCCACCTCGGCCTGACCTACGAACCCGCGCTCCCCGACGGGACGCTTGCGGGCGCGCGCGGTGGATCGGGCAACTTCAGCGCCGTCGTTCGCGGACGGGCCGCGCACGCCGGGCGCGAGCCGGAACTGGGGCGCAACGCGATTGTCGCCGCCGCCGATCTGATCGTCCGCCTCGCCGCGCTGGGCCGGGCCGGCTGCACGGTCAACCCGGCGAAGATCGATGGCGGTGGCCCGAACAACATCGTTCCCGACCTCGCCATCGTCCGCTTCAACGTCCGTCCGGCGACGCTGGCCGATCAGGCCTATGCCGCCGCCGCGATCGCCGGTGCCGTCGCCGCCGTCGCTGCGGCACACGACGTCAGTGTCTCGCTCGACGGCGGCTTTGCCCGCCCGCCCAAGCCGCTCGACGCGACGCAGGCGCGGGCGTTCGACCTGGTGCGCGGCTGCGGCGCGGCCCTCGGCTTACCGATCGGCTGGCGCGCCACCGGGGGAGTGTGCGACGGCAACAACCTCGCCGCTACAGGGCTCGCCGTGGTCGATACGATGGGCGTGCGCGGCGGCGCGATCCATTCGGCGGACGAATTCGTCCTGATCGACAGCTTCGTCGAGCGCGCGCGCCTGTCGGCCCTCGTCCTCCTGCGCGTCGCGGCGCACGGTTTTGCGCGGGATGGCGTGGCATGACGTGGCACGTCCGCCCGGCGCGTGGCAGCGACCTCGACGCGCTGCTCGATCTGGCCCGGCTGACCGGCGGCGGCTTCACCAACCTGCCCCCCGACCGCGCCGCTCTCGCCGCCAGGCTGGCGCGATCGGAGGCGTCGTTCGCCGCCGATCTCGCCGGGCCGGTGGACGAGATGTATCTGCTCATTCTCGAACAGACGTCGACCGGGCGGATCGGCGGGACGGCGGCGCTGTTCAGCCGCGTCGGGGCCGAATGGCCGTTTTACAGCTACAAGGTTTCGACCGTATCGCAGACGTCGCGGGCGCTGGCGCGAACCTTTTCGATGCGCCTCCTTAACCTGTGCACGGATCATGACGGCGTCAGCGAGGTCGGCGGCCTGTTCCTCCACCCCGATCTTCGTACCGGCGGCCTTGGGCGGCTTCTCGCGCGCAGCCGGTATCTGTTCATCGCTGGGCACCGCGCGCGTTTCGCCGACACCGTGCTCGCCGAGCTGCGCGGCTTTCTCACCGCCGACGGCGATTCGCCATTCTGGGATGGCCTCGGGCGGCGCTTCTTCGGGATGGAGTTCCGCGACGCCGACGTGTTCAACAGCGTCCACGGCAACCAGTTCATCGCCGATCTGATGCCCAAGTCGCCGGTGTACGTCTCGCTCCTCAGCGAAGCGGCGCAGGCGGTAATCGGCCGCCCGCACGATCGCGGCGTCCCCGCGCATAAGATGTTGCTCGCCGAAGGCTTTCGCTACGATAATTATGTCGATATTTTTGACGGCGGGCCGACGATGACGTGCCCGACCGACGCGATGCGGACAGTCGCGGCCTCGCGCGTCGCCCCGGTCGCCGAATTCGCGGACGGCGCGGGGGGGGTGCCGCGCGCGCTCCTCGCGGCGGGCCGCCTCGGTGATTTCCGCAGCTGGATCGGGCACGCCGATTGGTGCGCTGATGGGTTGGTGCTTCCGGCGGGCGAAGCCGAGCTGATGCGACTGGGGCAGGGTGACGAGGTGCGGCATGTCGGGATCTGATTTCGTCTCGACCGATCCCTGCACGGGTGAAATCGTATGGCAAGGCGACTGCGGGGACGCCGCCGCCGCCGTCGCCACCGCCCGGGCCGCTGCGCCAGGCTGGGCCGCCACGGCGCTCGATGACCGGGTCGCCGTTACCCGCCGCTTCGCCGCCGTCGTCCGGGAACGCGCCGACGCCTTTGCCACGTTGATTGCCCGCGAAACCGGCAAGCCGCTGTGGGAGACGCGAACTGAGGTCGCGAGCGTCGCCACGAAGGTCGACATCGGCGTCACCGCGCAGGCCGAGCGCGCGAGCGCGCGAGCGGGCGAAGTCGGCGGCGTCCGCCAGCATTTGCGGCATAAGCCCCACGGCGTGCTCGCGGTCTTGGGGCCGTATAATTTCCCCGCGCATCTGCCCAACGGGCACATCGTCCCTGCTCTGCTGGCGGGCAACGCTGTCGTGTTCAAACCGTCCGAGTTGACCCCGGCGGTCGCCGATTTCATGGCCGATTGCTGGGCGGCGGCGGGGCTGCCGGGCGGCGTGTTGACCGTCGTCCAGGGTGGCCGCGCGGAGGGTGAGGCGCTCGCCGCCGCCGATATCGACGGGCTGCTGTTCACCGGCTCGGCCAGCGTGGGCGCGACATTGGCCCGCCAGTTCGCCGAAACGCCGCACCGGATTCTCGCGCTCGAAATGGGCGGTAACAACCCGCTGATCGCCTGGGATATTCCCGACGACGCGCTCGATGCGGCAGCGGCGATGGTGGTGCAGTCCGCATTCCTGTCGGCGGGGCAGCGGTGCACCTGCGCGCGGCGGCTGATCGTTGGTCCGGGTGCCGACACGCTGCTCGACCGCGTCGTCGCCCTCGTCGACCGGATCATCGTCGGCGCGCCGTTCGATGACCCGGCGCCGTTCATGGGGCCGGTGATCGACAATCGCGCCGCCGCCGCTCTCATTGCCGGGTACGACCGCCTGATCGAGCACGGCGGCAAACCAATCCGCGCCCTCGTCCGCCTCGATCCCGACCGCCCGTTTCTCAGTCCCGCGATCGTCGATGTCACGGCGGTCGCCGACCGGCCCGATGCCGAACTATTCGGCCCCTTGCTTCAGGTCGTCCGCGTCGCCGATTTCGCCGCCGCGCTGGTCGAGGCCAATGCCACGCGCTTCGGGCTGGCCGCCGGGCTGATCGGCGGCGATGCGGCCCTGTACGACCGCTTCTGGGCGGCAAGCCGTGCCGGGGTCGTCAACTGGAATCGCCCGACCAACGGCGCGGCTTCCTCCGCCCCATTCGGCGGCATCGGCCTGAGCGGCAACCACCGCCCCAGCGCTTATTATGCCGCCGATTATTGCGCGTGGCCGGTCGCCAGCCTCGAAGCCGACCGCCTCGATGGCGCCATCGCCACGGGGCTGCGGGCGTGATCGTCGAAATCAACTTCGACGGGCTGATCGGGCCGAGCCACAATTACGCCGCGCTGTCGCCCGGCAACCTCGCCAGTGCGCGCAATAGCGGGGCGGTGTCGCGCCCGCGCGACGCTGCCCTTCAGGGGATTGCCAAACAGCGCGCGGCGCTCGCGCTCGGGCTGGTGCAGGGGGTGTTGTTGCCGCATGACCGCCCGGCGTCGGGCTGGCTGGGCCACCTCGGTTATGCCATCGACGCCGCGATCGACGACCCGCTCCAGCTGGCCCGCGCGATGTCGGCGTCGCCGATGTGGACCGCGAACGCCGCGACGGTCTCGCCTGCCGCCGATACGCGCGACGGGCAGTGTCACCTGACCGTCGCCAACCTGATGGCGATGCCGCACCGCAGTCACGAGGCGGCGGCGACGCTGGTGCAGCTGCGCGTCGCCTTCGCCAATGCGGCGTTCGCCGTCCATGATGCCGTCCCGACCTTTGGCGACGAGGGGGCGGCCAATCATATGCGGCTCGCAGAGCGGCACGACGCGCCCGGGGTCGAGATCTTTGTCTACGGCGTCGACGGCGGCGGCTTTCCCGCGCGCCAGAGCCGGGTCGCCAGTGAAGCTGTCGCCCGCCGCCACGGTCTCGACCCGGCGCGCACCTTGTTCGTCCAGCAGGCGACGGCGGCAATCCGCGCCGGGGCGTTCCACAACGACGTCGTCGCGGTGGCGAACGAAACCGTCGTCTTCGCCCATGAATTCGCCTTCGCCGACCCCGCCCGGTTCGCTGCCGACCTCGCCCGTGTCGCGCCGTGGGCGGAAATCATCACGGTCCCCGACGCCGCCGTCAGTCTGGCCGACGCGATCACGTCGTATCTGTTCAACTCGCAACTGGTGACGCTGCCCGACGCGACGATGACGCTCATCCTGCCGACCGAGGCGCAGGAGAACTCGCGCGTCGCCGCTCATCTCGACAGCCTGATCGGCGGCAACGGGCCGATCCGGGCCGTGCGCTTCGTCGCGGTGCGCGAATCGATGCGGAACGGCGGCGGCCCAGCGTGCCTCCGCCTCCGCGTGGTTGCTGACCCGGCAACGGTCGACCCGCGTTTCCTCGTCGACGACGCCAAGCTCGACCGGATCGCGGGCATCGTCGCCGCGCACTGGCCCGTCGAGATTGGTCCCGACGACGTCGCCCGCCCCGGCCTGTGGGCGCAGTGCCGCGCGGCGCGAGGAGCGCTGCTCGATGCGCTCAATCTTGTGAGCCTGTCGTGACCGATCGAAAGCGTATCGGATACACATCTAGGAGGCGCATGGGGTAACTTCGTCAAGTTGTTCATCCTCGCGCCCCTACGTCGCCTTCACCGGCCCCAAGAAAGCCTTGCTTCCCCTGCCGCACTGCACAACCGATATCAGAAGAATGCAGTCGTCTGTCATCGCCCCCGGTCGCGCCGCCTCCGGTCGCGTCATCCTCGTCGGGGCAGGCCCGGGTGCGCCTGACCTGCTGACCGTTCGTGCTGTCCGCGCGCTGGCGATGGCAGCGGTCGTCGTCCATGACGGCTTGATCGACCCGGCCGTCCTCGATTTCGCGCCGGGTGCGCGCCGGATCGACGTCAGCAAGCGCCGCGACCGTCACACCCTGCCGCAGGACGCGATCAATGCGCTGCTGGTCGTCGAGGCTCGGGCTGGTCACACGGTCATTCGGCTGAAGGGTGGCGACCCATTCATCTTCGGGCGCGGCGGCGAGGAGGTCGATGCCTGCATCGCCGCCGGTGTCGCGGTGGAAGTCGTCCCCGGCGTCTCGGCGGCGCTCGGTGCGGCGGCGGGAGCACTGATGCCGCTGACCCACCGCGAACATGCGTCGTCGGTCAGCTTCGTCGCGGGCACGTGCCAGAACCTCGTCGAGCAGGACTGGGCCGGGCTCGCGGGCAAGGGCCGTACGCTTGTCATCTACATGGGCGTGACCAACGCTGTCGCCATCGCCGACAAGCTCATCGCCGACGGCCTCTCCCCCGATTGCCCGTGTGCCGTCCTCGAACGGGGTACGTTGCCCGGCGCGCGCGTCGTCCGCACCCTACTCGCCGATCTGGGCGGCGCGGTTGTCGCCCACCGTGTCATCTCGCCCGCCCTCCTCGTCATCGGCGACGTCACGCGCGGAGTCGCCGCCGCCGCCGTAAGCGAAGGACTGATATGCGCCTGCTGACCGGCAACACGCTCGAAACCGGCGACGTCGTATGGTGGGACGGCCAGGGGTGGAGCCTCCACCTGCATGACGCCGCCGATGTCGATACAGGCGGTGACGCCCTCCTTGCCGAGACGCTCGCCGCCGAGAGGATCAACGACCCCGCCCTGATCGACGCCACCGCCACCGTCGCTGGCCCACGCCCCCGCACGATGCGCGAGCGCGTCCGTGGTGCCGGTCCGACCGTCCGCCTCGACCTGAACCGTGAGCCTGACTGATGTACCATTACGACACCTACGACCAAGCTATCGTCGATGCCCGCGTCGCCGAATTCCGCGATCAGGTCACCCGGCGGCTGGCCAATGAAATCACAGAGGACCAGTTCAAGCCGCTGCGGCTGATGAACGGTCTATACCTTCAGCTCCATGCCTATATGCTGCGCGTTGCCGTGCCCTATGGGACGCTGTCGGGCACGCAGCTGCACCGGCTGGCCGACATCGCGCGCAAGTACGATCGTGGCTATGCCCATTTCACCACACGGCAGAATATCCAGTACAACTGGATCAAGCTCGCCGAGGCTCCCGACCTGATGGCCGACCTCGCAGCGGTCGAGATGCACGCGATCCAGACGAGCGGCAACTGCATCCGAAACATCAGCAGCGACCAGTTCGCCGGGGCCGCCGCCGACGAAGTTGCCGACCCACGCCCTTATGCCGAACTGCTCCGGCAGTGGTCGAGCTTCCACCCCGAATTCAGCTTCCTCCCGCGCAAGTTCAAGATCGCGGTGATTGCCAGCGACATCGACCGCGCCGCAATCCAGCTGCACGACATCGGCTTGCAGCTGGTGCGCGGGCCGGGCGGGCTCGGCTTCAAGGTATGGGTTGGCGGCGGCATGGGGCGGACCCCGATGATCGGCCACGTTGTCCGGGACTTTATCCCGGTCGGACAATATCTCAGCTATTGCGAGGCGATCCTGCGCGTCTACAACCGCTACGGTCGGCGCGACAATATCTATAAGGCGCGGATCAAGATCCTTGTCCACGAGATCGGCGCGGCGGAATTCACCCGGCAGGTCGAGGCCGAATGGGCGCAGCTCGAACCGCTCGCGCTCGATGCCCCGGTAGCCGAATACGACCGTATCGCCACGCAGTTCGCCGAACCCGATTATGACCTCTCGGCACCGAACAGCATCGACCGCAGCGATCCCGACTTCGCGCTATGGGTCGATCAGAACGTCCACGTCCACAAGCAGACGGGCTATGCCATCGCGACGATCAGCCTGAAGCCGGTCGGCGGAATCCCCGGCGACGCCTCGGCGGACCAGATGGACCTGATCGCCGACCTCGCTGAACGCTATGCCCACGACGAGATCCGCGTGACGCACAGCCAGAACCTCGTCCTCGCGCATGTCCGCAAGGCCGATCTGTATACGCTATGGACCGCGCTCGACGGAGCGGGACTGGCGACGCCGAACCTCGACCTCGTAACC
>JANYFA010000065.1 GCA_025362895.1 Sphingomonadaceae bacterium | reverse complement strand
TGGAGCCGCGAACTCGCGACGTGCGAGCCCGATTATTACGGCCACGAACAGGCGCTGTTCCTCGACCTGATGGCGGGCGGCCTCGTCTATCGCAAGCAAAGTGCGGTCAACTGGGACCCGGTCGATCATACGGTGCTGGCGAACGAGCAGGTCATCGACGGGCGCGGCTGGCGCTCGGGCGCGCTCGTCGAGCGGCGGCAGCTGAGCCAGTGGTTCCTGAAAATCACCGACTTCGCTGACGAACTCCTCGACGGGCTGACGACGCTCGACCAATGGCCCGACAAGGTTCGGCTGATGCAGGAAAACTGGATCGGCAAGAGTGTCGGGCTGCGGTTTACTTTCGACATTGTGGGCGGCAGCGAGCGCTTCGACGTCTTCACCACCCGGCCCGACACATTGTTCGGTGCGAGCTTCGCCGCGATCGCCCCCGACCATCCGATTGCCAAGACGCTGGGGGAGCGCGACCCCGCGCTCGCCGCGTTCAGCGCCGCGTGCCTCGCCACCGGGACCGCCGCCGCCGAGGTCGAGACGCGCGAGAAGCTTGGCTACGACACGGGTTTGCGCGTCCAGCATCCGCTCGATCCGGCGATCACGCTGCCGGTGTTCGTCGCCAATTTCGTGTTGATGGACTATGGCACGGGCGCGATCTTCGGCTGCCCGGCGCACGACCAGCGCGATCTCGATTTCGCCCGCAAATACGGCCTGCCGGTTCTCCCCGTCGTCGCCCCCGAAGACGGCGTCGAGATCGAAGCCGAGGCGTATGTCGGCCCCGGGCGAATCGTCAATTCGCGCTTCCTCGACGGGATGAGCATCGACGCCGCCAAGGCCGCCGTCATCGCCCGCGCCGTGAACGGCGGCTGGGGCACCGGCACCACCGTCTGGCGGCTGCGCGACTGGGGCGTCAGCCGCCAACGCTATTGGGGAACGCCGATCCCGGTGATCCACTGCAATACCTGCGGCGTCGTCCCCGTTCCGCGCGACCAATTGCCGGTCGTCCTACCCGAGGTCGTAACCTTCGACACCCCCGGCAATCCGCTCGACCGCCACCCGACATGGAAGCACGTGCGCTGCCCGGTGTGTGCCGGACCGGCGGTGCGCGAGACCGATACGCTCGATACGTTCGTCAATTCGTCGTGGTACTTCCTGCGCTTCGCCAGCGCGCCCGCCGACCGCGCCTTCGACCCCGCCATCGCCACGGCGTGGCTGCCCGTCGCGCAATATATCGGCGGGGTCGAGCACGCGATCCTCCACCTGCTCTACGCCCGCTTCTGGACGCGCGCGCTACGCCGGATCGGCAAGATCGACCTGACCGAGCCGTTCACCGGGCTGTTCACGCAAGGGATGGTGACGCACGAAACGTATCATCAAGAAGTTGTGGTGACGAACGCTTTATCAGACGATGATCGCATCATGCGCCGTTGGTTTGCTCCAAGCGAAGTTGCGCAGATGCAAGACCATCGCGGGACTTACATGGGCATAGCCGTCCCGACCCAAGGCGAAATGATAGGATCGGAAGTTATTGTCGGTCGCGCCGAGAAGATGTCGAAGTCGAAGCGCAACACTGTCGATCCCGACGCGATCCTCGCGCGGTACGGGGCCGACGCGGTGCGCTGGTTCTCGCTTTCCGATTCGCCCCCGGAGCGTGACCTGGCATGGTCCGAAGCGGGGATCGACGGCGCGTGGCGGCTGGTTCAGCGCGTTTGGCGCCTGGCACTGGCGGCGGCGGGCGACGGCGACGACCTCGCTACCGCCAAGGCGGCGGCGAAGGCGATCGCCGGTGTCACGGCCGACATCGACAAGCTGCAGTTCAACAAGGCGGTCGCGCGGCTGTACGAACTCGTGACCATCCTCGAGCGCGCCGCGCCGTCGGCGACGCGGTCGGCGGCGACCGACACGCTGCTCCAGCTCGCGGCGCCGATGATCCCCCATCTTGCCGAGGAAGCATGGGCACGGCGCGGGCACGACGGGATGATCGCGACCGCGCCATGGCCGGTCGCCGACCCGGCGCTGCTGATCGACGACACCGTCACCATCGCAATCCAAGTCAACGGCAAGCTCAAGGACAGTGTCGAAATCGCCAAGGGCGCGTCGCGCGACGCTGTAGAGGCGCTTGTGCTCGCGCGCGACAAGGTCATCCGCGCCCTCGACGGCAAGGTCCCGCGCAAGGTAATCGTCGTCCCTGATCGGTTGGTAAACCTTGTAGCATGATGCGCGTTGTCCTCCTCGTCGTGCTCCTCACCGTGTCGGGCTGCGGCCTGCAGCCCGTCTATTCGGGGGGGAGCAGGAGCTTCGCCGCCGCTGGACTGCGCGATATCGTCGTCGGCCCCATCGCCGACCGCGCCGGCTATTTGTTACGCGGCGACCTCGCCCAGCGAATGGGCGATCCGGTTGCGACGCCGCATTATCGGCTCGAAGTCACACTTGACGACCAAATCCTCGGCTTCGGCATTCGGGGCGATAATTCGGTAACGCGCGAACGCCGCACGCTGCGCGCGCGATACACGCTCGTCGCCATCGCAACCGGGGCGATCGTCCTCGACGCGACCGCGACGACCGACGCCGGAATCGACCGTGTCAGTTCGGATTATGCCGTCGTCGCCGCCGAGAATACCGCCCTCGATCGCCTCGCGGTCGATCTCGCCGATCAGATCGTCATCCGCCTCGCCCGCTTCGCCCGTGACGGCGAGATGGCCACGCCGCGGTGAAGGGCGATGCGCGGGCGCTGACGCAGCTCGCGCCCGGCATCCGGCTGGTGTTGCTCTACGGTCCCGACACGTCGGCATCGGCCGATCATGCGCGCAGCGTCGCCCGGCGCTTCCCCGACGCCGACGGCGAGCTGGTGATCGCCGCCGCCAGCCTGACCGGCGATCCGGCCGCGCTCGTCGCCGCCGCCAGTGAGATCCCGATGTTCGGCGGCACGCGCGTGATCCGTGTCGACGATGCCGGCGAAGACGTCGTGGGGGCAGTATCGCAGCTGCTCGACGCCGCCGCCACCAGCCCGGTGGTGATCGTCGCCGGAGCGCTGAAGAAGGGATCGAAACTCGTCGCCCGCGTCGAGGCGGCCGCCAACGCTATCGCCGTCGTCAGCTATGCCCCCGACGCCGCCGCGACGGCGAGCGCCATCGTCGACATCGCCAGCGGTTATGGCTTGCGACTGGCGCGGGACGCCATCGCCGCCATCGCCCAGGCAACTGCCGGTGACCGCGGGGTCGCCCGGCAGGAGATCGCCAAGCTCGCACTCTACGTCGATGCCCGGCCCGACGCCCCGGCCAGTGCGGCGCTGGCCGATGTCGCCGCCATCGGTGCCGACCTTGCCGACGCCGACCTAGGCGCGCTTGTTGACGGCGTCGTCGGCGGCAACCCGGCGGAGGTTAGCCGCCAGCTTGTCGATTTCGCCGCCACCGTTCCCGGCATCGTCATGGTCCGCGCCGTCGCGCGCCGTCTGTGGCTGCTCCTCGACCTGCGCGCGGCGGTCGACGGTGGCGCGAGTGCGTCGCGCGCCGTCGATGCCGCGCGCCCGCCGATTTTCTGGAAGGACCGCCCGCTCGTCGTTATGCAGGTGGCGAAGTGGCGAACGGGGGCCATCCGCACCGCCCTCACCCGCGTTCTCGACGCCGAGCGCGCGGTCAAGCGCAGCGGCTCGGCAGGCGATGTCGCTGTCAATCAACTGTTGCTCAGCCTGTCGGTGCAGGCCGCGCGCGGCTAGGGTTCCGACATCCTTTGCTGGCCCGCCTAATTTGGACGCAACGTCACGTGCGCCGCCTCAAGCAAGCGGCACAGCAGATCGAGCTGATCGAGCGTCGAGAAGGCAATCGTCAACGTACCGGCCGGTGGCGCCGGAATCGCCAGCGTCACCGCCATCCCCAGCGCCTCGCCCAGCCGTGTCTCCAGCGCCGTGAGGTCGGGGTCGATGGCGACAGTCGCCCGTCCTGGCCGGGGCGTCCCTTTGCGCACGATCGCCTCGACCTGCCGCACCGACAGCCCTTCCGCCTTGACTCGGAGTGCGAGCGCGAGCGGATCGGCGGCAGTCATCAGCGCCTTGGCGTGGCCCAGCGGCAGCTCACCATTCGCCACCAAATCGCGAATTTCCGGCGAAAGGTCGAGCAAACGCAACAGGTTGGCAACATGGCTCCGCGCCTTGCCGACAATCTTCGCCAGCCCGTCCTGTGTGTGGCCGTGATCGTCCATCAGGCGGCGAAAACCTTCCGCCTCCTCAATGGGATTCAGATCGGCGCGCTGAATATTCTCGACGAGGGCGATCTCGAACGCGGCGGCATCGTCGAGGTCGCGGATGACGACCGGCATATCGTGCAGCTGCGCCGCCGCCGCCGCGCGCCAGCGCCGCTCCCCGGCGACGATCTCGTACCGGCGCGCGCCGCCGGTGCCGACGGGGCGGACGAGAATCGGCTGGAGGATGCCGCGCTCGCGGACCGAGGCGATCAGCTCGTCCATCGCGGCGGCGTCGAAGCGGCGGCGCGGCTGGCGTGGGTTGGCGACGATCTCCGCGAGGGGGACGACGGTGCGCGTCACCGCCGGGCCGGCCTCATCGATCAACGCCGACAGCCCGCGACCCAATCCGGCACGCTTTGGTTCACGCATCGACCCGATCCCCCACGAGCATGGTTCGCTCGATAACTTCCCTGGCGAGTTCGATATACGCCGCCGACCCGAGGCAGCGCATGTCATAGACGAGCGCCGGCAGCCCGTGGCTGGGGGCCTCGGACAGGCGGACGTTACGCGGGATCGCGGTGGCGAAGACCTCGCTCCCCATCACCGCGCGGACGTCGGCGGCGACCGCTTCCGACAGGCGGTTACGCTTGTCGGCCATCGTCAGGACGATGCCGAGCAGCCGCAGATGCGGGTTCGGTCCTTCGCGGACGCGCTCGATCGTGCTGAGCAATTGGCTCAATCCCTCGAGCGCGAAAAACTCGGTCTGGAGCGGCACGAGGATTCGCGTCGCCGCGACGAGGGCATTGAGGGTCAGCAACCCGAGCGACGGCGGCGTGTCGATCAGGACATAGTCATAAGGGGCCGCCGCCGCGACCGCGTCGGCCAAGCGGCGGTGACGACGCTCGAGGCCGACGAGTTCGACCTCCGCCCCGGCTAGCGCCGCCGTTGACGGCACCAGTGATAGGCCGGGCACGGCGGTCGCAATCGTGGCGTCGTCGAGGGTCGCCTCCTCGAGCAGCACGTCGTAGATCGACGTTGTCCGCGCCCGCCGGTCGATGCCGAGCCCGGTCGAGGCGTTCCCCTGCGCGTCCATATCGAGGAGCAGGACGGTCTTGCCCGTCGCGGCAATCGCCGTCGCCAGGTTGATCGCTGTCGTCGTCTTGCCGACGCCGCCTTTTTGATTGGCGATCGCGATTCGCATCATCGCCTCCCTCGCACGTTGCTCGCGACGATGATACGCGCTTCGTCGTCGGTTCGGCTAGCGACGAGTCGGTGGTCGAAAGTGAATTCTCGCGCCGCCACCGCGACCTCGCCGGCGACCGTGCGCCCCTTCAGCAGGGCCCATTGGGCACGGCCGCCGAACGGGGCCCCCCAGGTAAACAACTGGGTCAGCGCCGCGCACGCCCGCGCGGTGACGATGTCGGCGGCGAACGGCGGCAGCGCTTCGATCCGCCGGTTGTGGATCACGACGCGGTCGGCGACGCCGAGACTGGCCGCAGCCGCCGCAAGGAAGGCGCATTTCTTCGCCGTCGCTTCGATCAGGTGGAACGTGCCGGGGCACAGCAACGCGAGAACCAGCGACGGAAAGCCCGCGCCGCTGCCGATATCGATCCAGACCGTCGCGTCGTTGGCGTCGATCAAGGCCGCGATCTGCGCGCTATCGGCGATATGCCGCTGCCAAACGTCGGCAAGGGTCGACGCCGCGACGAGATTCATCCGCTCCTGCCATTCGACGAGCAGCGCCACATAGGCGTCGAGCCGCGCCATCGCCGGGTCGCCAACCCCATAGTCGGCGGCGAACGATGCTCGGTCGAGCATAGCCGCCGTCACGTCGCGCTACGAACATGGGCGAGCAGCGCGCTGAGCGCCCCCGGCGTTACCCCGGCGACACGCACCGCCGCGCCGAACGTCGTCGGTTGCGCGGCGGTCAGACGTTCAACCATTTCAGGCGACAATCCCGCGATTGTATCGAAGCAGATACCGTCGGCGAGAGCCAACGTCTCATCGGCACGAAAATTCGCGATTTCAATGGCTTGGCGTGACAAATATAGGCCGTAGTGCGCGTCCGTCGCAACCACGTCGGCGATGTCGGGGGGCGTCGCGCATAGCTCCGGCCAAAGCCGTGTCGCCACCGGCCAATCGACGGCAGGGTGCGCCAGCCACGCCTCCGCACTGCGCGCGACTCCGTCCTGATTGACCTCGATACCCGCGCGCGCGAGGGCGGCGGGAGTCGCCGACAGCGCGGCGACGCGGGCGCGAGCTTCGGTCAGCGCGGCCGTTCGCGCGGCAAATCGGGCGGACCGCGCCGATCCGATCACACCGCACGCAAGCCCGATGGGCGTCAATCGATCAGCCGCGTTATCAATGCGGAGGCTGAGCCGATATTCGGCGCGCGACGTGAACATCCGATAGGGCTCGCTGACGCCGAGGTGGGTCAGGTCGTCGATCATCACCCCAAGATACGACGTCGCCCGGTCGAGAATCACCGGGGACTGGCCAGCGGCGAAGCGCGCGGCGTTGATGCCGGCGACGATCCCCTGACCCGCCGCCTCCTCATACCCCGTCGTGCCGTTGATCTGCCCGGCGAGAAACAACCCAGGCCGGCCGCGGACCATCAAGGCGGGGGTCAGGGCGCGCGGGTCGACATAGTCATATTCGACCGCATAGCCCGATTGGCGAATGACGGCGCGCTCCAGCCCGGGGATCGTCGTTAGCAGCTCCGCCTGCACCGACGGCGGTAAAGCGGTCGAGATGCCGTTGGGATAAACGGTTGCGTCGTCATACCCCTCCGGCTCGAGAAAGATATTATGCCCATCGCGGTCGCCGAAACGAACGACTTTATCCTCGAGCGACGGACAATAGCGGGGGCCGGGCCCCGCGAAATCACCACCATAGGTCGGCGTTTCATCGAGATGGTCGCGAACGATCCGGTGCGTCGCTGGCGTCGTCCGCGTCACTCCGCACGGCAGCATCGCCCGCTCACTCGGCAACGTTGCGTCGGATAGATACGTCGGAACAGCGTCTCCCGGTTGGAGGTCGACCCCCGCCCAGTCGATTGTCCGGCCGTCGAGCCGGGGCGGCGTTCCCGTCTTGAAACGACCGCGCGGCAGGCCAAGGCCCGCGATGGCACGCGCCAATGCGCCTGCCGGGGCGGAGCCGGCGCGACCGCCCGCCGTAATCGTTCGCCCGTGATGCAGCGTTCCGGCGAGAAACGTCCCCGCAGTGACGACAACCGCCCCGGCGCCGATCGGGCCAGTGCTCGTATCGATGGCTGTCTTCGATCCGGCGGCGAACCCGACAACATCGGCAACGATGACCGCAATCCTTGGCTCGGCGGCGATAGCTTCGAGCATGGCCGCGCGATACCGCTTGCGATCGACTTGCGCTCGCGGGCCCTGCACCGCCGGACCTTTGCTGCGGTTGAGGAGGCGAAAGTGGAGCGCTGCGGCATCGCCGACCCGCCCGAGCAGGCCGTCGAGCGCGTCAATCTCGCGAACGAGATGCCCTTTGCCGAGGCCACCGATCGCCGGGTTGCACGACAGGACGCCAAGATCGTCGGTCGACCGCGTGACCAAGGCGACGCGCGCGCCCGTCCGCGCGGCGGCGGCGGCCGCCTCGCACCCGGCGTGACCCCCGCCGATCACGATGACATCGAAGGTCAACATTGCTTGTCGCTAGACCATGCTGAAGCAATGTTCCACGTGGAACATTATTTACCGATGCAGAATCGCGCAAAAACATGGTCGAGCAACGTCGCGCTTGAAACTCGACCAATCAGGCGTTCAAGTTCCAGGCTCGTGCGGCGGAGCTCCTCAGCCACAAGCGCGGCAACGCTGATGTGTTGCGCCGTTTCGATGGAAGCAATCGCACCGTCGAGAGCCGCTTGCTGCCACTGCGCCGCGATAAACGCAGGTTCGCCGAGGGCGGTGAGTTCACTGACGCGAGCTGCAAGGTGGCTTTCAAGGAGATCGATCCCGTCGCCCGTAGTGGCGGACAGGTGAAGGGCACCGCCGCGCCACCCTGCCCCCTCGCTTGTCCGGTCACTTTTGCTGACAACGTGGATCGCATTCGGAAACGCCGTCGATCCCAACGCAACCACGATATCGGCCTGCTCAGCGCGCAGTTGACCACGTCGAATCCCTGCAACTTCAAGCACGTCGCTCGTGTCGCGGACACCGGCGGTATCGACGATGGTGACCAGGACGCCGCCGAGATCGACGCGAACTTCGATTGCATCGCGCGTCGTTCCCGGTAGCGGTGAGACTAGCGCCACATCGCGACGGGCCAACGCATTGAGCAATGTCGATTTGCCGGCATTGACGGGGCCGACGATAGCGACCGTGACGCCGTCGCGTAAACGACCACCGCGCTCCGTCTGCGCGCGTATGGTCCGCAGTTCCCCTGCAAGGGCGCACAGCCGCTCGTCCGCCACGTCGAACGGGCGCGCTGCTACGTCATCGTCCTCGGCAAAGTCGAGCGTCGCCTCGATATCCGCGCGGATGTCGGTCAGCACCGTACGCCAGCGGTCAACATGGTGCGCAAGCTCCGTTCCCGTGCGGCCAAGTGCGGCCCGACGCTGGCCGTCGGTTTCGGCGGCGATCAAATCGGCCAGCGCCTCGACCTGGCCAAGATCTAGTTTGCCGTTGTCGAAGGCGCGGCGGGTAAACGCACCGGCGGCGGCGGGGATCGCACCAGCCCGACGAAGCATCGCGAGAGCGGCGGCCACTACGGCGAGTCCACCATGAAGGTGAAGTTCCGCGACGTCGTCGCCCGTTACGCTCGCAGGTGCGGGAAAGACCGCAACTAACGCCGTATCGATCGCGTCGTCAGTGGTGGGGTCGCGGAGTGTGCGTCGCGACAATCGACGCGGCGGCGGCAACGCGCGACCAGTCAGGCGGGTCAGCAGCGCGAGCGTCGCCGGTCCAGAAATTCGCACGATCGCAATAGCTGTTGGTGGCGCGCCAGTTGCCAGCGCAAAAATGGTCGGCGTCAGTCGGCTCTGGTTCGCGTCGCGCTGAAGATCGCCTGGCGCCATGTCTCCATGCCCTCGCTCATTCCCGGCAGCCATGTGCGCGCCATTTTCTCGAATTCAGCCGGCCCGACGCCCTCGGTGACGAAGCTCGTCATCTTCGTGAGATAGGCCTCGTGCAACACGGTGAGGTCGGGGAGGCCGAGGAACGCTCGCGCCTCGACCGGAGTGCAATCGATATCGAATGTAATCTTCACTAGCCCGCGTGCCTTTTGCCGCCGTTGCTGATGGTCTAGCGTTTACTGGTTCGAACGCCAAGCCGGAGTGTATATGACCGACCGTGCCATTCGTTTCTCCACCGTCGGCGGTGCCGACGTCCTCCGCTATGATAGTGTCGAGGTCGGCGATCCACGCCCTGGCGACGTCCGTGTCCGCCATACTGCGATCGGCATCAACTTCATCGACGTTTATCATCGCAATGGCTTGTACCCGGTTCCCCTACCATGCGGCATCGGCCTTGAGGCAACGGGAGTTGTCGAGGCCGTAGGTTCGGGCGTCGTCGACTTCGCTGAGGGCGATCGCGTCGGATACGGACTCGGCCCCGTTGGTGCCTATTCGACACGGCGTGTAATCGCTGCAGATATGCTCGTTCCGCTTCCGGGCCTGATTAGTGACGACGTCGCGGCAGCGGCGATGCTCAAGGGTGGCACGACCGAATTCCTCGTCGAGCGATGCGCCAAGGTCGAGGCCGGGCAGACGGTTCTTGTCCACGCCGCCGCTGGCGGTGTCGGCCAATTGGTCGTTCAGTGGCTACGTGCCACCGGCGCACGAATCATTGCGACTGCTGGTACCAGCGACAAGGCGACGATCGCACGGGAAGCCGGGGCCGACGAGGTCATTTTATACCGCGATACAGACGTTGCTGCTAGCGTTGCGGACTTGACCAATGGGGTCGGCGTCGATGTCGTGTTCGATGGTGTTGGGCGTGACACATGGTCAGGGTCGCTCAAGTCACTCCGGCGGCGTGGCCTGCTTGTGTGTTACGGCAACGCCAGCGGGCCTGTTTCCCCGGTCGATCTTGGCATCCTTGCGCGATCAGGATCCTTATTCGTCACTCGACCTACGATGTTCGATTATTACACGACAAAAGACGATCGGCGGACCGGATGGGGCAAATTATTTGACCGGATCATCGATGGCAGCCTGACGGTAACGATCGGACAGCGGTTCGCGCTCGCTGACGCTGCCGCGGCACATCGTGCGCTCGAGGCTCGTGAGACGACGGGGTCGACGATACTGCTGCCGTGAATGTTCCACGTGGAACATATGAAACGAGCGTGGCGCGCGAGTCGCGAGATCAGATCGCAAACGCAAGCGCGTTTCTGACCTTATCTCGCGCCGGGCTTAGTGGTTCATCGCGTCGAAGAAGTCTTCGTTCGACTTCGAGTCCTTCATCTTGTCGAGCAAGAACTCCATCGCGTCGATCGTCCCCATCTGCATGAGGATGCGGCGCAGGACCCACATTTTCGACAAGGTCGTCTTGTCGACGAGCAGCTCTTCCTTGCGAGTACCCGACTTGCCGATATCGATCGCCGGAAAGACGCGCTTGTCGGCGATCTTGCGGTCAAGGACGATTTCGGCGTTGCCGGTCCCCTTGAACTCTTCGAAGATGACCTCGTCCATCCGGCTGCCGGTGTCGATCAGCGCGGTCGAAATGATCGTCAGTGAGCCGCCCTCCTCGATGTTCCGCGCCGCGCCGAAGAAGCGCTTCGGGCGTTGGAGAGCGTTGGCATCGACGCCGCCGGTCAGCACCTTGCCACTCGACGGCACGACGGTGTTGTAGGCACGCCCAAGGCGAGTGATATTATCAAGCAAGATGACGACATCGCGCTTGTGCTCGACCAGACGCTTGGCTTTTTCAATCACCATTTCAGCGACTTGGACATGCCGCGTCGCGGGTTCGTCGAAGGTCGAGCTGATGACTTCGCCCTTCACCGTCCGCTGCATGTCGGTGACCTCTTCGGGCCGCTCGTCGATCAGCAGGACGATCAGATAGACTTCGGGGTGGTTCGCCGAGATCGACCGCGCGATGTTCTGCATCATGATCGTCTTGCCGACTCGCGGCGGGGCAACGATCAGGCAACGCTGGCCCTTGCCGAGCGGAACGACGATGTCGATGACCCGGCTCGATTTGTCCTTGATGGTCGGGTCCATCGTGTCGAGACGCAGCTTCTCATCGGGGTAGAGCGGCGTCAGATTGTCGAAATTCGTCCGGTGACGGACGACGTCGGGGTCATCGAAGTTGATCGCGGTCAGCTTGGTCAGCGCGAAATAGCGTTCGCCGTCCTTGGGTGCGCGAACTTCGCCCTCAAGTGTGTCACCGGTGCGGACGCCGAACTTCCGCACCTGATTCGGCGAGACGTAGATATCGTCTGGCCCAGCTAGATAGTTGGATTCGGGCGAACGCAGGAAGCCAAAGCCGTCGTTGAGGACTTCGATCGTGCCCGCTCCGGTAATCGTCGTGCCGTTGTCCGCCTCGGTTTTCAGAATGGCGAACAGAATGTCCTGCTTGCGTAAGGTCGAAGCGTTCTCGACCCCCAGAACCTCCGCCATGGCGACCAGTTCGGCGGGGGTCTTCTTCTTTAAGTCGTTGAGATGCATGAGAAATCTTTGTGTATCAGCCGGCACTGTCGCGATGGAGAAAAGCGATGGCGGGACGGAGCGCTCCGCCGGGATGGCGGCGCTGTATAAAAACCTAGGGGGCTCACCGAATGCGGTCAAGGCCCCTCATACGTCATCCCTGCTTTCGCGGAGATGACGTAGAGCTCCTTATCGTCGGTGAATCACGCCTTGGGAGCCGTCCCCTTGGTCGATGGGTTGGCGGCGATCGTCTTGACCTTTTTCGCCTTGGGTTTGCGCGCTTCCTTGTTCGACTTCTGCTCGGCCATGGGTGCCTCCTGTCAAAATGGTTTCACGATAACGAGCACAACGATCACGATCGTGGCAAGTGCCGGGACTTCGTTCAATAGCCGCAACGTCTTGTTGGCATAGGGACGTTGTCCCCGCGCAAACTTGCTCGCCGTCCCCGCCGCCCAACCGTGATAGCCCGAAAGCAGGAACACGATCCCAGCCTTGAGATAGAGCCACCCTGCCGGCCCGTAATTGACGAGCAAAGCGATGCCCAGCACCCAGACAGCAATCAACCCCGGTGTCAGGATGATCCGCATGAGGCGGGCTTCACGGTCGATCCACGCCGCGTCCTCCGCCGAGCCGACCGCGCTTTCCATGTGATAGACGAGAAAGCGCGGCAGCATGAACAGCCCCGCCATCCAGAAGATCACGGCAATGACGTGGAGCGCCTTGACCCACGGATAAGCGTCGCCGAGCCAGCCGGTCATCCGGGGCTACTCATTGCGAACCGCGCACCAGCGCCATCAGTTCGTCGACGTGCGCGACTGGCGTGTCCTGCAGGATACCGTGGCCGAGGTTGAGGATGT
>JANYFA010000034.1 GCA_025362895.1 Sphingomonadaceae bacterium | reverse complement strand
GACGGCATCGTATTGCTGCGGCCCGGTGACGGCGAGGACCTTGGGGTGCGCCGCGCGGATCATGTCGGCCTCGTGGCCCAGGCACCCGGTGACGATGACGCGCCCGTTGGCGGCGATCGCCTCGCCGATGGCCGCGAGGCTCTCCGCCTTCGCCGAATCGAGGAAGCCGCAGGTGTTGACCAGCACGACATCGGCCCCGGCATAGTCGGGCGACATCCGATAGCCGTCGGCGCGCAGCTTCGACAGGATGCGTTCGGAATCGACCAGCGCCTTGGGGCAACCGAGCGACACCATGCCGATTTTGGGAGCGGGGCTGAGGGTGAGCGTCATTGCGGGCATGTAGGGGTTTTGACGCGCGAGGGCAAAAGTACCGCGCTGTCATGCTAACAACGGCCGGCATCCACGCCTCAACCGTCGTGATGCCCAGCGCGCACGGGGAGCGGGTCGAACCCGAGGCCGGTGGCGAGATCGGCCCAATGCGGGTTGGCGACCTCGATTGCGCGGATTTTCCACGCACGCTGCCACGATTTCATCGCTTTCTCCCGCGCAATGGCGTCGACGATATCGCGGTGATGCTCGAACCAGACGAGGCACTTGACGTGATGGCGTTTGGTGAACCCGTCGCGGACTTCGGTGCGATGCTGCCAGACGCGCCCGTTCAGATCGGACGTGACACCGATGTACAGGGTGCCGCGCGGCTGACTCGCCATGGTATAGACGGTCCCGGCATTTCGCACCGCACGCCTCCCGATCCAACCGTGGATGCTGGCCTTCGCCAGCATGACCTGGTTTTATTGTGCGGTGTCATGCTGGCACAGGCCAGCATCCAAGTCCTTCTGCGGTGTCATGCTGGCACAGGCCCGCATCTAAGTCGCTCTGCGGTGTCGTGCTGGCGCAGGCCAGCATCCACGGTCGGGCGAGGAACCAACGTGTACCGCACCCCCCCCCTTGCCCCCCGCGCGGCCGCCCGCCATAGCGACCCCGCCATGCACGACATCAAAGCCATCCGCGCCGACCCGGCAGCGTTCGACGCTGGGATGGAGCGACGTGGCGCGGAGGCAATGTCGGCGGTGCTCCTGGGCGACGACGAGAAGATCCGCGGCTATAAACGGACAGAGGAGAGCGAAGCGGCTGCCAACAAGGTGACCGCTCGCGACATTGGCCGAGCAAAGGCGTCGGGCGACAACGCGCTTGCAGACGAGTTGATAAGCCTAGCCGGGCTACGCGTTGCAGTGGGAGAAGCCCTTACCGCTGCGGGGGTCGAAGTCGAGCGTGCTCTCGCTGACGCTATCGCAACCCTCCCCAACCTCCCCGCCCCCGACGTTCCCGACGGCCTCGACGAGTCCGCCAACGTCGTCGTCTACACCCACGGCACCCCGCCCGCCTTCGACTTCGCGCCGCGCGAACACGACGCCCTCGCGCTCCGCTTCGGCTACGACCCCGACGCGGCTGCGAATATCGCGGGCGCGCGCTTTGCCGTCCTGACCGGGCCGCTGGCGCGCCTTCATCGCGCGATCGGGCAGTTCATGCTCGACGTGAACGTCGCCGCCGGCTGGACCGAGGTCGCGCCGCCGGTGCTCGTCAAGCCGCACGCGATGTTCGGGACCGGACAACTGCCGAAGTTCGCCGACGACGCCTTTCAGACGACCGACGGGCGCTACCTGATCCCGACCGCCGAAGTGTCGCTGACCAATCTGATCCGGGGCCGCGTTCTCGACGCCGACGCGCTGCCGCTGCGCTTCACCGCGCTGACGCCGTGCTTCCGGTCGGAGGCCGGGTCGGCGGGGCGGGATACGCGCGGGCTGATCCGCCAGCATCAGTTCGACAAGGTCGAGCTGGTCAGCATCGTCGCCGATGCCGATGCGGCCGCGAGCGAGCACGAGCGGATGACCGCCCAGGCCGAAAGCCTGCTCGACGCGCTCGGGCTACCGTTCCGCCGCGTGCTGCTGTGCGCCGGCGACATGGGCTTTTCGGCGCGCAAGACCTATGACCTCGAAGTGTGGCTACCGGGGCAGGGCCAGTATCGCGAGATTTCGAGCGTGTCCGACTGCGGCGATTTCCAGGCGCGGCGGATGGACGTCGACGAACCGAAGGGTGGGCGGTACAAAATTCGCGGGCAAAAGGGGACGCACTTCGTCCACACGCTCAACGGGTCGGCGCTGGCGGTCGGGCGGACATTGGTCGCGGTGATCGAGAACTACCAACGCGCCGACGGATCGGTGCGCGTTCCTGACGTATTGGCGGGCTACATGGGCGGGGTGACGGAGCTGGTGCCGGCTTGATTTCCTCCGTCTGGGGAGCGCGACCATCGCCCCTCCACCTCAAGAGCGGTCCCCCTCTCCGTTCCGGGGAGGAATTAGAAAGGTTGTCATGCGAATCCTCCTGACCAACGACGACGGTATCGAAGCCCCCGGCCTCGTTGTGCTCGCCCGCATCGCCGCCGAGCTGAGCGACGACGTGTGGACCGTCGCCCCGGCGGAGGAGCAATCGGGGACGGGGCATTCGCTCACCCTGACCGCGCCGATCCGGCTGAAACAATTCGGCGACAAGCGCTTCGCCGTGCGCGGCACGCCGACCGACAGCGTGATGATGGCGCTGGGCCATGTAATGAAGGATGTGCCCCCCGACCTGATCCTTTCGGGCGTCAATCGCGGGCCGAACATGGCCGAGGACGTGACGTATTCCGGCACCGTGTCGGCGGCGATGGAAGGGTGCCTTGCGGGCGTCCGCTCGATCGCGCTCAGCCAGGCGCTCGCCGACTATACCGTCGGCGCGGAAGATTTCGGCCCGGCGCGGCGGCACGGGGCGGACATCGTCCGGCGGCTGGCGGCGCTGGGCACGGCGGCGGGCGAATGGCCGGCGGGCGTGCTGATGAACGTCAACTTCCCGGCGGCGGTCACCGCCGATCCGCCGGTCGTCGTCGCGCGGCAGGGGTTCCGCGACTATGGCAACATCCGCATCGACGCGCGGACCGACCCGCGCGGCTTTCCCTATTACTGGTTCGGCTATGGCCGCGAGATGACCGACCCGGCGGGTGAAACCGACCTCCACGCGATCCGCAACGGGGCGATCGCGGTGACGCCGCTCCACCTCGACCTGACCCATGACGCGACGCTAGCGGCGGTGGCGAAGGCGATGGCGTAGCGCACGGCTGTGCTATTGCAGGGCGTGGCGACGCTTATTCTGGAACCGACCCGGCGCTGACGCTGACGGCGGCCGAGATTTTCGCGGGCTAAACCGCGTCGTGGCGCGGCGCGGTGGCTTCGCCTAGAGGCTGTGCGGTGATCATCTTTCGCCCTGCTCTTTCCGCCGCGCTTGCCGCCGCGCTGCTCGCCGTCCTCGCGGCGTGCGGGCGGACGCCGCCGGTCGTTGCTGTCGCGTCACCGCCGGTGGCGTCCATCGCGCCGCCGCCGCGCGCGCCGTGGGTCGCGCACCGTGTCGTTACCGATGCGGTCGCGGTCCTCGGCGGGCGGCGGCACATCGTCAAGGCGGGGGAGACCGGCATCGCCATCGCTCGCGCGTACGGTGTGCCGTGGTCGAAAGTCGTCGCGGCGAACCACCTGAAGGCGCCGTATACGATCGAGATCGGCGACATGCTGTTGCTGCCGACCGCAAAGGCGGTTGCCGCCCAGACCCCGGCGGAGCGGGCCCGGGCGTTCCAGATCGATATCGACGACCTGATCACCGGGGCCGAACCCGCTGGCGGTGGCCCGGTGCAGCCGGCCCGCGCGCGACCCGTTCACCCCACCGCCGCCGGAGCCAGACCTGAACGCCCGGCCGATGCCACCGCGCCGCGCCCGCCGCGCGTAGCGCCGCCACAGCCATCGCCGCGCGTAGCGCCGCCACGGCCATCGCCGCGCCCGCCGGTCGTCGTTGCCACGGCGCCGGCGCTGCCGGCCCTACCGAGCGGCACGCCGGCCTTCGCGTGGCCGCTGGAGGGGCGCATCGTGTCGGCATTCGGGGCCAAGCCCGGGGGGCGATTCAACGACGGCGTTAATCTGCGCGCGACCCCCGGCACCCCGGTGCGCGCCGCCGCCGACGGGGTCGTCGCCTATGCCGGGGATGCCGTCGCGGGGTTCGGCAACCTCGTCCTCATCAAGCACGCCGATGGCTGGGTGTCGGCCTATGGCCATAACGAGGCGCTGCTCGTCACCCGGGGGCAGCCGGTACGGCGCGGCGACATCGTCGCGCGGTCGGGCGCGACGGGTGCGGTCGACGAGCCACAGCTCCATTTCGAAATGCGGCGCGGGCGGACGCCGAGCGACCCCGTGAAGCTGCTACCCCCGCGATAGCGCGCGCGGCGGGACCATCCGATCCAGCGCCATCATCCGCGCCGACAGGCCGTGACGCCGCGCGGTGCGTCGGCTAGGCTGACGCAATGATCGCCATCTGCCCCGCCTGCGGCAAACGCTATCGCGTCGCCGACGCCGCCGTGCCGGTTATGGGGCGGGAGGTCCGCTGCGCCGCATGCCGCCACGGCTGGACGGTGTGGCCCGACGGCGCGACGACGCCCGCAACGGCCGAGGCAACGCCGCTCAGCGTCCCGCTCCCCGAACCCCCGCCCGCCGAACCCCCGCCACACGAACCCCCGCCACCCAAACCCGCGCCACCCGCGCCGCCGCCCGTGCCCACGACTGACGTGTCACCGGCGACCGAGGCGCAGTCCGCGTGGTCGCCCGACCCCGACCCAGTCCCCCGCCGCCGCTACGGCCTGCTCGTCGCGACCGCGCTCATCGCCGTCGTGGTGACGGCGGCGGCGGTCGTCGAGTTCGCCCCGGCCGATACGTTCGACCCGCCGCGCCTTGGGCTGCCGTCGCCACGCGACCTCGCGCGCCAGACGCCGTCCCTCGACCTGCCCCCACTCGACCTCCGCCAGATACCGCTGATCGGCGATGCGCTCGACGGTGCCATCAACCCGCCGCCTGCGCCCGCATCGCCGCTCCGCGTCACCGCCCACGGCGAGCGGCGGACGCTGGCCAACGGAACCAATATCCTCCTCGTCAGCGGCACCGTCACCAACTCGGCCGCTGCTCCGGTTGCGCTGACCGCGATCGACGCGGTGCTGCGCGATCCCGCTGGGCCCGTCGCCATCCGCTGGCGCATTCCCGCGCCGGTGGCGATGGTCGCGGGGCACGGCAGCGTCGCGTTCGAGTCGGTCGCGGCCAACTTTCCTGCCGCCGCGACCGTTCTCCAGCTGACGCCGCGGTGATTCCCCGTCGCGCCATTCACCCATGACCGCCGCCGCGCGCGCCGAGGCGTTGGCGGCCGCCGGGCATAGCGCGGAAGCAGCGGCGGCGATCGCTCTCGGTATCGCGGCGGGCGAAGCCGACGCGCTCGTGATCGCGGCGCAGTGGCGGCTTTTCGGGGCGTTCCCCGACGTTCTTGGCCCACGCGATCCGGCGGCGGCAAAGGTCCTGCTCGCCCGGGCCGCCGACGCCGGTGACGTGTCGGCGCGCGTCCTTCTCGCCTATCTGACCGCCAACCCGGCAACCGGCACCGCCGACGCCGCGGCGGCGCGCCGTCACTTGGCCGCCGCCGCGACGGTCGAGCCCCGGTTGGCGGCGCAGCTTGCCGTCCTCGACGCCCTAGTCGGGCGCCCGCTCCCCGCCCCCGAGCGCCTGGCTGAATCGCCCGACGTTGTCCGCTTTCCCGGATTGATCGATGCGGCGACGTGCGCGTGGCTGATCGCCGCCGCTAAAGCTGCGCTCGCGCCGTCGCTCATCTTCGATCCCCTCAGCGGCGCGGCGCGCCCCGACCCCGTTCGCCGCGCCCACGCCATGAGCTTCGGCCCGCTCGACGAGGATCTCGTCGTCTCGGCGGTCGCCGACCGAATCGCCGCTGTCAGCGGCACCGACCGTGCCGCCGCCGAACCACTCGCCGTTCTGGCCTACGCACCGGGTGGCGAATACCGCCCGCACCTCGATACGATCCCCGGCCTCGCCAACCAGCGCGCGGTGACGGTGCTGACCTACCTCAACGACGATTTTACCGGCGGCGCGACGATTTTTCCCGATGCTGGCTCCGGTGCCGGCCGCGGTGCCGGGCTGACGATTACCCCGCGCACCGGCGACGCCATTGTCTTTCGCGTGGCCGACGCCGGCGGTCGCCCGCTCGCCAATGCGCGCCATGCCGGTGCCCTGGTGACGCAAGGCGTGAAATATCTATGTTCGCGCTGGATTCGTTTGGCTGCCCATGACATCTGGGGGCCAACCAATATCGGGGAGAGCGCGCGATGATGTTCGACTACAGCGACAAGATGAACGGCCTGATCGAGCGCCTGCGCGCTTTCATGGACGAAAATATCTATCCGAACGAAGCACGCTACGAACGCGAAGTCGGCGAAGGCGAGCGGTGGAAGGTCCTCCCCGTCATCGAGGAACTAAAGCCAATCGCGCGGGCGGCGGGGCTGTGGAACCTGTTCCTCAACCTGTCCGAACACGACACGGCCGAGTGGAAGGGCCCCGGCCTGACCAACCTCGAATACGCCCCGCTGGCGGAAGAAATGGGCCGCGCGGGCTGGTCGAGCGAGGTGTTCAACTGCTCTGCCCCCGACACCGGCAACATGGAGGTCCTCCGCACCTATGGCACCGAGGCGCAGAAGGCGACCTGGCTGCGTCCACTGATGGCCGGTGAAATCCGCTCGGCGTTCCTGATGACCGAGCCCGCCGTGGCGTCGTCGGACGCGACCAACATCGAAACCAGCATTGTCCGCGACGGCGACGATTACATCATCAACGGGCGCAAATGGTGGTCGAGCGGCGTCGGCGACCCGCGCTGCAAGATCGCGATCGTCATGGGCAAGTCCGACACCGGGGCCGCGCGCCACCTCCAGCAGAGCCAGGTTCTCGTCCCCCTCGACGCCCCCGGCATCACCAAGCTGCGCGCGCTCAAGGTGTTCGGCTACGACGACGCGCCGCACGGGCACTACGAGGTCATCCTCGACAACGTCCGCGTACCCGCCAGCAACGTCGTCCTGCGGGAGGGCGCGGGGTTCGAAATCGCGCAAGGCCGCCTCGGGCCGGGGCGCATCCACCATTGCATGCGGAGCATCGGCGCGGCCGAACGCGCACTCGAGAAGATGTGCAAGCGGCTGAAGTCGCGCACTGCGTTCGGCAAGCCGATCAGCGAGCAGGGCGTGTGGCACGAACGCATCGCCGACGCGCGGATCGCGATCGAGCAGGCACGGCTGCTGACGCTCAAGGCGGCGTACATGATGGACACCGTCGGCAACAAGGCGGCCAAGCGCGAGATCGCGATGATCAAGGTCGTCGCGCCGAACATGAGCTGCATGATCCACGACATGGCGATCCAGGCGCACGGCGGTGGCGGCGTCTGCCAGGACTAC
>JANYFA010000150.1 GCA_025362895.1 Sphingomonadaceae bacterium | reverse complement strand
ATTCCTTGACCTGAACGCGCTCGCGCAGGGTTCCGCCGGCAAACGCCTTCGCCTTTTTCGCGAGGTACAACAGGATCGCGCCCGATTCGAAGATGCTCAGCGGCCCGCCACCGCCTGGCTGATCCGTATCGCCGGGATCGTGATCGACGATCGCCGGCATCCGGTTGTTTGGGCTGATCGCGATGAATCTCGCCGCCATCTGCTCGCCCGTGGTGATGTTCACCGGGTGCAGGGCGTAGTCCATCCCCGCCTCCTCGAGCATCAGCGTGATCTTGTGCCCATTCGGCGTCGGCCAGAAATAAAGGTCGATCATCTGTCGTCTCCCATTACCGCCAGTCATAAGCGAAGAATTGAGCGCCGGTCAAAGTGGCCCCTCGGTCATCCCCTTCGCCGTGCCGACGACCGTATAATGGTGCCATAGAAACACGGCGAGTGCGCCGCGGTCGGGGGCGAAGGGGGCCGCGAGGGCGCGGGTGGCCTTTTCGGTCGGGCGCTTGTCGAGAGCGAGGATGCGCCCCAGTTCGATCTGGACGGCGAGGTCGCCCGCCGGGAAGATGTCGCCGCGCCCGTCGGCGAACAGCAGGTAGATTTCCGCCGACCAGCGCCCGATGCCCTTGACCGCGATCAGCCGCGCAATCGCTTCCTCGTCGTCCGTCGGCAGGGCGAGAAAATCGAGACCGTCGTGGACGCAGGCGTGGGCGAGGGCGTGGACATACGACGCCTTCTGCCCCGACAGCCCGGCGGCGCGCAGGGTTTCGACCGGCACGTCGAGTACGGCGCGCAGGTTGCCGAACCCGCCGACGGCGGCGCTCAGCTTGGCCCAGATGCTGTCGGCGGCCTTGACCGAGACCTGTTGACCGACGATCGCGCGCATCAGCGTCTCGACACCACGCTCCCGGATGCGCTCGGGTGGATAGCCCGCGCGGGCCAGTGCGGCGGCGAACGGCGGCGACGCGGCGGCGATACGGTCGAGGCCGTCCTTCAGGCATGCGGCGGTCAGTCCCATGGTCACTGGCTCTTGTGTCGTCGAAGGTCATCGTTAATAGGCCCGAAGCCATTCGTCGACAGGACCCGCCATGCCCGCAATCAACGTCACCAACCGCGCCGGGACGACCACGACCGTTCCCGCCAAAGTTGGCCATTCGGTGATGGAGATCATGCGCGACGGCGGCTTCGACGAATTGCTCGCGCTGTGCGGTGGATCGTGCAGCTGCGCGACGTGCCACGTCCATGTCGCTCCGGAATGGAGCGAGCGTGTCGGGCCGCCGGGCCGCGACGAGGACGATCTGCTCGGCAGCTCCGACCACCGCACCGCGACATCGCGCCTGTCGTGCCAGATCGACTTCACGGCGGCGCTCGACGGGCTGGCGGTGCGGATCGCGCCCGAGGATTGATTTCGCTTCTTCCCGTGCCCGCGAAGATCAGCGCGGTTCCCCAACCCCGCTGAACCCTCTACACTCGGCTATCATGCCGCTCCGCGAACTTCAGGCCCAGGGCTTCTTCGCCGACAAGAACCGCGCCTTCTGGCTATTCCAGGGCGGCGGCTGGGGGGCGTATTTCCTGCTGCGGACGCTGGGCGGGCTGGCGAACCGGATGGGGCTGACCTTCATCCTGCCGACGATCATCGTTACCGTTACCGGTTTTTCGCTGACGCTGCTGATGGCGACTGCCTACCGCCGCGTCATCCGGATGCGCCCGGTGTTCGTGTGGACGCTGACACTCGTCATCATCGCGGCGGCGTCGGCGTTGTTCTCGCTGCTCGAAGTCTGGGCGCACGCGACCTTTTACGAGCCCGGCTGGAAGCCGGTGGGCATCGAATTTCTCGGCGCGATTCTGCTCGATGCCGCCGTCCTCGGCGCGTGGAGCGGACTGTATTTCGGCGTCAATTACTATCTGCTCCTCGCCGAACAGACACGGCGGATGACCGGCATCGCGGCGCAGGCGAGCGCGGCGCAGCTCGAGATGCTGCGCTATCAGCTCAACCCGCATTTTCTGTTCAACACGCTCAACTCGATCTCGACGCTGGTCCTGTTGAAGCAGACCGAGCGCGCGAATGCGATGCTGTCGCGGTTGTCGTCGTTCCTTCGCTACAGCCTGGTGGGTGAGCGCGAGGGGCTGGCGACGGTCGCGCAGGAAACCGAGGCGCTGAAGCTCTACCTCGACATCGAACGGACGCGGTTCGAGGAACGCCTGCGCGCGACATTCGACATTGCCCCTGAGGCGATGGCGGCGCGGCTGCCGTCGTTGATCCTCCAGCCGATCATCGAGAACGCGGTCAAATACGCGGTGACGCCGGCCGAGGACGGGGCCGATATCGAAGTTGATGTGCGAGTGGTTTCCCAACCGGGTGGCCCCCGGCTGATCATCACCGTCGCCGACACCGGGCCGGGGATCGACTTCGCGGCGTTGCAGGGCGAGGCGCCGGTCACTACATCAGGCACCGGTGTCGGTCTCCCGAACATCCGCGACCGTCTGGCGCAGGCCTATGGCGACGATCACCGGTTCGAACTCGAACCCAATGATCCGCGTGGACTGATCGTGCTAATCGACATTCCGTACCAGACGTCCGAGGGCAGAACGGACGATGATACGGCAGCGGTCGGAAGCGACCGTATCGACCTCAAGGCGGGGGCGCTGATTCCTGTACGGGAGAGCGCGGAATGATCCGGACCATTCTTGTCGACGACGAACGTCTGGCGATCCAGGGCCTCGAGCTGCGGCTGGAGGCATTTTCCGATATCGAGATCGTCGAGCGCTGCGTCAACGGTCGCGAGGCGATCCGGGCGATCAAGACGCTCAAGCCCGATCTCGTCTTTCTCGATATCCAGATGCCGGGGTTCGATGGGTTTTCGGTGATCGCCGGGCTGGCCGAGGTCGAGCCGCCGCTCGTCGTGTTCGTCACGGCGTACATGGAACACGCGGTCAAGGCGTTCGAGGCGCACGCCGTCGACTATTTGATGAAACCAGTCGACGCCGATCGGCTGGCGGCGACGATCGACCGGGTCCGCACCCGCCTCGACGAGAAGCGCAGCTGCGAGGAGCGCGGGCGGCTGAAGGATATCCTCGCCGACGTCGCCCCCGATTCGCTCCCCGATGACCTGACCGACGCCAGCGACCCGGCGGCGAACCGCTTTGAAAAGATCATCAACATCAAGGATCGCGGCCAGATTTTCCGCGTCGACGTCGACGATATCGAACGGATCGACGCGGCGGGCGATTATATGTGCATCTACACCGCCGCGCAGACGCTGATCCTGCGCGAGACGATGAAGGACCTTGAAAAACGCCTCGATCCGCGCCGTTTCCAGCGGGTCCACCGCTCGACGATCGTCAACCTTGACAACGTCAAATCGGTCAAGCCGCATACCAACGGCGAGTGCTTTCTCGTGCTCGGCTCGGGAACGCAGATCAAGGTCAGCCGCAGCTACCGCGACGTGGTCGCGCGGTTTTTGTAGCGCGGCTACGCGGGCAGCACGCCGATCGCCCGCCGCCACAATGTGACGCGCAGCGGAAGACCAACTTACATAGTCCCGCAATACACCAGGCAGGCGCCATCGATGAACCGGAGCTAAGTTTTCGCCTCACGGATCGTTCACCCGCGTCAGGCGATCCTCCGCAGGAGCGGTCGCTGCGCCGCGCCAATGAAGGTAATGCCGATGCGCCGCTTGATCCTGTCGACCCTGCTCCTCGCCGCCGCGACCCCGGTTCTCGCCCAGATGCCGCCGCCCGCCCAGTCTGCGACGCCGGCCCGCGACGAGCGTCGCGATCAGCGGCCAGACGAGCGTCGCGACCGACGTCCTGACGAGCGTCGTGATCAACGCCCCGACGACCGCGGCGGTTATCGTCCGGACGACCGCCGGCACGACGACCGTGGGTACCGTCAGGATGATCGCCGGGACGGGCGGCAGGACGATCGCCGCGACGTGCGTCAAGACGAGCGCCGCGACTTCCGCCAGGATGGCCGCCGCGATTTCCGTCAGGACGAGCGCCGCGACTATCGCGACGATCGCCGGGTCTATGGCGATGGCAACCGCTTCGCGCGCTTCCATGGCAATGCCTATTACTACCCGCGCGGCTACGGCCACCGGGCGTATGGCATCGGCGGGCTGCTGCCGCGGGTGTTCTTCGACCAGCGCTACTACATCATCAGCCCGATTTCTATCGCCTGCCGCCAGCCTATGCCGGCACTCGTTGGGTCCGCGTCGGGCCCGATGCGCTGCTGATCCGCAACTACGACGGGCGGATCATGCGTATCATTCGCGGGCTGTTTTATTAAGTTGGAACCGCCGTCAGATAGTAATTGATCGACATATCGCGCCCGAGGACGAACCCCGTCCCCGGGCGCCACGTCAACCCGCGCGTGTCGGTGACGACGAACCCTGCCGCCGCCAGTTCGGCGGTCAGCTCGTTGGGTGTCACGAATTTGTGCCAGTCGTGGGCTCCGCGCGGGATTTTACGCGCGATGCGCTCAGCGCCGACGATCAGCGTCGCATAGCTTAGCGCGGTGCGGTTCGGCGTCGACATGATGAGCGTCCCCGTCGCTGCGGTCAGGGTCCGAAGCGCTGACAGGAATGTTGGGCGATCGACGACGTGCTCGACGACTTCCATGCAGGTGACGAGGTCGAAGGTCGCGCCCTCGCGCGCCAGCACTTCGACCGGGGCGGCGCGGTAGGTGACGGTTAGTCCCCCGGTGGCGGCGTGCGCCTGCGCGGCGGCGATATTCTCCGGCGCGGCATCGATGCCGGTGACCGCCGCCCCCATCCGGGCGAGCGGCTCCGCCAGCAGCCCCGCCCCGCACCCGACATCGAGCGCCGTCGTTCCCGCCAGCAGGTGGCGCACCCTCGCGTCGCCGCCTTTCGCCAGCAGCGCGTCGCGGATATAGCCGAGCCGGACCGGGTTGATCCGGTGGAGCATCGCCGAGCTTCCGTTTGGGTCCCACCAGTCGCCCGCGAGCGCGCCGAAGAAATCCGCTTCGGCTGTGTCGATCGTCGCCATTCTCGGCTCCATCCTATGCCCAGGCGGGACAGAACGCCCCGCTCGCCTGTCCTTGCCTTAATCCGCTCGTCCTCTATCACGCGAAGGCCGGGGACCAAGCGCCGGCGTTGTCGCTGACAGGGACCCGAGTGCCGCGCATCGTGATGAAATTCGGCGGCACGTCGATGGCCGGGATCGAGCGTATTCGCGAAGTCGCTAGCCGCGTCGCCGGGGAAGTCGCGCGAGGGAACGAAGTCGCCGTCGTCGTGTCGGCGATGGCGGGGGAAACTGACCGGCTTGTCGGCTTTGCCCACGCCGCATCGCCACTCGCCGACCGCGCCGAATATGATGTCGTTGTCGCCAGCGGTGAACAGATCACCGCCGGGCTACTCGCCATCGCCTTGCAGGCGGCGGGCGTCCCGGCGCGGTCGTGGCTCGGGTGGCAGCTTGCCGTCGCGACGACCGGGGCGCATTCGACGGCCCGTATCGAGGCCGTCGACACCAGCGCGGTGCTCGCCAGCATGGCGGCGGGCAGCGTCGCGGTCGTGCCGGGATTTCAGGGGGTTGGCCCTGACGGGCGCGTAACGACGCTGGGGCGGGGCGGGTCGGACACGTCGGCGGTGGCGCTTGCGGCGGCGCTTCATGCCGATCGCTGCGACATCTATACCGACGTCGACGGCGTCTACACCACCGACCCGCGCATCGTTCCGCGCGCGCGCAAGTTGAAGCGGATTACCTATGAGGAGATGCTCGAACTCGCGAGCGTCGGCGCAAAGGTGCTCCAGACGCGATCGGTCGAGCTGGCGATGAAGGAAAAGGTTCGCGTCCAGGTCCTGTCGAGTTTTATCCCGGCAGGGAACGATCCCGAACCTGGGACGATGGTGGTCGATGAGGATGAGCACGTGGAACAGGAACTGATCGCCGGGGTGGCGTACAACCGTAACGAGGCGAAGATCACCGTCGCCGGCGTCCCCGACAAGCCCGGCGTCGTCGCGGCGATCTTCGGCGCGCTAGCCGACGCGCAGGTCAACGTCGACATGATTGTCCAGAACATCGCCTATGTCGCGGGCACGACCGACGTCACCTTCACCGTCCCGCGCACCGAACTCGCGCTGAGCGAGGATGTGCTGGCCAAGGCGAAGGGTAATATCGGCTATGCCAGCGTGACCAGCGACGCGGCGGTGGCGAAAATCTCGGTCGTCGGCGTCGGCATGCGGAGCCACGCCGGCGTGGCGGTAACGATGTTCCGCGCACTCGGCGACCGCGGCATCAACATTCAGGCGATCACCACGAGCGAGATCAAGGTCAGCGTGCTGATCGCCGAGGAATATACCGAGCTCGCGGTACGGGTGCTCCACACCGCTTATGGGCTGGACGCGACATGACCCGCCTCGACCACCTCTCGGAACGCGGGCGCGATTTTCTTGGCAGCCGCCACGCGATCATGGCCGGCGCGATGACGTGGGTCAGCGAGCGGACGCTCGTCAGCGCGATCAGCAACGCGGGCGGCTTCGGCGTCATCGCGTGCGGGGCGATGCCGCCGCATATCCTCGACGCGGAGATCGCCGCGACCAAAATGCTGACCGACCGTCCGTTCGGGGTCAACCTCATCACCCTTCACCCGGCGATGGACGAGCTTATCGACATTTGCGGACGGCACGGCGTCGGCCACGTCGTGCTCGCGGGGGGGCTACCGTCGGGCGCGGCGATCGCGCGGATCAAGGATACCGGAGCGAAGCTGATGTGCTTTGCGCCGACCGCGGCGCTGGCGAAGAAGCTGGTCCGCTCCGGCGTCGATGCGATCGTCATCGAGGGGTCGGAGGCGGGCGGCCATATCGGCCCGGTCAGCACGAGCGTTCTCGCGCAGGAAATCCTCCCCGTCGTCACCGACGTTCCCGTCTTTGTCGCGGGCGGTATCGGGCGGGGCAGCGCGGTCGCGGCGTATCTCGAGATGGGGGCGAGCGGCGTCCAGTTAGGCACGCGCTTTGCGGCGGCGACCGAGAGCGTCGCCCACGCCAACTTCAAGCGCGCCTTCGTCCGCGCCTCGGCGCGCGATGCGGTCGCCTCGGTCCAGCTCGATCCGCGCCTGCCGGTGATTCCCGTCCGCGCGCTTAAAAACGCGGGGAGCGAGGCCTTTGCCGCCAAACAGCGCGAGGTCGCCGCCCAGGTCGACGCGGGCACCATGACCCTCGCCGAAGGCCAGTTGGCGATCGAACATTATTGGGCGGGGGCGCTGCGCCGCGCGGTCGTCGATGGCGATGTCGAGAGCGGATCGCTGATGGCGGGCCAGTCGGTCGGCATGGTGACCGGCATCGTCCCCGTCGCCGACATTATCGCCGAACTGGTGCGCGATGCCGAAGCCGCGCTCGGCGGGCGGGCGTGATTCGCGTCGCGATCCTCCCCGTGCCGGGGATGAATTAACATGGTCGTCTCCCCCGCCCGCGCGATCCTGCGCGCGCTCCACGATGTCATGGCGGCGAAGACGAGCGCGCAGGTGAAGCTCAACGCCGTCGTGGCGACCGTCGCCGAACAGCTCGATAGCGAGGTCGCGTCGATCTACCTGCTCCGCGACGGCGTCCTCGAACTGTTCGCGACCAAGGGGCTGGCGCAGGCGGCGGTCCATGTCACGCGGCTGGCGATGGGCGAGGGGCTGACCGGCGTGATCGCGGCGACGCGCGAGCCATTGAACCTCGCCGAAGCGCGCGCCCACCCCGATTTCGCCTTCAAGCCCGAAACGGGGGAGGAAATCTTCCACTCGTTCGCCGGCGTTCCGATCGTCCGCCGCGAGGCGTCGGTCGGCGTCTTATGCGTCCAGCACGCCGACCCACGCCAATATGCCGAAGTCGAGATTGAGGTCTTGCAAACGGTCGCGATGGTCATCGCCGAACTGATCGCGGGTGCGGGGTTGATCGACGATGTCGCGGCGGCGAAGGCGCGCCGCGCCGCCAGCGGCCCGGTGCGCCTGTCGGGGCTGAAACTGGTCGATGGCCTTGCGCGGGGCACCGCCGTGTTCCACCAGCCGCGCGTCGTCGTCGAACACACCGTCGCCGAGGATACCGAGGCCGAGCGCGCCCGCGTCTATGGCGCGTTCATCCGGATGCGCGAGCAGATCGACGGGATGGTCAAGCAGGCCGACTTCGCCGGGGGGGATTCGGCCGAGGTCCTCGAAACATACAAGATGTTCGCCTATGATGAGGGCTGGTCGCGGCGCATCAACGAGGCGATCGACACCGGGCTGACCGCCGAGGCCGCGATCGAGCGCGTCCAGGCGCGGACGCGGGCGAAGATGCGGTCGATCCCCGACCCGTACCTGCGTGAGCGGCTGATCGACCTCGACGACCTGTCGAACCGGCTGATCCGCATCGTTTCGGGGCAGCTTGGCAGCGCGGCGAGCGCCGGGTTACGCGGCGATACGATCGTCGTCGCGCGCAACCTCGGCCCCGCCGAATTGCTCGAATACGACCGGCGGTTCCTGCGCGGTGTCGTGCTGGAGGAAGGCTCGCTGACCGCCCATGTCACGATCGTCGCGCGGGCGATGGGCATCGCGGTCGTCGGGCGCGTCCGCGATCTGTGGACGACGATCGCCGACGGCGACGAGCTTCTCGTCGATGGCGGGGCCGGGGCCGTTCTGGTCCGCCCGACGCCCGCGACGATCAAGACGTTTACGGCGACGAGCGCGCTCAAGGCGAAGCGGCTGGCCGAATATGCCAAGCTGCGCGACCTGCCCGCGACAACGCTTGATGGGACGCGGATCACGTTGATGATGAACGCGGGGCTGCAGGGCGACGCGGCGGCGCTCAACGAAACCAATGCCGACGGCATCGGCCTGTTCCGCACCGAATTCCAGTTCCTCGTCTCGGCGACGCTGCCCCGGCGCGAACGGCAGACGGCGCTGTACAAATCCGTCCTCGACGCGGCGGGCAGCCGCCCGGTCGTTTTCCGCACGGTCGACATCGGCGGCGACAAGGCGGTGCCGTATATGCGCGACGGCGACCATGACGACGAAAACCCGGCGATGGGCTGGCGCGCGCTGCGCCTCGCGCTCGGGCGCAGCGGGCTGATGAAGGTCCAGGCGCGCGCGCTGCTCGAAGCCGGGGCGGGGCGGACGCTCAACATCATGTTCCCGATGGTCAGCGAGCCGTGGGAGTTCGACGCGGCCAAGGTCATCGTCGAAGAACAGCGCGCGTGGCTGACGAAATCGGAGCGCGCCCGCCCGGAGCGCGTCGCGTACGGCGCGATGCTGGAGGTGCCCGCGCTCGCCGAGACGCTCGATGTCCTGCTGCCCAAGGTCGATTTCCTGTCGATCGGGACGAACGATCTGACGCAATTCCTGTTTGCCGCCGATCGCGCCAACCCGGCGCTCGCCGACCGCTACGACTGGCTGTCGCCCGCGATCCTGCGCTTCCTGCGCCGCGTCGTCGCCCAGTGCGCCGACGCGGGCGTGCCAGTCACCGTATGCGGCGAGATGGGCGGTCGCCCGCTCGAAGCCCTCGCGCTGATGGCGATCGGCGTCGAGCGCCTGTCGATCACCCCCGCCGCCATCGGCCCGGTCAAGGCGATGGTCCGCTCGGTCGCCCTCGCCCGCGTCCGCGCCGCGATGACCGCATGGCTGACGGACGCCAGCTCGACGATTCGCGCCGACCTGTCCGCGATGGCGGCCCGCGAGGGGGTCGCGCTGGGGTAGGCGGCGTCCTGTCTTTAAGGAAACACCTTCCGCCACGCGGTCACGGCGACGCTGGCGAACAGCCCGGCCTGGGCATAGGGGTCGTCGGCGGCGAAGGCGATCGCCTCCTTGCGGTCGGTTAAGTCGACGATCATCAGCGATCCGATTGGGCCGCCGTCGAGTCCGAGGAGCGGGCCGCCGGCAAGGATCCGCTCGCGCACCGCCTCGAGATAGGCGAGATGGCCGGCGCGGGTGGCGGCGCGAAGATCGCTGCTGCCCGGCTTGTCGATACAGTGAATCGCGAAATACATGGTGTGCCCCGGTTACCCGGCATCGGTCTATCGGTTGGGCGACGCGGCGACCAGTCGCTTTCCGCCTGTCCGCCCGACGATCCCGCGCGTGGTTTGGTTGACGCCGCGCCCGCCATCGCCTATGCGCGCATTCTCCAAGAACGCCGGTTGCCAGGATTTAGACGATGTCGCGTATCTGCGAACTCACCGCCAAGGGGCGGATGGTCGGAAACAATGTTTCTCACGCCAATAACAAGACCAAGCGGCTGTTCCTGCCCAACCTGCAGAATGTCACGCTGATGTCGGACGTGCTCGGGCGCTCGGTGCGCCTGCGCGTGTCAATGAACGGCCTGCGCTGCGTCGAGCACGTCGGCGGCCTCGATAATTGGCTGATCAAGACCAAGGCCGAAAAGCTGAGCGACGGCGCCGTCAAGCTGAAGCGTGAGATCAAGAAGAAGATCGCCGCCGCCGAAACGCCCGCCGCGGCTCCCGCCGCCGCCTGACGCGGCGGGTTGGCGTGGCCGACCTGTCACTTCATTCACCGCGTCCGCCGATTGCCGTTCGTACCGCGACGGTTGCCGATCGTGCCGTCGTCGCGACGACCCTCGCCCGCGCCTTTGTCGCCGATCCAGCGCTCAGCTTTATTTTTCCCGATGTTGCGTCGCGGAACCGGCGACTGCGCGCGTTCTTCGACCTGATCGTCCGCAGCGAGGCCGACCCCGCCGACTGGTGCATCGCCGCCGACGCGGGGGTTCCGGCGGCCGTGACGATCTGGCGTAAACCCGGGGCGTGGCGGACGCCGCCGTCGGCGATGCTGCGGCTGATCGTGCCGATGATCGCGACCTTCGGCACCGCGCTACCGCGGGCGCTGCGCCTGCAGGGGTTGCTCGAGGCACATCACCCGGCGGCCCCGCACTGGTATCTGGAATTCGCCGGGTGCGAACCGGCGCGGCACGGGCGCGGCTTCGGCGGCGCGGCGATCCGCGCGCGCCTCGCCGAGACCGACGCCGCCGGTGTCCCGACCGCGCTGGAAACGGCGAATGAGGCTAACATCGCGATTTACACCGCGCTCGGCTTCCGCGTCACGGGCGACTTTGCGGTGACCCCGACCTTACATTTCTGGACGATGTGGCGCGACCCGGCTTGAGCCGAAGAAACCATTTTCCTACAGCCATACCAATGCGTTAGATTTCGCGCGTCGCCACCGGGCGGCGCCGCTCTTTCTCATCGTGAGGTCGGTGGTCGTTCTGCTTCGCAGTCGAGTCTTGGTAATAATATTGCGCTTGGAGGCGAGTTTCAGGAAGTTTCGTAAAGTTCGAGCGGGAATTTAGCGAACTTCCAGGTGCGTGCGGGTAAGCTGGTGGCGCGCCGTCGCCGCCCGTTCTACAGACGCGGCGATGCGAACCCCCGACGACATTCTCCACCAGGTCTTCGGCTTCCCCACGTTCCGTGGTCTGCAAGGCGGCATCATCGCCGACGTCTGCGCCGGGCGCGACGTGCTGGCGATCATGCCGACCGGCGCGGGTAAGTCGCTCTGCTATCAGGTCCCGGCGCTCGTCCGCCCGGGGGTGGCGATCGTCGTCTCGCCGCTGATCGCACTGATGGCCGATCAGGTTCGCAGCTTGCGGGCTTACGGCGTCCGCGCGGCGACGTTGAATAGCACCTCGGACGACAGCGAGACCACCGTTGGCGCTCTACGCGACGGCGAGATGGACGTGCTGTTCGTAGCCCCCGAGCGTGTTGCCCAAGCGGGGTTTCGGGCGCTCGTCGCCCGGCTTGAGGTCGCGCTGGTGGCGATCGACGAGGCGCATTGCGTCAGCCAATGGGGTCACGATTTTCGCCCTGAATACCGCCAGTTGCGCGACTTCGCCGATTCGCTGCCCGGCGTCCCCCGCGTCGCGCTGACCGCGACCGCCGACCGGACGACGCGCGTCGACATCCTCGACCAGCTCGGCATCGCGCCGGACCGGATGGTCGTCGCCGGATTCGACCGCCCCAATATCCGCTACGAGGTGACGCCCAAATCGAACGCGATGCGCCAGCTGGGCGCGTTCCTCGACAGCCAGCGCGGCAACAGCGGCATCGTCTATGCCCCGACCCGCGCGATCACCGACCGCGTCGCCGACGCGCTGGCACAGAGCGGGGTGCCGGCGCTGCCGTACCACGCCGGGCTCGACGCCGCCGTCCGTAACCGCAACCAGGCGACCTTCGTCGCCGCCGAGACGAGCGTCATGGTCGCGACCGTCGCCTTCGGCATGGGCATCGACAAGCCCGACGTCCGCTTCGTCGCGCACCTCGGCCTGCCCAAGTCGATCGAGGCCTATTATCAGGAGACGGGCCGCGCCGGGCGTGACGGCGATCCGGCCGTCGCCCACCTGCTCTACGGGGCGGAAGACATCGCCCGCGCGCGCCAGTTCATCGCCGCGAACGACGCCAGCCCCGAACGCAAGGCGGCGGAGACGACCCGCCTCAACGCACTGATCGCCTTTTGCGAGACGAGCAGCTGCCGCCGGATGCCGCTGTTGACCTATTTCGGCGACCCCGCGCCAGGGCCGTGCGGCAACTGCGACACCTGCCTCAGCCCCCCGGCACTGACCGACGCGACCGAGGCGGCGCGCAAGCTGCTGAGCGCGGTCTATCGTACCGGGCAGCGGTTCGGCGTCGGGCATCTGGTCGATGTCCTGCGCGGGACGGCGAGCGAGAAGGCACGCAAGTTCGGCCACGAGCAACTGTCGGTGTTCGGCATCGGGCGCGACGTGCCCCAGGCGAACTGGCAGGCACTTGCCCGGCAGCTCGAGGCCAGCGAGGCGCTGGTTCGCGACCCCGACCACGGCGGGCTGATGCTCGGCCCCGCCGCCCGCCCGATCCTGAAGGGCGAGGCTTCGATCGCCCTGCGCGAGATCGCGGCGACCCCGGGCCGCGAGCGTCGCGACCGCGCGGGTCGGCCGGCGGGCCCGGACGACCCGCTGTTCGAGGCGCTCCGCCGCGTCCGCCGCGACCTCGCCGCCGCAAGCGGGATTCCGCCTTATGTCGTCTTTCACGACGCGACGCTGCGGGCGATGGCCGCCGACCGTCCGGCGACGATGGGTGACCTTGGCCGAGTCAGCGGCGTCGGCGCGCGCAAGCTCGAAGCCTATGGCGCGGCGTTCCTCGAGGTGCTGCGCGCCGCCTAGCCGATTCGGTTCACCGCCGCTATGACCCGGCGATGACCGACATCCTGCCCAAGACCTTCGACCCCGCCGAGATCGAGCCGCGCCTGTATGCGGCGTGGGAGGCGAGCGGCGCGTTCCGCCCCGCCCGGCCCGATGCGAAACCGTTCACCATCGTCATCCCGCCGCCCAACGTCACGGGGTCGCTCCACCTCGGCCACGCCCTCGACAACACGCTGCAAGACATCCTGATCCGCTACCACCGGCTCAAAGGGCGCGACGCGCTATGGGTCGTCGGCACCGACCATGCCGGCATCGCGACGCAGATGGTCGTCGAGCGCCAGCTGGCGGAGAGCTCGCAGGGCATCAAGCGGTCCAACCTGACCCGCGAGCAGTTCCTCGCCCATGTCTGGGACTGGAAAGCGACGAGCGGCGGGGCGATTACCCAGCAGCTCCGGCGGCTCGGCGCGAGCTGCGACTGGGCGCACGAGCGCTTCACGATGGACGAAGGCTTCTCGGCCGCCGTGACCAAGGTCTTCGTCGACCTGTACAACGAAGGGCTGCTCTACCGCGACAAGCGGCTGGTCAACTGGGACCCCAAGCTGGGCACGGCAATCAGCGACCTCGAGGTCGAGTATCGCGAAATCGATGGGAACCTGTGGCACTTCCGCTACCCGCTCGAGGACGGAAGCGGCTTCATCGCGATCGCCACCACCCGCCCCGAGACGATCCTCGGCGATGGCGCGGTCGCGGTGAACCCCGACGACGAGCGCTACCGGCACCTCGTCGGCAAGCGCTGCCGCCTGCCCCTCGTCGATCGGCTGATCCCGATCGTCGCCGATGGCTATGTCGAGGCCGATTTCGGCACCGGCGCGGTCAAGATCACCGCCGCGCACGACTTCAACGACTTCGCGCTGCGCCTGCGCCACCCGGATGCCGCCATCCCGCTGATCAACCTGATGAACCCCGACGCGACGATGTCCGACGTCTGCCCGGAAGCCTATCGCGGCCTGACCCGGGAGGCAGCGCGCGCCAAGGTTGTCGCCGACTTCGACGCGCTCGGCCTCCTCGACCGCGTCGAGCCGCACAAACATCAGGTGCCCTATGGCGACCGCTCGGGCGTCGTCATCGAGCCGTATTTGACCGACCAATGGTACGTCGACGCCGCGACACTGGCGGCTCCCGCGATCGACGCGGTGCGGTCGGGCAAGACCAGGTTCGTGCCGGCAACGTGGGACAAGACCTACTTCAACTGGATGGAGAACATCCAGCCGTGGTGCGTCAGCCGGCAGATCACATGGGGCCACCGGATCCCGGCGTGGTACGACGACGTCGGTCGGGCCTTCGTCGCGGCGACCGATGCCGAGGCGCAGGCGCTCGCGGGTCCAGGCATCAAGCTGCGGCAGGACAACGACGTCCTCGACACATGGTTCTCGTCCGCCCTGTGGCCGTTCGGCACCCTTGGCTGGCCCGAAGAGACCGCGCGGGTATCGAGATACTACCCCGGCGATGTTCTCGTCACCGGGTTCGACATCATCTTCTTCTGGGTCGCCCGGATGATGATGCAGGGCATCCACTTCATAGGCGAGGTGCCTTTCGCCGTCGTTTATTGCCACGGCCTCGTCCGCGACGCGAAGGGCGCGAAGATGTCGAAGTCGAAGGGCAACACCGTCGACCCGCTCGCGCTGATCGACCGCTACGGGGCGGACGCACTGCGCTTCACGCTGACCGCGATGGAAAGCCAGGGACGCGACATCAAGCTCGACGAGAAGCGGGTCGAGGGCTACCGCAACTTCGCGACCAAGCTATGGAACGCCGCGCGTTTCGCCCAAAGCAACGGGATCATAGGGTCGACGTCGCCCACGCCGCCGCCCGCCACCGAGGCGGTCAACCGCTGGATCGTCGGCGAGGTCGTCCAGACCGCCGCCGCGCTCGACGCGGCCATCACCGCCTTCCGCTTCGACCAGTATGCGGAGGCGATCTATGCCTTCGTCTGGAACCGCTTCTGCGACTGGTATCTCGAACTGACGAAGCCTTTGCTGGCCGAAGGCGCAGACGCTGCCGCCGCTGCCGAGACGCGAGCGGTGACCGGCTGGGCGCTCGACCAGATCCTCGTCATGCTCCACCCGGTAATGCCGTTCCTGACCGAGGAGCTGTGGCACAGGCTGGGGACGCGCGACCACGACCTGATCGTAGCGGCGTGGCCGGTGACCGATGCCGCGCTTGTCGATCCGCGGGCAGCCGCGGACATCGACTGGCTGATCGGTCTCGTCACCGAGGTCCGCTCGGCGCGTAACGAACTCAACATCCCGCCGGGGGCAAAGCTCGGCTTCGAACTGCAGCGCGCCGAACCAGCGACCGAGGCCCGTTTCGTTCGCAACGCCGCGACCATTGCGTGGCTGGCACGCCTTGTCCGGCAGGAGGGGGCGACGATCGACGGCGCCCGGATGCAGGTCGTCAGCGGCGAGGCGACCGTTTCAATTCCTCTCGCCGGCATCATCGACCTTGCCGCCGAACGTGCCCGCCTCGACAAAAATGCCGCTGCCGCCGAGAAGGAGCGCGACGCCCTCGCTGCCCGCCTCGCGTCACCGGGGTTCGTCGAGCGCGCCAAACCGGAGGCGGTCGACAAGGCGCGTGCCGATCACGCAACCCGCGCGGCCGAGGCCGAGCGGCTGCGCGCTGCCCTTGCGCGTCTTGGCTGACCGGCCTTCGCGATGTACCCGGATCGGCCGCTACTGCGTTGTGGTAGTTCAACGCAGGGAGATTTCCATGAAGATCATCACCGCCACCGCTGCCGCATTCCTCGCCGTGACGGCCCTCGCGGCACCCGCCGCCGCCGATCCGATGGTCCGGTCGGGAACGCTGACGATCAACGAGGCGCAGTTCGGCTTCCTCATCGGCGGCTCGACCGGCGGCGGCATGTTGCGCTTCCACGGCAAGACCTACCCGTTCAAGGTCGGCGGCGTGAACATCGGGACGATCGGCGGCAGCCACGTCAAGGGGTACGGCACCGTATACAACCTGAACTCGATCGACGATTTCGCCGGGACCTACGTCAAGGCCGAAGCGAGCGCGACGGCGGTCAACGGGTCGGGGGCGCTGCGCCTGAAGAAGGGCGACGTCATCCTCGAGATCGACACCAACTCGAAGGGACTCCAGCTCAGCGCCAACGGCGGCGGGGTCAACATTAGCCTGAAGTAGCGCCGAGGAACGCGATGACGCCGCGCTCGACCGCACTCAGGTGCTTAGCCGGGCGCGGCAGCTTCGTCGCGGCGATCTCGGCGGCGCGGCCGTCGCTGACGACGGCGATCAGCGCCGGGTGGACATAGCTCTTGCGGCTGATTGCCGGCGTGTTGCCGAGTGCTGCGGCGACGGGTTCGAGCATCGTCTTCAGCGTCAGCGTCGCCGGATCGCTGATGCGGATCGTCTCATAGGCGATGACGCTCGCGCCCCACGTGCGGAAGTGCTTGGCCGAGAAATCGTCGCCGATCGCTGCCTTGATATAGGCGTTGACGTCGCCCGAGCCGATGCGGCGCGGCTCGCCGTCGTCGCCAACGAACTGGAACAGGGCTTGACCCGGCAGGTCATGGCAGCGGCGGACGATCTTTGCGAGGCTGGCATCGGCGATGACGACGCGCTGGGTTTTGCCCGATTTGCCGCGGTATTCGAGCTTGACCCGTTTGCCCCGCACCTCGCTGTGCTCATTCAGCAGGGTCGTCGCGCCGTAGCTATCGTTGGCGCGCGCGTAACAATCGTTGCCGACGCGGATGTGTCCGGAATCGAGCAGGCGGATGACGGCGGCAATGACCTTGTCGCGGCCCAGCCCGGGAACCGCGATGTCGCGAGCAACGGCGGCCCGGACCTTGTGCAGGGCACTGCCGAAACTGAGGCAACGGTCGTACTTGTCGGCCTCGCGCCCGGCGCGAAAGTCGGGATGGTATCGATACTGCTTGCGCCCGCGCGCGTCATAGCCGGTGGCTTGGAGATGTGCCGCAGGATCGGGGCTGAACCACACCCGCGTATAGGCTGGTGGCACGGCGAGGGTGTCGAGTCGCGCAATTTCGGCCTTATCAGCGATGCGGTCGCCACCGGGCCTGAGATAGTGCCAGCGTTTTCCGCGCCGCCGGCGCGTGATCCCGGTTGTGGTCGCGTCACCATAGGTCAGCATTGCCATCGAACGACACGCCGCCGCTTCCGGTTCCGCGCCGTTCGATTTTGACGATAGCCGACCCGAAGTTCACGCGAGGTTCACGCCCGCGACGGGGTTTCACGCCCCCTCCGCCAGCTCGAGAAGATCTAGTTTGAGCATGGCGTCGCTGCCCACGACCGCCCATGCGGCTTCGCGAATCGCGATGATCCGCCCCGGTACCGCGAGCGTGGCGAAGTCGATATCGAATACTTCGTGACCCATCCCCGGCAGACGCAGCGACAGCCGATGTCGTTCGCCGGAAAAAGTCAGGCTCGACCACGGGGCCGATTCAATCGTTTCGACGACCATGACTCTGTTTGCTCCGACTTTCGGCGAACATTTACCGAGGTTGCATAGGTATAAAGCGATGATGCGGATCAAGCGGCCCTGAGCGCGATTAACGTGCGGCCTCACCGCCGGTTATCCGGTGCCCCGGCGGCGATGAACGCGAGGACGCGCGCGGCGGTGCGCGGTCGCGGCTCGCGTCCCTCGCGCAAATCGAAGACAAATCGCGGATCGCCGGCGAAATCACGTCCGAAACGCTACGCTGCGATATTCTGGCGATGCAGACACCGTTCTACCTGAAACAACAAACTCGACATCGTCACTCCCCTCTCGATTCGCTCGATGACGATTAGGATGCAAAGTGAATTCCTATTTGCCTAGGTAAAAAACTCCTTTATATGTCGTTAAGAAACTCCGAGGTAGCTGCCATGGATGCGCTTGCCATTCGCCTTCGTCTCGATGCGTTGATTGCCGAACGCGGCGACGATTACGCATCACTGTCGCGCATGCTCGGGCGCAATCCGACCTATGTTCAGCAGTTCCTGAAAAAGGGGGTCCCGCGCCGGTTGAGCGAGGACGACCGGCGCAAGCTGGCCAAACACTACGGCATTTCGGAACGGCTGCTCGGCGGTCCCGACGACCACATCGGACGCGCCGTCACATCGCGTCCCGGCGCGGCCATGGCGGGTGACTATGTTCTCATTCCGCAACTCGACATTGGTGCGTCCGCCGGCGTCGGGGCGGAACCGGGACCCGAAAGCCCGCTGGCCATCCTCGCCTTTCAATCGACTTGGGTTCGGAGCGTTGCGAGCGGACGGCCCGAAGCGCTTTCGGTTATTCAGGTCGAAGGCGATTCGATGCTGCCGACCCTTGCGGACGGCGACAATATTCTGGTCGACACCGACGACCGCGAGCGGCTGCGCGATGGCATCTACGTCCTGCGGACCGATGACGCGCTGCTGGTCAAACGCCTGTCAGTCAATCCCGCGACTCGGCGGCTGTCGATCCGCAGCGACAACGATGCCTATCCCAGCTGGGATGACTGCGACCCCTCCACGGTTGCGGTGATCGGTCGCGTCGTCTGGGTCGGGCGGCGCCTAGTGTAGCGGTCGCAAGACGGCCGTCGAGCAGGTTTGCCGCGCCAACAGGGACGATGCTGCCGGTACAAACTAGTGGATCGAATCTAACACTTGGTGCCCGCGTCTGACCGCGGCGATGATTTTATCAGGATCAGCGGTCCAGACGAAGGGTTTTGGGCTTTCGTTGTGGTCGGCAAGGAAACGGTTGATGGCGGCCTGAAGGTCGACGA
>JANYFA010000141.1 GCA_025362895.1 Sphingomonadaceae bacterium | reverse complement strand
CATCGCCGGATGGGACGCGGGCGTCGCCGGGATGAAGACCGGCGGGCGGCGCACCCTGCTGATCCCCGCCGGGCAAGGCTATGGCGAGCGCGGCGCGGGCGATGACATTCCCCCCGGCGCGGCGCTGGTGTTCGACGTCGAACTGCTCAAGGTCGAGTAACTTCGCTCCGGGAGGAAAAGGGGCGCGCAACGTGGATGATAGAGCCTTCCCGTTGCCCCCCGCCCCTGCTAGCCAAGACATAACGCCGCGCATGACGGCGACCATGGGGAGATTAGCGTGGCAGCGAGCGAACGAACCGAGCGCGTCGGTGGCCCCTATGCCTGGTACGTCCTCATCGTCCTGATGGTCGTCTACGTTTTCAACTTCATCGACCGCTCGATCTTGACGATCCTCGGGCCGTATATCCAGAAGGACCTTGGCCTGAGCGATGGCCAGATCGGCCTGTTGTCGGGGACGGTCTTCGCGCTGTTCTACGGGTTGTTCGGCCTCGCGCTCGGTCGCCTTGCCGACACCTGGGTACGGACGTGGACGATCGCGCTTGGCCTGTCGATCTGGTCAGGGATGACCGCGCTGTCGGGGTTTGCCACCAGCTTCGGCACACTGGCGCTCGCCCGCGTCGGCGTCGGTGTCGGCGAGGCGAGCGCCAGCCCCGCCGCTTACTCGCTGATCGGCGACTGGTTCCCCAAAGAAAAGCGCGCGACCGCGTTGTCGGTTTATTCGAGCGGCATCTACATCGGCGCGGGCCTCAGCATCCTCATCAGCGGACAGGTCGTCGGGCGCTGGGCGCGCGCCTATGCCCACGGCGGCGCGCCGTTCGGGTTGACCGCGTGGCAGGCGGCGTTTTTCATCATCGGCCTTCCCGGCCTCGTCCTGGCGGTCCTCGTCGCCGTCATGCGCGAGCCGCCGCGCGGCCTCGCCGACGGGCTGCTGACCAAGGGGCCGCGCGAGCCCCACCCGTTCGCCAAGATGTTCGCCGAACTCGGCACGATCATCCTGCCCTTCACCGTCTTCACGCTGAGACGCGACGGCGCGAGCGGTCGCGTCATCCGCAACAACATCGTCGGAATGGTGGTGGCGGCCGTCGTCGCGGTCGCGATGACGCGGTGGACCGACACCCTTGTCCCCGCCGCCAAGCTCAAGGTGCTGGCGACGATCGGCGGCGGCGCGATCACCACCAACGCGATCCAGTGGACAGCGATGGCGATCGGCGTGTTCGGTGTGTTCGCCTGGTCGCAGTCGCTCAGCGTCCGCGACAAGCCGCTTCACGAACTTATCTGGCGGACGCCGACGATGCTTCTGGTGACCGGGGCGGGAACCCTGATCTCGCTCGGCAGCTATGCTGTCGGCGCGTGGATCTTCATCTATGCCTTTCGCTTCCTCCACGCGACGCCGGAGGGGGCGGGCATCGGCCTCGGCCTCGGCGCGGCGTTCGGCGGGCTGATCGGCACCTCGCTCGGGGGTGTGATCGGCGATGCGTGGAAGCTGCGCTCGCCGACCGGACGGCTAAAGCTGACGTTGATCGCGACGATCTTCCCCGTGCCGATCGCGCTCTACGCCTATCAGACGAACAGCCTGCCATTGTTCTACCTCTGTTATTTCCTCGTCGTCCTGATCGGCACGCTGTGGCTCGGCGGGGTGACGTCGACGATGCAGGACCTCGTGCTGCCGCGGATGCGCGGGACGGCGGGGGCGATGTTCTTCATGGGGACGACGCTGATCGGGCTGGGCAACGGGCCGTATCTCGTCGGGCTGATTTCGGACATCACCGGCAACCTGCGCCTGGCTATCGTGCTGACGTATCTGACCGCGCCACTGGTATGGCTGTGCCTTCTCGCCGCCATCCGCCTGCTCCCCGCCGCCGAGGCAAGCCGCGTCGAGCGCGCCCGCGCGGCGGGCGAACTCATTTAAGGAAACACCCATGAAGATCGAAGACCTGTTCAGCGTTCGCGGCAAAGTCGTCGTCGTCACCGGCGGTAGCCGTGGCATCGGCGAGATGATCGCGCGCGCCTACGTCGAGAACGGCGCGAAAGTGTACATCACCGCGCGCAACGCCGCCGTCTGCGACGGACTCGCCGCTGAATTATCGAAGTTCGGGGCGTGCATCTCTATCCCGGCGAACCTCGCCGACATGGCCGAGATCGACCGCTTTGCCGCCGAGATCGAGCGCCGTGAGACGAAAATCGACGTCCTGTTCAACAACGCCGGTGCCAGTTGGGGTGCGACGTTCGACACCTTCCCCGAAAGCGGGTGGGACAAGATCATGGACCTGAACGTCAAGTCAGTATTCTTTATGACCCAGCGCCTCGTGAAACTGCTTGAAGCCGCGGGGTCCGCCGACGATTTCGCCCGCGTGATCAATATCGGCTCGATCGACGGGCTGCACGTCAGCGGGATCGAGACGTACAGCTATGCCGCGAGCAAGGCCGCCGTTCTCCATCTCACGCGGATGATGGCGAAGAACCTCGCCAGCCGTCACATCGCGGTCAATGCGATCGCGCCAGGATACTTCCCGTCGAAAATGACCGCCGCGATCCCCGAGGAGTGGGCCGCCGAATCGGTGCGCGCGACGCCGATGAAGCGGATCGGCAACGCCGACGACATGGGCGGTCTCGCGCTCTACCTCGGGTCGAAGGCGAGCGGGTTTGTGTGCGGCACGGTCATCGCGGTCGACGGCGGCTACGCGACGACGGTGTGATCTTGCGGCGGGAGAACAAAAGGACGATTGGTCGGCGCAGGGGGCGATGATGGGTTCTTGGGAAGCACTGTAATCTGATGGATATCCCGAGGTGGAGCGACATGAACGTGCGGCGAGCAATCGATTCGGCTGGCGTTTCGCTGATGTCGTGGAACGTCGATACCTATCTCGTCACTCTCGACGCGCGTGGGCGCGAGATGTGGGGCGTCCCCGGTGAGGAACATATCAGCTTCGAGGACCTGTCGGCAAAAATCCATCCGACCGACCGTGACCGGGTGCGCGCCGCGTTCGCCGCAACGCGCGGCATCATCGGCGAATATGAAATCGACTTCCGCATCATGGTCAATTCCGACATCCGCTGGATTTCGGCGCGCGGGCGCGGTGACGACGAAGGGATCGTCGCGCGGACGATGTACGGCATCTTCCTCGATGTAACCGGCCGCAAATATGCCGAGGAGGCTCATGAACTGCTCGCCGGTGAAATGAGCCATCGGGTCAAGAACCTGCTCGCGATCGCGTCCGGGTTGACGAAGATCACCGCGCGGTCTGCGGAATCGATTGAGGATATGGCGACCGATCTCAGCCAGCGGCTGTCGGCGCTCGGCCGCGCCCATGACCTCGTCCGCCCGGCGCCGGGCGAGAACGTCAAGGCGGCGCTGCTTGGCGACCTGCTGACAATTCTGCTTGCCCCTTATGACGAGCAGGGCGACTTTGTCGGGCGCATTCGTGTTTCCGTGCCGCGGCTAGCGGTCGGCGAAGCCGCGGCGGCGACGCTGGCGATGGTGATGCACGAACTGGCGACCAATTCGCTCAAATACGGCACGCTGAAAAGTCCGGTCGGCATCCTCGACGTCAGCTGCACCGTGACCGACGACGATATCGTGATTACGTGGACCGAGCGCGGCGGCCCGGCGGTGACCGCCCCCGCCAACCCCGCCGGGTTCGGCAGCATGTTGATGCGCCGCAGCATGACGGCGCAACTGCGAGGCTCGATCGAATACGACTGGGCCGAACACGGACTGGTGGTGACACTGCGGGCGAGCAAGGAACGGCTCGCTCAGTAGGGCGAGCGGCAGGCGCACCTGCCTAGTTTTTAACCAATTGCCCCCACCCTGGGCATCGAGCCTGTCCCGCAAATTCGCTTTGCCTACGCAAAATGCCCCGTTCACCGGCTGGCACGACCCGTGCTAGGTTGATCCCGAGGGTGGACCACGCCGCATGAAAAAAGTCGAAGCTGTCATCAAGCCGTTCAAGCTCGACGAGGTGAAGGACGCGCTCCACGAAGTGGGGGTCAGCGGCATCACCGTGACCGAGGCAAAGGGCTTTGGGCGCCAGAAAGGCCATACCGAACTGTATCGCGGGGCCGAATATGTCGTCGATTTCCTTCCCAAGGTCCGCCTCGAAGTCGTCGTCGACGACGATCAGGTAGACCGCGTGGTCGAAGCGATCGCCAACGCCGCCCGCACCGGGCGCATCGGCGACGGCAAGATTTTCGTCAGCACGATCGACGCCGCCGTCCGCATCCGAACAGGAGAACGCGATTCGGATGCGATCTAGCCCCCCTTTCCTCCGTCGTCATGCTGGCGCAGGCCAACATCCACGGTCAGGCGATGGGGCACGGCGCACGAACGTGGATGCTGGCCTACCCCAGCATGACCCGGTTTTAATCACAAAGGGACACAACACATGACCAACACCGCCACCACGGTCCTCGACATGATCCGCGAGAAGGAAATCGAATGGGTCGATCTCCGCTTCACCGACCCCAAGGGTAAGTGGCAGCACCTGACGATGGTCGCGAGCGTCGTCGACGAGGACATGCTTTCCGACGGCTTCATGTTCGACGGCAGCTCGATCGACGGGTGGAAGGCGATCAACGAATCCGACATGATCCTC
>JANYFA010000119.1 GCA_025362895.1 Sphingomonadaceae bacterium | reverse complement strand
GCGCGCCGCGCTTTACGTACCCATGGCCCCGACGGCGCGCGGCATCGGTCAGGCGACGCAGGTTCAGGGCAAGGAGCTCAGCTACAACAACCTCAACGACGCCGACGCCGCGCTCGAGCTCGTCGCCGAGTTTCGCGATGGTCCGCCGACAGTCGTCATCGTCAAGCACGCCAACCCGTGCGGGGTCGCGACCGCCGACACGCTGCTCGACGCCTACCGCGCCGCGCTCGCGACAGATCCGGTGTCGGCGTTCGGCGGCGTCATCGCGGTCAACCGCCCGCTCGACGAGGCGACCGCGCGGGCGATGACCGAAATCTTCACCGAGGTCGTCGCCGCCCCTGAAGCCGACGACGCGGCCAAGGCAGTGTTCGCGGCCAAGAAGAACCTGCGCCTGTTGCTCACGGGCAGCCTGCCCGATCCGGCGCGCAAGGGCCTGACAACGAAAATCATCGCGGGCGGGGTGCTGGTGCAGGAGCGCGACAGCGGCATCCTGACCGAGGAAATGCTGACCGTCGTCACGCAGCGCGCACCGACCGCGAGCGAGATGGCCGACCTCCGCTTTGCCTGGACCGTCGCCAAGCATGTCAAGTCGAACGCGATCGTCTATGCCAAGAGTGGCAGCACGGCGGGGATCGGCGCGGGACAGATGAGCCGGGTCGATTCGACCCGCATCGCCGCGAGCAAGGCCCGCGACGCCGCCGCCACGGCCGGCTGGGCGACCCCGCGAACCGTTGGCAGCGCCGCCGCGTCCGACGCCTTTTTCCCCTTTGCCGACGGCCTGATCGCGGTTGCCGAAGCGGGAGCGACAGCGGTCATCCAGCCCGGCGGCTCGATCCGCGACGCCGACGTCATCGCGGCGGCCGACGAGCGCGGGCTGGCGATGGTCTTCACCGGGATGCGGCACTTCCGGCATTGAGGAGGGGGCTAAACAGCCCTGTCACCCCGCCGCCCCGCCCGGCGGAACAGCAACCGGTCCGGCCCCTTGAACCCCAGCATCCATATCAGTGCGGCGAAGGTGCCGAGGATCGCGATGATGCCGACCGACAGCTGAAGAGCCTCGGCCAACGCCGTGGTGCGACCGGGACCGAAGCCGAGGCTCGCGCGGATCGCCCATAGCCAGCCCGGAATGCGCTGCACCGCGAGGCCGACCGCGAACGCTCCCGCCGCCGCGACGACGAGCGACGCCCGCCACCCCGAAACGCTCGCGCCGACTACGCGAGCGAGGAGCGCTGACTTGACGATCGAGACGATCAGGACCGCTACCGCCAGCCCGCCCGCCGCCGCCAGCGCACCGACGCGTTCGACGAACGCCAGCGTGAGCGCGGCCTGGAGGGCCAGCCCCCCGGCGGCGATCGCAAGGTTGGTCCGCCGAAGCAAATAGATCAGCGCCGCCTCGGCAATCGCGCCCTGGCTGGCGAGGAGTTCAACCGTCAGCAACGTGGCCAGCACCGCTGCCCCCGCGACGAAGGCCGGTCCGAACAGGCCCAACGACGCGCGCGCGGTCATGCCGAGCGCGAGCACCGAGCCGAATTGTGCGGTCAGGACCCAGAAGGCGACCTGGCGGACGTGCGCGGCGACGCTTTGCTTGTCGCCAGCGGCAATTGCGGTGGCGAGCAGGGGCGCGAGGACCGGGTCGAAGCTGTTCTTGAGCTTGGCGGGCAGCGAGGCGATATTCTGTGCGACGAAATAGATGCCGACCACTTCGGGGCTGGCGAAGCGCCCGAGGATGAAGAAGTCGAGCCGCCGCGACCCCCAGTCGGCGAGATCGGCCCCGGCGAGGGGCGCGTTGTCGCGCGCGAGCCGCCACAGTCGCAGCCCCGACGGTCGCCACCGCAGCGGGGGGCCGAAATTTCGCGCGCACGGGATGAGCGACGCGGCGGTGGCGGCGAGCATCGACGCGGCGTAGGCGACGAGCAGCCCCTCGCTCCGCCCCACAACATAGAATGCCGGGACGGCGACCAGCGTCAGCGTCCACGGCTCGATGATCGACCGCGCCCGGACCTGCGCGGCGATGTTGTGGCGGAAGGCGAGCGCGGCGAGACTGATGTCCGATCCGGCGACGGCGAGCGCGACGATCGGGAAAAGATGATCGGCGGGTGTTATCGCGCCGTTGGGGAACACCAGCGCCGGCCAGACGAGTAGCAGCCCCGCGCCCGCCGCCGCGAGACCAAGCCCGAGAAGAAGCGCATCGGCGACGGTATTGGCGTGGGGGGCCGTCGCCCGGGCGAGCGCGTCGGCCAGACCGCGCTTGAGGCCGATCGTCGCCAGCTGCGCGGTCAGCTCGACGACAAGGATTGCATAGCCGAAACGCCCGACCTCCGCCGACCCGTACAGCCGCCCGGCGATGAACAGGAACGGCATCCGGGCGAGGAGCCGCAACAGGAACCCCGCGAAACTCGTCCGTCCGCCGCGCGCGAGGACGGCGGTCGCCGCGTCCGCCATATCGCCGGAGGCGACGACCCCCGTATCGCCAGGGGTGACGGACTTCGCCGTCACGTCGCCGGGATCATCGTAGCCGGATCACGTCGGGACATGGATCCGGCGATACGCCCCGCGAAAATACAGGAGCGGGTCGCTGCCGTCGTGGCTGCGCATCGCCGCCACCCGTCCGACGACGATGACGTGATCGCCGCCGTCGTGTTCCGCGTCGAGGGTGCACACGAAGCTCGCCAGCGCCCCGGCCAGCACCGGCAGTCCATTGAGGTCATCCCACGTCGCATCGGCGAAGCGGTCGATGCCCCGGCGGGCGAAGCGGTCGGCGACATGCGCCTGATCGGCAGCAAGGACGTTGACCGCGAAGCGCCGCGCGGTCCGCAACGTCGGCAACGCCGACGCCGACCGCGCCGGGCAGAACAGCAGCAACGGCGGATCGAGCGATACGGATGTCAGGCTGTTCGCCGTCAACCCGACGCGCCCGTCGGCGCCGACCGCCGTGACGACGGTGACGCCGGTCGCAAACGCGCCGAAAGCATCGCGCAGCTGACGGGCGTCGCGGGGATCATGGTCGATAGAAATCATCGCGCCATCCCTAGTGGCGGCGGCGGTCAGGTCAACGCCGCGCGACGTTCTTGCCGTGGCGGCCTCCGCTCAGCGCGCGGCGTGCCAGCGGAGCTGATCGGCGATGAAGGTCGAGACGAACAGATAGCCATGCTCGTACCCGGCGCGCGTCCGCAGTGTCAGGTCGATGCCCGCGTCACGGCAGGCATCGGCCAGCAACTGCGGGCGCAACTGCTCGGCGAGCCACGGATCGGCGTCCCCCTGATCGACCAGCAAGGCGGGCAGCCGCGCGCCGTCCTCGATCAACGCCACGGCATCGTGCCGCCGCCACTCGGCGCGGTCGGGGCCGAGATAGCCGGTGAGCGCCTTTTGCCCCCACGGCACCTGGCTCGGCGCGACGATCGGCGCGAACGCCGACACCGCGCGGAACCGGTCGGGAAAGCTGAGACCGATCGTCAGTGCGCCATGGCCGCCCATCGAATGGCCCATGATCGACTGGCGGCCCATATCGACCGGGAAGTTGGCGGCGACGAGGTCGGGCAGTTCGGCGGTGATGTAGCTCCACATTCGAAAATGCGGCGACCACGGGGCCTGTGTCGCGTCGACATAGAACCCCGCACCCTGACCGAAATCAAACGCCGGGTCGTCCGCCACCCCCGCCCCGCGCGGGGACGTATCGGGGCACACGAAGATCAGCCCGAGGTCGGCGCACGCCTGCCGGTACTCGCATTTGTCCATCGCATTGACGTGGGTGCACGTCAGCCCCGACAGCCACCACACGACCGGCAGCGTCGCGCCCGGCGCATGGTCGGGGACGTAAACGGCGAAGGTCATGTCGGTCCCGGTCGCGGCGCTGGCATGGCGATAAACGCCCTGCGTGCCCGTGTAGCTGCGCGCTTCCGAGACCGTCGTGAGCGTCACGCCGCCGGCATCCGGTGAAGCGCGCAGAGCTTGTTGCCATCGGGATCGCGCAGATAGGCGAGGTACAACGCCCCCATGCCACCGGTGCGGACGCCGGGCGCATCCTCGATCGCGGTGCCGCCCGCGGCGACCCCGGCGGCGTGCCACGCATCGGCCTGGGCCGGGCCGTCCATCGCGATGCCGAGCGTGCAGCCGTTGCCGTGCGTCGCGGGCTCACCATTAATCGGCGGCGTGACGATGAAGATGCCGCCGTTGTGCATATAGATCAGACGGCCCTTGTCGTCGGCCATTGCGGGCTTGCCCCCGATCGCGGCAAAGGTCGCGTCGTAGAACGCCTTTGACTTGGCGATGTCGTTGCTGCCGACCATCATATGACTAAACATTATTCGCTCTTCCCCTTGGTTGTGATTAGGTCATAGCGCGCGGCAGCACGCCTTCCAACCCATGCGGGTCATGCTAGCGCAGGCCGGCACGACGACGCCTAATAGACGACCACGCTGCGGATCGACTCCCCCGAATGCATCAGGTCGAAGCCCTTGTTGATCTCGTCGAGCGTGAGGACGTGGGTAATCATCGGGTCGATCTCGATCTTGCCGGTCATATACCAGTCGACGATTTTCGGCACGTCGGTCCGCCCGCGCGCGCCGCCGAACGCGCTGCCTTTCCACACCCGCCCGGTGACGAGCTGAAAGGGCCTTGTCGAAATCTCCTTGCCCGATTCGGCGACGCCGATGACGACCGACACGCCCCAGCCGCGGTGGCACGCCTCCAGAGCCTGGCGCATGACGGTCGTGTTGCCGGTGCAGTCGAAGGTGTAGTCGGCTCCGCCGCCGGTCAGCGCGACGAGATGCGCGACGATGTCGGGAACGTCCCTGGGGTTGACGAAGTGCGTCATGCCGAACCGGCGGCCCCACTCCTCCTTCGCCGGGTTGATGTCGACCCCGACGATCTTGTCCGCCCCGACCAGCCGCGCGCCCTGAATGACGTTGAGACCGATGCCGCCGAGCCCGAAGACGACGACGTTCGCCCCCGGCTCGACCTTTGCCGTGTTGACCACCGCACCGACTCCGGTCGTAACGCCGCAGCCGATGTAGCAGCTCTTGTCGAACGGTGCGTCGGTGCGGATCTTCGCCACGGCGATTTCGGGCAGGACTGTGAAGTTCGAAAAGGTACTGCACCCCATATAGTGGAAAACCGGCTGGCCCCGGTACGAGAAGCGGCTTGTCCCGTCGGGCATCAAGCCCTTCCCCTGGGTGCTGCGGATTGCGGTGCACAGGTTGGTCTTGCCGCTCAGGCACGACTTACACTGGCGGCATTCCGGCGTGTACAGTGGGATGACATGGTCGCCGACCGCGACGCTCGTCACCCCCGTGCCGATCTCGCGGACGATGCCCGCGCCTTCGTGGCCCAACACGCTCGGGAACAGGCCTTCGCTGTCGAGGCCGTCGAGGGTGTAGGCATCGGTGTGGCAGATGCCGGTCGCCATGATCTCGACGAGCACCTCCCCGGCGCGCGGGCCGTCGAGGTCGAGTTCGACGATTTCGAGCGGGCGTTTCGCGGCGAACGCGACGGCGGCGCGGGTCCTCATGGCAGCATCCTCCTGTTGCCCCGGCTGTGCCCTTTGGGCGTGGGGGTGGTCAAGCGCGCCGATTGGCAGGCGCGGCGGCGACAGCTAAGACCCGCTCGCGGTAGAGAGGGTTCGATGACGATGATAGTTCGCCGATTGATCCTGTCTCTCGCGCTGACGCTGCTGCCGGTAGCCGCGAGCGCCGCCGAGACGCGGGTCGCCGTTGCCGCCAACTTCACGCCGGCGGCCACCGCCATCGCCGCCGCCTTCCACCGCGCGACCGGCGACACGGCGGTGCTCAGCTTCGGGGCATCGGGGGCGCTCTATACCCAGATCAGCCACGGCGCGCCGTTCGAGGTGTTCTTGTCGGCCGACGCCGAGCGCCCGGCGAAGGCCGAAGCCGATGGTTTCGCGGTGCCCGGCAGTCGCTTCACCTACGCCGTCGGACGGCTCGTCCTGTATTCGGCAGCGCCGGGCATGGTCGACGGCCATGGCACGGTGCTTCGCCGCGGCAACTTCACTCACCTCGCGGTCGCCGACCCCGCCACCGCGCCCTACGGCGTCGCCGCCGTCGAGACGCTCAAAAAGCTCAAGCTGTACGACACGCTCGCGCCCAAGCTGGTTCAGGGCAGTTCGATCACCCAAACCTATCAGTTCGTCGCGACCGGCGCGGCGGAGCTGGGCTTTGTCGCGCTCAGCCAGATCGTCGATGCGCCTGGCGGATCGCGTTGGATCGTCCCCGCCGCCGACCATGCGCCGATCGAACAGCAGGCGGTCCTCCTCAAGACCGGGGCGGCCAACCCGGCGGCGGCGGGGTTCGTCAGGTTCCTGAAGACGCCGGCGGCGGTCGCGATCATCCGCCGCCGTGGGTATGTGGTGCGATGACCACGGGCCACGATCACGTGACCGCCCCATGAACCTCGTCATCCTGACCACCGTTGAGCTGGCGGCGACGACGACGCTCCTTCTGCTCCTCCTCGCGACCCCGCTCGCGTGGTGGCTGGCACGGTCAGGATCGTGGTGGAAGGAGATCGCCGGGGCGCTGTCGGCGCTGCCGCTCGTCCTGCCGCCGACGGTGATCGGCTTTTACGTCCTCGTCGCCCTCGGCCCGGCGTCGCCGCTGATGGCGGTGCTCGCCCCGTTCGGTATCCACAGCCTCGCCTTCACCTTCACCGGCCTCGTCATCGGGTCATTATTCTATTCGCTCCCCTTCGCCGTCCAGCCGCTGCGGACCGCGTTCGAAGCGGTCGGCGACCGGCCCCTCGAACTGGCGGCGACGATGGGGGCGGGGCCGCTCGACCGCTTCGTCACCGTCGCGATGCCGCTTGCCCGGCGCGGTTTCGTCGCGGCGGCGATCCTCGTTTTCGCCCATACGATCGGCGAGTTCGGGGTCGTCCTGATGATCGGCGGTGCGATCCCCGGACGCACCGAGGTGCTGTCGACGCGCATCTACAGCCTTGTCGAAAGTCTCCAGTTCGGCGCGGCGCACGTCCTCGCGGGCGGGCTGACATTGTTCGCTTTCGTCGCGCTGCTGGGGCTGCTGCTGGCCGATCGGCGGATCGGCCTGCGCCCGTGAGGACGTATTTGCCTGACGGTACGTCCGTGACGGCACCGGCGGCGGCCCTCATCGCCGTCGAGCTGCGAGGAAGGCGTGGCGATTTCGCGCTCGATGTCACGTTTGCGGTGCCCGCACACGGCGTGACGGCGCTGATCGGGCGGTCGGGATCGGGCAAGACGAGCGTCCTGCGCGCGCTCGCCGGGCTCGACCGCCACGTCGGGGTCGTCCGCTTCGGCGACGCGGTGTGGCAGGACCCGGCCCGTTTCGTCCCCGCGCACCGCCGCTGCGCCGGGTGGGTGGCGCAAGGGTCGGCGTTGCTGCCCCATTGCACGGTCGCGGCCAACCTCGATTATGCCGCGCGCCGCGCCGCGCCGGGGCCATTCGACCGCGCCGACATCATCGCGCGGACCGGGATCGCCACCATCCTCGACCGTCGCCCGGCGACCCTGTCGGGCGGGGAGGCGCAGCGGGCGGCCATCGCGCGCGCCCTGCTTGGCCAGCCGGCATTGCTCCTGATGGACGAACCGCTGAGCGGGCTCGACATCGACGCGCGGGCAGGCGTGATCGACGCCTTCGCCGCGCTATTCGCCGGGCTAAGCGTCCCGGTCGTCTACGTCACGCACGACATTGCCGAGGCGGAGCGGCTGGCAACGCGGGTGCTGCGGATCGACGGCGGGCGGATCGACGGCTAGCGCGTTTTGCGGTCAGTCGGCACCGTCTAAAAACAACTTTCCTACAATATTATAATGGGTTAGCATCTTTCTGGCTCGCACTGTGCGGCTCGCCCTTTCTCATTATCGATCGGCTCCAACTGGCGAATTTCAGTTCTGGACGCACAGGTAAGATAACCCGCGCGAGCGTGAACTTCGCGTGAATTTCACAAGATTATTTCACATTTGCCCGTGCCGCTGGAATATTCACATAGAATGACGGCGAACTTAGCGAAGTTCCGGGTTCCGCACTGTCCCGCGAACGATCAGCAGATACATCACCGGCGTCACCACCCGCGACAGTATTGTCGAGCTGACGAGCCCGCCGATGATGACCCACGCCAGCGGCCCGTACAGCCCGGATCCCGACAAAGCGAGCGGCAGCAGCCCGCCGACCGCCGTGACGCTGGTCAGCAGCACGGGGAGGAAGCGAACCTCGCCTGCCCGCTCGATCGCCGCACGCAATCCCATGCCCCCGGCGCGCAGCTGGGTGGTGAAGTCGACGAGCAGGATCGAATTCTTGATCTCGATCCCGATCAACGCGATGAACCCGATGACGGCGGTAAAGCTGATCGAGTTGCCCGTTACGAACAGCGCGACGATGCCGCCGAAAATGCCGAGCGGGATGACCCCGGCGACGACCGCGACCTCGCGAAAGCGCCCGAACTCGATAACGAGGACGCCGAGAATGCCGAACACCGCGACGGCAATGATCGGCCCAAGCCCGCCAAAGCTCTTCTTGACCTGTTCGGCCTCGCCGCCAACGGCGAAGCGGTAGCCAGGGGGCAGCGCCATCTTGCCGAGCGCCGCGAACACGGCGGTATTGACCTTGGCGGTCAGGAAGCCCGGCTGGACCTCCGACGACACCTGAATTTGGCGCGACTGATACTCGCGTTCGATCCGTGGCGGGGCGCTGCCGAGGCGCGGGGTCGCGATC
>JANYFA010000100.1 GCA_025362895.1 Sphingomonadaceae bacterium | reverse complement strand
GCTGTCCTCGTCCTCGGGCAGCGGCAGGACGCTGGTGATCGTCTCATCCTTGGCCAGCGGCAGCATCTGGACCATCGGGCGGCCCTTCGCGGTCGGCCCGCCGAGCGGCAGCTTCCACACCTTCAGGCGATAGACCTTGCCAGCGCTGCTGAAGAACAGGACGGGCGTGTGGGTCGAGGTGACGAACAGGTTGGTGACGACGTCTTCGTCCTTCGTCGCCATCCCCGACCGGCCCTTGCCGCCGCGTTTTTGCGCGCGATAGTCGGACAGCGGAACGCGCTTGATGTAGCCAGTCATCGTCACCGTCACGACCATGTCTTCGCGGGTGATGAGGTCCTCGTCGTCGATGTCGTCGCCCGCCGTGACGATCTCGGTACGGCGCTTGGTGATGTACGGATCGGAGCCGTTCAGTTCGTCGCGCAGCACGGTGTAGAGCCGCGCGCGGTCGCGCAGGATGTCGAGCAGGTCGACGATCGACGCGGCGATCTCCGTCAACTCGTCGCCAATTTCGTCGCGCCCGAGGGCGGTCAGCTTGGCGAGGCGAAGGTCGAGGATGGCGCGGACCTGAATGTCGTCGAGACGATAGGTATCGCTTTCGGTCACGGCGGCGGCGTCGCCGGTGATCCCCTCGATCAGCCGGAGGTACGGCGCGATTTCGGCGCGCGGCCAGTCGCGCGCCATCAGGACGCCGCGCGCCTCGGCGGGCGACGCGCTGCCACGGATGATGCGGACGACCTCGTCGAGGTTGGCGACGGCAACGACGAGCGCGATCAGGATATGCGCCCGGTCGCGCGCCTTGTTCAGTTCGAACTTCGACCGCCGCGTGATAACTTCCTCGCGGAAGGTAACGAAGGCAGCGATGACGTCGTGGAGCGTCAGTAGCTCGGGCCGCCCGCCGCGAATCGCGAGCATGTTGATCGCAAACGACGACTGCGCCGGGGTGTGGCGGTACAGCTGGTTGAGGACGACTTCGGGAACGGCGTCGCGCTTCAGGTCCATGACGACGCGGACGCCCTCGCGGCTGCTTTCGTCGCGCAGATCGCTGACGCCTTCGATACGCTTGTCCTTGACCGCCTCGGCGATCTTCTCGACGAGCCCGTTCTTGCCGAGCTGGTACGGGATTTCGGTGAGGACGATCGAGCGGCGATCGCCCCGGCCCTCCTCGATGATCGCGCGAGAGCGCATGATGACGCTGCCGCGCCCGGTCGCATAGGCGCTGCGGATTCCGCTGGTGCCGAGCAAAAGCGCGCCGGTGGGGAAATCAGGCCCGGGGATATGCGCCATCAGCTCGTCGACGGTGATCGCAGGGTTATCGAGATACGCGCGGACGGCGTCGATGACTTCGCCGAGGTTGTGCGGCGGAATGTTGGTCGCCATGCCGACCGCGATGCCGCCCGCGCCATTGACCAGCAGGTTGGGGAAGCGCGCCGGGAGGACCGACGGCTCGTGTTCCGACCCGTCATAATTGGCGGTGAAGTCGACCGTGTCCTTGTCGATGTCGGCGAGGAGTTCATCGGCGACGCGCGCGAGCCGCGCTTCGGTATAACGCATCGCGGCCGGGGCGTCGGGGTCCATCGACCCGAAATTGCCCTGCCCATCGACGAGCGGCAGCCGCATCGACCAGTCCTGCGTCATGCGCGCAAGGGCGTCGTAGATGCTGCTGTCGCCGTGCGGATGGTATTTGCCCATCACGTCGCCGACGATGCGCGCCGATTTACGGTACGGCTTGCCCGCGACGAAGCCGCTTTCGTGCGCGCCCCACAGGATGCGACGGTGGACGGGCTTCAACCCGTCGCGAACGTCGGGCAACGCCCGCGCGACGATGACCGACATGGCGTAATCGAGGAAACTCGTCCGCATCTCGGCGACGATCGAAATCGGCTGAATATCGGGTTCGCGCGGCGGCGCAGTGGTCGGGTCGGCCAAGGGTTTCTACCTGTCGTGCGAGGACGCTCGCGGAGATGTCATATCTAGGCGATCGGCCAGTGAAAGGCCAGTTCTAACCAGAGCATCGTTGCTCTTCCAATGCGACATGAAGCTGGTAAATGAAGTGTATGAAAGCATCCTCGATCGTTCTCGCCCTGGCGCTGAGCGCCGCTGCAATTCCGGCGGCTTCGCGCCCGCCGGCGTCAGTCCTGATCTCCGCCAGTCCGGTCGCGGACGCGCCCGCCGGAGCGCAGGCCTTTCGCATTCGCTACCGAACCACGACCGGCAACGGCGCACCCGTCGAGGCCACCGGCATCGTTGTCATTCCCGCTGGCCGCGCGCCAGCCGGAGGCCGTGACATCGTCGCCTGGGCTCACGGCACGACCGGCATTGCCGATACTTGCGCGCCCTCCACCAATAGCTGGAAATTCCAAATCATCGCTGGTCTCGAGGCGATTCTCGCGCGCGGCTATGTCGTCGTCGCACCCGACTATATCGGCCTCGGCGGCCCTGGAATGCATCCCTATCTGGTTGGCTCCGACACTGCCCATGCCGTCCTCGACGCGGTCCGCGCCGCCCGCGCCATCCCTGCCACGGCAGCAAGCAATCGCTTCGCCGTTTGGGGAAAATCGCAAGGGGGCCACGCGGCGCTGTGGACCGGGCAACTTGCCGCGCGCTACGCCCGCGATCTAGACCTAAAGGGTGTGGCTGCCGCTGCGCCACCAACTGACCTTGTCGCCAACATCGCCGGCAGCAAGAACGCTGCGGTGCGCGCGCTGATGACGACCTATACCGGTGTATCGTGGGCCGACATTTACGGTGTTCCACTATCGACGATTGCGCGGCCAGCCGGAGTCAACCTGATGCACCAGCTCGCCAAGAATTGCGTAACGCTCGACGGTTTTCGGCTCGGGACCAAGATCGGGCTGGCGCGGATGACCTATGTTCTGCGCAACGTCGATCTGGCCGCGTCACCGCGCTGGGGGCCGTTGATGCAGCGAAACTCGGCTGCCCCGGTGCCGATTGGCGTGCCGCTGCTGATCGCGCAGGGGTCGGCCGACGTCATCGTCGATCCCGCTGTTACGCGCGGGTTTGTCGGCAAGATGTGCGCCGCGCGGCAGCCGTTGCGCTACATCGCTGTCGCGGGCGGCGACCATGTTACCATCGCCAAGCGCACGGGGAGCGAGACGATCGACTGGATCGGCGACCGCTTCGCCGGTAAGCCAGCGCCGAACGACTGCGGCAATCTCGGCTAATCCCGCGTAATCGTTTCATCCAACCGCGCGACCACCATCCCGAACTTGCGGAACGTCATCCGGTTGTGCGCGCTATGACCATCGGCGGCGAGGTCGAGCCACTGGTCGGCGACAATGCCGTGTTTGACGTGGAAATGGAGATGCAGGCGCGGCCCGTCGACCATGCCAGCGACCGGGCCGGTCGCATCGGTCAGCGTGCCGGTGTAGCGGCCGACGCCGGCGGGCGTGAAGGTCCAACGCCGCTCGCTCGGAGCATCCGCGCCGCCCCCGGCGACGGTCTGATCGAGGACCAGCGAGCCATCGCGCTCGACCCGGCCACGTCCGTGGACGGATACCGGCCGCCGCCGCGACAGCATGACCCTGAGCGTCCCGCGGCCCTCGGTATGGCCCGCGAAGAACCCGATCGGGTCGAATGTCGCGGCGGAACCAGGCGAAGCCCAGGCCGCGATGACAAGCATGGCGGCAAGCCGGGAAGTAGCGAACGTGAGGGTCATCGAGCGACAACGTACCAGCGGTGCGGCCGAGCCGCCACTATCTTCCCGTATGCACGCGGGCCACGACGCCGCGCCGTCATCAGCACCCACGAAGTGCTGTCCTACAGGCCTCCCAATCGGTTAGCGTGCGCCGATGATCAGACTCCCGCTGCACCCACGAACCAAGCCAAACCGCCAAACGAACCACAGCGGCCCCATTTTGGGTCCTGCGTTCCGCCAACTTCGTCAACTTCCAGATTTTGGTACCAAACAATCCGGTTCGCCGGCCTCGCCTGGAATGTGCCCATGACCGGCCCGGTTCACATCATCGGCGGCGGCCTCGCCGGGTCGGAAGCCGCGTGGCAGTGCGCCCGCGCCGGCGTGCCGGTCGTGCTCCACGAGATGCGCGGCCCCCACCGCACCGAGGCCCACCACACCGACGCGCTCGCCGAACTTGTGTGTTCGAACAGCTTCCGCTCCGACGATGCCGAAAACAACGCCGTCGGGCTGATCCACGCCGAGATGCGGAGCCTCGGGTCGCTGATCCTCGCTCAAGCCGATACCGCGCGCGTCCCCGCCGGGTCGGCGCTGGCCGTCGACCGCGATGCCTTTGCCGACGGGGTGACGGCGGCGATTCGTGCCGAGCCGTTGATCGAGGTGCGGCGTGGACTCGTCGCCGCGCCACCGCCCGAATGGGGGAGCGTCATCATCGCCACCGGCCCGCTGACCGCCGGGCCGCTCGCCGAATGGATCGCGACGCGAACGGGACAGGACGCGCTGGCCTTTTTCGACGCAATTGCTCCGATCGTCCACTTCGACTCGATCGACATGGCCACAGCGTGGTTTCAGTCGCGGTGGGATAAGGGGGATTCGAAGGATTATATCAACTGCCCCCTCGACAAGGCGCAATACGAAGCGTTCGTCGATGCGATGCTCTCTGGCGAAAAGACCGAATATAAACAGTGGGAAGGCACGCCATATTTCGACGGGTGCATGCCGATCGAGGTTATGGCGGAACGCGGGCGCAACACGCCGCGCTTCGGGCCGATGAAACCGGTGGGGCTGACTAACCCGGCGACCGGCAAGCGGGCGTGGGCGGTCGTCCAGCTGCGTCAGGACAATGCGCTGGGCACGTTGTGGAACATCGTCGGCTTCCAGACCAAGCTCAAGCACGCCGAACAGGTCCGCGTGTTCCGCACGATCCCTGGCCTCGAGGTCGCCGAGTTCGCGCGGCTCGGCGGCCTCCACCGCAACACGTTCATCAAGTCGCCGGTCCTGCTCGACGAGCAGATTCGGCTGCGCGCCGAGCCGCGCCTGCGTTTCGCCGGGCAGATCACCGGGTGCGAAGGCTATGTCGAAAGCGCCGCCGTCGGGCTGATCGCCGGGCGGATGGCGGCAGCGGAGGTGCTGGGGCGCACCCTCCCCCCGCCGCCCCCGACGACGGCGATCGGCGCGCTGCTAGGCCATATCACCGGCGGTGCGGCGGTCGACAGCTTCCAGCCGATGAACGTCAACTTCGGCCTGTTCCCGCCCCTCGACCCCCCGGTGCATAAGAGCGTGCGGAAGCCCGCGATGGCGGCACGCGCGCGAACGGACCTGGCGGCCTGGGTGGATGCGAACCGGGCTTGTCAGGCGGCACCCAGCGCGTGACCTACTGCGCCTCCGCTCCGTCCTCCGCCGCCGCTGGAGCCGCCGTTTGCGCCCCGGGCGGGCACACCGCCTTCGTCCGGGGCTTGCGCTTGATCGCCGTCGTCGCAAACTCAGCCGGGGTCAGTCTATCGTCGCGACTGACATCGGCGGTGTCGAACTTGGCGATCGCCTTGACCGAATATTCGTCGAAGCTGAGCTTCCCGTCATGGTCGGTGTCGAGCTTGGCGAATGCCTTGCGCCGGTTGGCGAGATACTCATCGCGGGTGATCGGTCCGTTCTTGTCCTTGTCGTACCGGTTGAACCGCTTTGCTTCGCGGTCGAGCGGGGTGACGTCGCTGACCGGGGCGAGCAGCGGCGCGTCCGATGCGACCTCGCCCGTCACGCCGGCGACCGCCGGCGCACGCAGCGCCAATCGCTGGGCCGGCGGCGTCGACCGCCACAGCATCACCGCCAGCCCGACGAGCGCCACGACGACCGTTGCCGCCAACCACTTCGGAACGATCATCGCCGACCCCCTGCTTGCCCCGAGCGGATCTTAGCGCGGGGTTCCGAAGCTGTCAGTTCCCAGCGGGTTAACGCCCCGTCGCGACCCGCCATGCCAGGCGCGCCTGTCGCCCGGCGCTCCCCGGTACGCCAAGCGGGCGGTCGCCAAGCGCCCGGGCGATGTCGGCGACGGCGAAGTCCGCCAGCGCCGCCAGCGGGCGCAGCGCCGGGACAAGGTGCGCCGGAAGGGCTATCGCCGCGATGCGTCGCGCATCATCGGGATCGACCGGGGGCGCCCTGGCTCCGGGCCGGACAAGCTGACCGAGCGCCCACACCCGCCCCAGCACCTGCGCCGAAGCCTGCGCGACGCCAAGCGCTGTCGCACACGCACCGAACAGCGTCCCGCCGCGCCGATCGAGGTGATCGTCGAGCGTCTTCCCCGCCAGCCGCTCCTCGAGCAGCAACGACAGGAAGCCATCCTCCAGCGGTTCGAGCGCCCGCCCCGTCACCCCCAGCGGCAGCGCGTGGCGACCCAGGGCAGCAAGGGTCGGTTGCGGCGGTGGCGGCGCGGTATCGAGGCGGCTCAGCGCCTCGCGCCACCACGCGAGCCGGATCTCGCCGAGCATCGCCTCGGTCGTCGTGGCGACGACTGCCGCCAGCTCAAGATCGAGCGCGTGGAGCGCAAACAGCGCCGGGCGGACGGCGGCGGGGGCGTAGAGCGTCGCCAGATAGCGATCACGGTCGCGCGCCCGCACCATCGCCGCCGGGTCGCTCACGTCCTTTGGTTCGATGGTGCCGGGCATCGTCCTTCTCTATGCTCGCCGCGATGATCGTGAAGTCAGCGTCATGACGCGGGTGATCCTGTTCAACAAGCCATATGGCGTCCTGCCGCAGTTCACCGATCGCGGGGCTGTGTCGCCACGCCCGACCCTGTCGGCGTATATCGATGTTGCGAACGTCTATCCGGCCGGGCGGCTCGACCGCGATAGCGAGGGCTTGCTCGTCCTCACCGATGACGGTGCCCTCCAGGCGCGGATTGCCGACCCGCGCTTCAAGCTGGCGAAGACGTACCTCGTCCACGTCGAGGGCGATATCGGCGCGGCGAGCCTCGCGACGCTTGCGGGCGGGGTCGATCTTAACGATGGGCGGACGCGCCCTGCCCTCGCCAAACGCATCGCTGCCCCCGACCTGTGGCCGCGCGATCCGCCGGTGAGGTTTCGCCAGACCGTTCCTGATTGCTGGCTACGGCTAACCCTCCGCGAAGGGCGCAACCGGCAGGTTCGGCGAATGACGGCGGCGGTCGGCCACCCAACGCTGCGGCTGGTGCGGTGGCGCGTCGGTGAGTGGACCGTCGCGGGGCTGGCTCCCGGCGAATGGCGCGATGCGGGCCTGTGATCCCTTTGCTCATTTACCGAGCGATACGCTCCCGGCGGCGATCAGCATTGTCAGCAGTGCATGGGCGGGCGCCGATTGCGCCCATTGGTCGAGGCTGACGCACCGTGAGCCAGCCAAAGCCTCAGCGAACGCGGCTGCCTCTCCGGTGCAGTCGAAGGTCGCACCATCGACAAACAATATAACCTCGCCGGGGCCACGCCGAATGAAGCTGACCCGGCTGGCGAGGCTGCGGATGGCCGACCGTCCAGCGAGGGCGGGCAGGCTCGTTACCCCGCAATCGACGGGCGGATCGGCGTCCGGCGGAGCGGTCGTATACGCCCCAAACCAGCGGGCAAACGCGGCGCGGTCGGCCAATCTGGCGACGACGAGTTCGCGGAGGCGGTCGATCGCGAGCGCACCGATCTCGCCGGGGTTCGCTTGGACGGCCATATCGGCATCCACGTAGCGATCGTCGTCGTCGAGGGTGGCGAGGAGATGGTCGCACCAATGCGCGATCAGCTCGCTCCGAGCCGGGGCGCGGAAGCCGATCGAATAGGTCATGCAATTGTCGCCAACCGCCACCCCGTCGTGGGCGATACCGGGAGGCAGATAGAGCATATCGCCAGGGTCGAGGACGAACTCGTCGAACGGCACGAAGTCGGCGAGGAGGTTGAGATCGTCGTGTGGCAACCGTGCTGTCGCCGCGTCGCACGGCCCGCCGATCCGCCAGCGGCGACGCCCCAGACCCTGAATGAGAAACACGTCGTAGCGATCGAAGTGCGGCCCGACCCCGCCGCCGTCGACGGCATAGCTGACCATCACATCGTCGATCCGCCAGTTCGGCACGAAGGCAAAGGGCGGCAACAGCGCAGCGACGGCGGGCACGACGCGGTCGACCGCATCGACGAGAAGCGTCCATGGCTTGTCCCCGAGCTTGGCGAAGCGCTTTGCCTTGAACGGCCCGTGGCTGACCTTCGGGCGCCTGCGCTGCTCGACGATCCGCGCCGACACCCCGTCCTCGCATGCCAGTCCCGCGAGCTCGTCGGGCGCCAGGGGATTGGCCCAAGCCGCCCACGCCCCGCGGATCAGCCGCGGCCGCTTCTGCCAATCATCGCGCAGAAAAGCAGCCGCATCGAAGCCGACGAGGTGCATCGACTCCCCCTCTCGTACCTAGCGCGTCAGGCGCTTGTACGTCAGCTTAGTCGGGCGGTCGGCGGCGTCACCCATGCGGGCGTGCTTGTCGGCCTCATAGGCTTCGAAATTGCCTTCGAACCACTCGACATGGCTATCGCCTTCGAACGCGAGGATGTGCGTCGCCAGACGATCGAGGAAGAAGCGGTCATGGCTGATGACGACCGCGCAGCCGGCAAAACTCTCGAGCGCCTCCTCGAGCGCGCGCAGCGTCTCAACGTCGAGGTCGTTGGTCGGCTCGTCGAGGAGGAGGACGTTGCCGCCCTGCACGAGCATCTTCGCCATGTGGACCCGGTTGCGCTCGCCGCCCGATAGCTGGCCGACCTTCTTCTGCTGGTCGGCCCCCTTGAAGTTGAACGATCCGACATAGGCGCGGGTCAGAACTTCGTTCTTGCCAAAGTAGAACTTCTCCGCCCCGCCCGACACTTCCTCCCACACGTTATGTCCGGCATCGAGCGCGTCGCGCGACTGATCGACATAGCCGAGCTTGACGGTGTCACCGATGCGGATGCTGCCGCTGTCGGGTTCTTCCTGGCCCGTAATCATGCGGAATAGCGTCGTCTTGCCCGCGCCGTTCGGGCCGATGACGCCAACGATCCCGCCCGGCGGCAGGCTGAAACTTAGGTTGTCGATCAGGACGCGGTCGCCGAAGCTCTTCGTCAGGTTCTTCGCCTCGATCACCGTGCTGCCGAGGCGCTCGGGGACCTGGATCAGGATCTGCGCCGAGCCCAGGCGGCGATTGGCCTGTTTCTCGACGAGCTCGTCGAACGCCTGAATACGCGCCTTCGACTTGGTCTGGCGCGCCTTGGGCGACGAGCGGATCCACTGGAGCTCGTCGCGGATCGCGCGCTCGCGGCTCTCGTCCTCGCGGCTCTCCTGCGCCATCCGCTTGACCTTGGCTTCGAGCCACGCCGAATAATTGCCCTCGAACGGGATGCCCTTGCCGCGGTCGAGTTCGAGAACCCACTTGACGACGTTGTCGAGGAAGTAGCGATCGTGGGTGACGAGGATGACGCACCCCGCATAGTCCTGCAGGTGCTTTTCGAGCCACTGGACGCTTTCGGCGTCGAGGTGGTTGGTCGGTTCGTCGAGAAGCAGGATGCCGGGCTTTTCGAGGAGCAGCTTACATAGCGCGACGCGACGCTTCTCGCCGCCTGACAGCTTCTCGACCGATGCCTCACCCGGCGGGCAACGCAGCGCGTCCATCGCGATCTCAAGCTGGTTATCAAGTGTCCAGCCGTCGACCGCGTCAATGTTCTCCTGCAGCACGCCCATCTCCTCGAGCAGCGCGTCGAAATCGGTCGTGTCGGTTGGCTCGCCCATCTCGGCCGAGATCGCATTAAACCGTTCGACCATGTCGGCGACCGGGCGGACACCGTCCATGACGTTCTCGCGCACCGTCTTATCGGGATCGAGCTGCGGCTCCTGAGCAAGATAACCGACGCGGACGCCCTCGGCCGCCCACGCCTCGCCCTGGAAGTCCTTGTCCTGCCCCGCGATGATCTTCATCAAAGTCGATTTACCCGTGCCGTTCGGCCCGATAACGGCGATCTTCGCACCGGGCAGGAAGCTGAGGTACAGGTCCTTGAACACGGGCTTGCCACCGGGATAGGCCTTGGTCAGACCCTTCATCACAAAGGCGTATTGGTAACCGGCCATGACAGGTACGGGCTTTCGGATCGGATGTTTGAAGCTGGAGCGCATGTAGCGCACCGGCGGGGCGGACGGCAACGCGCGATTCCGCATCCGCACAGACGCACGACCGCGCCATGGCGCCAATGATCACATTAAAGTACGGGAACCCACCGCACACTGGACTGTTGACATGATCCGACTCTGCCGGCGTAAAGCCGCTCGGCAGCGCGTGTCAGAGGTCGAACAGTGTCAATCGTGCGATTAAATTCCCCCGATGGGAATAATTACGGTGATTTAAATGGCCTGCTCGCGCTGCTCGATGCACCGAATGTTCCATTCGATGACGGGCTTCATGGTCTGTTGAAGGCTGTGAAGGTGCAGGCCTGCCGCGCCACAGCCTCCACATCTCCTACTGTAGCGTCACCGTACCCGGCGAACGATGCATCGCCGCGAGTTTGTAGCGGAGCGTCCGCTCGCTGATCCCAAGGCGTCGGGCCGCTACGCTTCGCCGCCCGTCGCATGCCGTCAGTGTTGAATCGATCATCGCCTGTTCGTGCGCGCGAACCGTCTGCACGAGCGATGCAGCCATAGCGTGTGGAAGGTCGAAAACGATGTCGTCAGGGCCCACAGTCGCCCCTTCGGCAAAGATCGCAGCGCGCGAGACGACGTTACCGAGTTCACGGACATTGCCCGGCCACGAATGTGCGGCGAGCTTTGCCAGCGCCGCCGAAGTTGGCCAGGCGGCGATGCCCTGCCGCAACCACAATGCAGCAGTGATCGGAACGATATCCGCGCGGCGCGCAGCAAGCGAAATCGTCGCCAGCGGAAACACCGCGAGTCGGTAGAACAAGTCGGCGCGGAACCGCCCTCCAGCAACTTCGGTGGCAAGGTCGCGATTGGCGGTGGCAATGATCCGGGCATCAATCGCAACCGGCACCGTCGCGCCGACTGGCAACACCTCATGCTCCTGCAGTGCACGGAGTAGTTTTGCCTGCAGACTGAGCGGCAATTCACCGACCTCATCCAGAAGCAACGTTCCTTTCGCTGCCGCGCGAAACAGCCCCGGTGCGCTTCCGGTCGCTCCGGTGAACGCCCCACGTTCGAACCCAAAAAGCGTCGCCTCAAGCATCGTTTCCGGGATCGCGGCGCAATTAACCGCGACGAATGGTCCGGCGGCACGGGGCGAGCGTGTATGAATAAAACGCGCAATGACCTCCTTGCCCGTCCCTGTCGGCCCCGCGATCAGGACGCCCACGTCGCGCGTCGCAACCCGGGCAGCAAGGCCGATCAGCGCCGCCGATGCGATACTGTCACCGGCAGGAGCCGCCCCGCGTGAATGCGCGATGATTACGCCCGCCGCAAAATCGATGCCATCGGAGCTGAAATCGAGGCATAGCCGCCCACTCGTCGGGCAGATCGCGATACCACCTGCACCATCCGCGACGATGACATCGCCTCCCGCTTCGTCCGCCGCGACGACGCGCAGCGGACGCTCGCCGCGCCCGCATACGGCGTCGCCAAGACGCGGATGCAGCCGCGCCGCCGCCGCCGAAATGCCAATAAGTGGAATAGCCATGCCGCTCGCGCCCCCGCTCTCGGATGCAACTTGCAAAGGGCGTGCCAATTCGCCGGGCGGAGGGCACATTGAACTAAACGCACCGAGAGCGTCAAACGGATGGCGTTTTCACCGCCAACAATTTGACGCACGTCACGAAGTTGGCGCGTGGGTGGCAGCAATCGTGCCGCCACCGAGAACGCGCGTCCCGGCGTACACGACCGCCGCCTGACCGCGCGCCACCCCGAACTGCGGCACAGCGAAGGCGATTTGCCCGGCCGCACGATCAAGCGACGCCTCTACCACGGCCGCGGCAGAGCGGATCTTTACGCCGATTATCGCGGGCAAGTCGTCGGCGAGCCAGTTTACGTCTCGCAGTGCGATCCGTGCGACCGCGAGCGCGCTCCGAGGCCCGGCGACAACACGGCGCAACGCCGGATCGACCGCAACAACGTACAGCGGCTCTGCCTGCCCGCCGATATCGAGACCGCGCCGCTGGCCGATCGTGAAGCCGACGACACCGTTGTGCCGCCCGATCGTCCGTCCGGAGAGGTCGACAATCTCACCAGGGGCATCGGCTTCGGGGCGCAACCGCCTGACGACGGCGGCATAGTCGCCGCCGGGGACGAAACAGATATCCTGGCTGTCGGGCTTGTCGGCGACCGCCAACCCGAATCGCGCAGCATGCTCGCGCACACTCGCTTTGCTCACCCCCCCCAAGGGAAAGCGGAGATAATCGAGCTGTGAAGCCGTCGTGGCATACATAAAATAACTTTGATCCTTCGCCGGATCGACCGCGCGGTGAAGCTCGACGTTGTTCTCCGCGACACGGCGGACATAATGGCCCGTCGCGAGACACTCAGCGCCAAGATCACGAGCCACGCCCAGAAGATCACGAAACTTAACGGTACGGTTGCACGCGACACACGGCACGGGCGTTTCCCCCCGGACATAAGCGTCGGCAAAGTCGCCGATCACGCCGCCGCGAAACTGGTCTTCGTAGTCGAGCACATAGTGCGGAATGCCGAGACGTGCAGCGACACGCCGCGCGTCGGCAATGTCGGCCCCCGCGCAGCATGCGCCGATGCTGCCCTTGCTTGCCCCATCGTCGTACAGCTGGAGCGTCACTCCGATCGTTTCGCACCCGGCCTCGACGCACAAGGCGGCGACGACCGACGAATCGACGCCGCCCGACATGGCGACGACGACGCGAGTCCCAGGCGGCGGCAGGTCAGGCGCAATCGACATGATCAGCATGTAAACCGGCACGCTGATCGATCAAGTCGTTCAGGCTCACGCAACCATAATGCGCCTCAGCCGTATCTTGTACGAGCAGCAGGAGGACGCAATGGTTCAGGTCAACACGGCGCTCGCTCATGATGGGCACGGGCGACTGCCTCCGGCGAATACATCGCGTTGGGTGCCAAGCCGCAAGGCGGATGTCGTGCGTGCGATTCGTGACGGTGTTATCAATCGTGCCGAAGCCTGCGCCCGCTATGCGCTCAGCCCTGAGGAACTGTGCTTGTGGGAGCGCGCGATCGACGCTGCCGGCATCGCCGGGCTGCGCGTCACACGCGTGCAAGTCTATCGCGAAGTGTTTGAAGCGAGCCATTAGACTGAATTCTCGCGGGACAACCATCTGCGTTAATCTTATTTACCAACGGCGCGATTCCCTATACTTATCGTCTCCCGGGGTGCGATTGCTCTGAGGCGGGAAATTTTCTCATGCGCGTTTTGTTGATCGAAGACGACAAATTGATGGTTCGCGCCGTCACGATGATGCTGAGCGGCGTCGGTGTTGAGTATGAGACGGTCACCGAAGGGGAAGCGGCGATCGAGCTTGCCCGCCTGTACGATTATGACGCGATCTTGCTCGATCTAACGCTCCCCGATGTCCACGGTTATGAGGTTCTCCGCCGCTTGCGCCTCGCGCGGATTGCGACGCCGGTGATGATCCTCTCGGGGGACAGCGAAATCGCGACCAAGGTCAGCGGCTTCGGCTTCGGCGCCGATGATTATGTCACCAAGCCATTCCAGCGCGACGAGCTCGTTGCCCGCCTCCACGCGCTTGTTCGCCGTTCAAAGGGGCATGCCGAATCGATCATCCGCACCGGTACAATGGCGATTGACCTTAATGCGCGTGTCGTCACCGTCGATAACCACCGCGTCGCCTTGACCGGCAAGGAATATTCGATCCTCGAACTGCTCTCGCTCCGCAAGGGCATGACCCTGACCAAGGAGATGTTCTTGACCCACCTCTACGGCGGTCGCGACGAACCTGAACTGAAGATTATCGACGTTTTCGTCTGCAAGCTTCGCAAAAAGCTGGCGACGGCTGGCGACGGTGCCGCGACATGCATCGAAACGGTTTGGGGGCGCGGCTACGCCTTGCGCGATCCCGAAGTTCCCGGCGAGGCAATCAAGGTCGCCTAGAGGATTCGCGCCGTTCAAGCCGGTCCGGCTACCGGCTTATCCGACGGCTGGCGAGGGCGCGGACAACGCCGCGCAGGGTTCGCACCTCATGTTCGCTAAAACCCGGGCGTGTTATCAGGTTGCGTAGTGTCAGCCGCGCAACGTCCGACCTGCCGGGAATTGCGTAGTAGTTCGCCGCCGTCAGCTCGATTTCCAGCGCCGCGATCAGTCGTTCCAGTTCGACATTCGCTGCCGGTCCGTCATAATTGTCCATGACGACATCGGGCGTCGCGTCCGCCGTCCGGAACCACTCATACGCCGTCAGCAACACTGCTTGCGCCAGGTTGAGGGACCCGAATGAAGGGTTCACCGGAATCGTCAGAATTGCGTGGGCCACGGCAAGGTCTTCGGTTTCCAGCCCGGAACGCTCGGGCCCGAACAGGACACCGCAGTACGCCGCCCCGCCTCGTCCAGCCTCCGCCCGCATCGCCCGCGCCGCCCCATGCGGCGTCGCGACCGGGCGCGTCAGCGCACGATGACGGAGTGTCGTGGCATAGACCAATGTCAAGTCGGCGACGGCGTCAGTAACGGTACCGAACACCTGGGCGGAGGCCAACACCTCGTCGGCTCCGCTCGCCGACGGTCCGGCATCAGGGTTGGGCCATCCGTCCCGAGGGGCGACCAGACGCAACTCGGTCAGGCCGAAATTGAGCATTGCCCGCGCGGTAGCACCGATATTGGCCCCAAGCTGCGGACGGACAAGAATGATCGCCGGGGGTCGCGCGCCGCTCACTCGTACCCGCCGCCGATGCGCGGCACCCCCTCCCCGTTACCGAGCGCGCCCACGAAAGTTTCGAAGTCGCGGGCTTCACGGAAATCACGGTAAACGCTGGCGAATCTTATATAGGCGACGGGGTCGAGTGCCTGCAGACCCTCCATCACCATCTCACCGATCAACCCAACCCCAAGCTCGCTTTCGCCCGACGATTCAAGACGCCGGACGACGCCGTTCACAAGGCGTTCGATCCGCTGCGGTTCAATGGGACGCTTGCGACACGCGACCTCGACCGAGCGCGCCAATTTATCACGATCAAACCCCTCGCGCCGCCCCGATTTCTTGACGACGACCATCTCACGCAACTGAATCCGCTCGAAGGTCGTGAACCGCGCGCCGCAGGCAGGGCATTGGCGACGGCGACGAATGGCCCCTCCATCCTCGGTCGGACGGCTGTCCTTAACCTGACTGTCATCGTTGGCGCAGAAGGGGCAGCGCATTGAGAATCAGGGGTAGATCGGGAAGCGAGCGCACAACGCCCGAACCCGGACATTGACCGACTGCTCCACCGTTCGATTGCCCTCCGCGCCATGAGTGGCCAGCCCATCGAGCACGTCGGCAATCATGTCGGCAATTGCGCTGAACTCAGCAACGCCAAAGCCGCGCGTTGTCCCTGCCGGTGAACCGACGCGGATCCCCGACGTTTTCGTCGGCGGTAGCGGATCGAAGGGAATACCATTTTTATTGCACGTAATTCCAGCGCGCTCCAGCGCCTCGTCGGCGTCGCGTCCGGTTAAGCCCTTCGGTGTCAAGTCGATCAACGCGAGATGAGTATCGGTCCCGCCCGCGATCACGGCGCACCCCCGGGCGGCCAGACGCGCCGCCAGAACCTGTGCGTTCACGACGACGGCGCGCGCGTAGTCCGTAAATTCGGGGCGAAGCGCCTCACCAAAAGCCACTGCCTTTGCCGCGATAACATGCATGAGCGGTCCGCCCTGAAGCCCCGGGAAGACCGCCGAATTGAATTTCTTACCAAGCGCATCGTCATTCGACAGGATCATGCCGCCGCGCGGGCCGCGCAGCGTCTTGTGGGTTGTGGTCGTGACGACATCGGCGAACGGCAAGGGGCTGGGATGAATTCCCGCCGCAACGAGGCCAGCAAAATGGGCCATATCGACCATCAGATACGCTCCGATCCTATCAGCAATCGCCCGGAAGCGTTTGAAATCTATGACGCGCGGATAGGCGGATCCCCCAGCGATAATCAGCGTTGGGCGATGCTCCTTCGCCAGAGCCTCGACGGCATCGTAATCGATCAGATGATCGTTGCGCCGTACGCCATATTGAACCGGATTGAACCACTTGCCCGACATCGACGGCGCTGCCCCGTGAGTCAGGTGCCCGCCAGCGTCGAGTGACATACCGAGGATTGTGTCGCCCGGCTTGACCAGCGCGAGCATAACAGCACCATTGGCCTGCGCCCCTGAGTGCGGCTGGACGTTGGCATAACTGCATGAAAACAGTGCTTTGGCGCGCTCGATCGCGAGCGTTTCGACGATGTCTGAAGGTGCGCAGCCTTGATAGTAACGCTTGCCGGGGTAGCCCTCGGCATATTTGTTCGTGAATACTGAACCTTGCGCGTCGAGGACGGCGCGACTGACAATATTTTCCGACGCGATCAGCTCGATTTGGTTCTGCTGGCGGTCAAGTTCCATGGCGATGGCCGCAGCGATCTCGCCCTCGACGGGATCGGAAAAGAACCCATCATAACCAATGATTTGTGGTGCAGTGCTCACTCGACAATCTCTAATTCTATGTGGCTTAACTTGGTGACGCGGCCAGCATGACGATCGCCACCATATCGGGTCGACAGGAACTGGCGCATGCAATCTCGCGCCGTTTCGATGCCGATGATTCGACTACCGAGGGCTAAGACATTGGCATCGTTATGTTCCCTCGCCAAGCCAGCCATGAGGCCACAAGTGCAAAGAGCAGCGCGAACGTGAGGATTGCGGTTGGCGGCGATGCTGATGCCGATGCCCGTGCCACACACGACAATCCCGCGAACCGCCTCGCCGCTTGCCACGGCACGACCGACCGCAAAGCCGAAATCAGGGTAATCAACCGAAGCCTCTGAATTTGTTCCCAGATCGAGGACATCATAACCCATCTGGGCAAGGTCGGTAGCAAGCGTCGCCTTCATGGCAAAGCCCGCATGGTCAGCACCGATAGCGATTGTTTCACGATGCATGAAGGCAGTGACCTGACATTGATCTGCCACTACATCTAGTACGGTCTGGCACCGTCGCCAAGCGCTAGCGCATGATCATCCTGCGGTGCGGAGGCGCACGGCGTCCACCTCAAACGACGACGTCGAGCCTGCAAATTCGGCTTAGTGGAGTCGTTGATCCAGTTCCCCAATCGCGGTGCTGGTCAAGCGCGCAGCTTCCGCCGGGTCATTATGCGCAACGATGATGCGACGGGCTGCAGCGGTGGCAAGGTCGACAGCCTGCGCGCGGACGGCGGCTTCGGCAGCACGCTCGGCGGCAGCGATCTTGGTTTCGGCGAGGGTGGTCCGACGCGCGATGACTGCTTCTGTCGCAGCATGGGCATCAGCGACAATTGCCGCCGCCTCGGCACGCGCGGTCGACAGGATATGGTCGGCATCTGACGCGGCCGAAGCGGACTTCGCCTGATAGCCCGCGAGCAACGCCTCCGCCTCGGCCCGGAGGCGCTTGCCTTCGGCAAGTTCGTCGCGGACCTTCCCTGCGCGGCTGTCGAGCGCATCCGTGATCATCTTTGGCACTTTGACGTACAGCAACAGGCCGACGAAGATGATGAAGGCGATGGCGATATACGCCTCGGCGTTCAGGCCAAGCCATGTCGGCGTGTGCGGTTGTTCGGTGCCGCCGGTGGTGGGGACGCCAGCGATTTCGGGGGTCGGCTCGGCCATGACGATTCCTTATGCGCCGACTGCGGCAGCGACTTCGTCGGCGGCAGGCCGACGTCCGGTCAGTCGCTCGACGATCTCGGTCGTCGCGTCGGCGGCAACACCCTTGAGAGAGACCAAGGCCTCGGCCTGTGCCGCCTCGATCCGGGCAGTCGCCGCAGAAGTATGCGCGGCGAGATCGGCCTCGACCACCTTCAACTGCGCGGCAGTCGCGGCCGCCGTTACCTCTTTGGCTTCAGCGGCGACCTTGGCTGCGGCAGCACGCGCAGCGGTAAGGCTCGCCTCATAGTCAGCGATGATGCCCGCCGCATTTGTCTTGGCGAGTTCAGCAGCGCCCAAATCAGCGCCGATGATGTGCGCGCGGCTGCCAACCACACGCTCTACCTTTGGCAGCGCAGCGCGCACGATCAGATACAGGATCGCGAAAACCGCAATCAGCCACACGATCTGCGGCACGGCAACATGGGGATCGAACTGGGGCAATGCTTCTCTCCTAAATTGCCCGCCTCCCGTTTCCGGGAAGGGTCGGAGATGGGAGTATCACAGCCAACGTTTCCGTCGCCTGGCCCCACTCCACGGCCCCCTCCCAGAAACGGGAAAGGGAGAAGACCTTACACCACGAACAGCAGGATCAGCGCGACGAGGAAGCTGAAGATGCCAAGGGCTTCGGTCACGGCGAAACCGAACAACAGGTTCGGGCGCTGCGAGTTCGCCGCCGCTGGATTGCGTAGCGCGCCTTGAAGGAACAGGCCGAAGATGATGCCGACGCCGAGCGCGGCAAGGCCCATTCCGAAGGTGGCGATGCCGGCGCCGATCAGCTTGGCTGCAGTTGCGTCCATAAGTCAGTCCTTAGTGCGAAAGGTTGATCGAATCGTTGAGATAGACGCACGTCAGCAGCGCGAAGACATAGGCCTGCACGACGGCGACGAGAAGCTCGAGCGCATAAAGCGCGACGTTCATCGCCAGCGGCAAAATGCCGAGGACAGCGAATAATCCGCCCGCAAGGCCAAGGCTGACGATGAAACCCGCAAAGACCTGCAACAGGATATGTCCCGCGGTCATGTTGGCGAACAGACGAACGCTGAGCGTTAGCGGGCGCGACACGAACGAGATCAGCTCGATCAGGACGATTAGCGGGAGCAGGACGATGGGCGTCTGCGGCGGGACGAACAGCTCGAAGAAATGCAGGCCGTGCCGCGAAAAGCCAATGCCGACGCACAGCAGGAAGATGAACGCGGCGAATGCGAAGGTCACCCAAATGTGGCTGGTGACGGCAAATGCGAACGGCAGCAGGCCGAGAATATTGGCGAAAAGGATAAAGATAAACAGCGCGAAGATGAAGGGAACATAGGCGCGACCCTTGGCCCCGATGTTCTCATCGACCATGCCGACGACGAATTCGTGGATCATCTCGACCGCCGACTGCCACCGGCCCGGCACGATCGTCGCGCGGCGCATCCCGAGCGTCAGGAACAGCCACACAGCGACGAGTGCGACGAGCATGAATAGCGAGGCGTTGGTGAACGACACGTCGTAGCCAAGCGTTGTCGCCGGAACCATCCGGTAAATTTCGAACTGCTCGAGTTGCGGCTTGTACACGTCAATCCTCGGCTTCTGGCGGTGCAGCAGGTGGCACGGGCAAGGCATCGACCAGCTTCTGTTCCGCCGCGACCGCGCGAAACAGACTGATGAAACCCGCCGCCAGCCCCAGCAGCATGAACAACAATAATAACCAGGGCTTGCTACCCAACCACCGGTCGAGCTGCCAGCCAATGGCACTGCCGACGACGGTCGTAATCACGATTTCAGCAGCGAAGCGGAAACCCTGACCCATGGCTCCCCCCGCCAGCCGAACAGGGTCGACCGGAGCGTTACGCGCCTTAGCGGCGGCCAGGCGAGCCTCGAAGGTATCGGGCGCGTCGGTCGGCGGGCGGGTCACCGGAGATCCTCGTCACGGCGGCGGGACCAGCCCCGCGCCGCTCCGACGGCACGCCGCCGCAGCGAGGTCGCTCTAGGGATGGGGGGTTGACGTGTCAACTATTTGGCATGGGAGCAGGGTAACAGGCGCGGGCTCCCTCGCTCATGGCACCCTAACCTCATTCCGCCGCTAGCAAGCGTACCGCGGCGCCGAGATCGACCGACACGAGTTGCGATACGCCCGGTTCGGCCATGGTTACACCGTACAGGCGATGCATCCGGCTCATCGTTACGGCGTTGTGGGTGACGATGAGGAAGCGCGTAGCGGTCGTCGCCGCCATGCGATCGAGCAGATCGCAAAAACGTTCGACATTGGCGTCGTCCAACGGTGCGTCCACCTCGTCAAGTACACACAGGGGCGACGGTGTCGTCAGGAACAGCGCGAAGATCAGCGCCGTTGCCGTTAGCGCCTGCTCGCCGCCCGACAATAGCGATAGCGACTGAAGTTTCTTCCCCGGTGGCTGCGCCATTATTTCCAGGCCGGCGGCAAGCGGATCGTCCGATTCGACGAGCGCGAGATGGGCAATCCCGCCAGCGAACAACGTGCCGAACAGTTCGCGGAAATGGCCATCGATGGCGGTAAACGCCGCGAGCAGGCGCACCCGCCCCTCGCGGTTGAGCGCACCGATGGCCCCGCGCAGCCGTGCAATCGCCGTATCGAGCTCGGCGCGTTCGATAGCGGTCGCGTCGATGATCGCCGTCAGTTCGGCGAGTTCGATGTCGGCGCGTAGATTGACCGGGCCGACACCGTCGCGCGCGACGACGAGACGGGCGACAGTATCAGCCAGTTCGACCGGGTCGCCTATTTCGCTGATGCCAAGATTAGGCGGCGACGCCGCGAAGCGCGCCCCACACTCCTCCTCGATCTCGCGGCGACGAGAAGCGGCGTGATCGGCATCGGCGGCGGTGCGCGCGCGGTTTTCGCGCGCTTCGGCCAGGCGTTCGACGACGGCGCGCCCATCGCGTTCGACGTTAGCCGCCTCACTTACGGCCACCGCGAGAGCATCGGCAGCGGCGACGGCGGCGGCATCGGCGGTCATGGCGCTCGACGCGAGCTCGGCTTCCTCGACGACGATTGCGGTTGCCCGATCGACGCATTCGGCAGCCTCGACAGCGACGGCGGCGGCGCGAGCGGCGAGGTCGGCGCGATGGGCGGCGCTCGCGGCGGTGCGGCGCTCCCACTCGGTGCGCTCGGTCGCGATCGCCGTGACCCGGGCGGCGGCGACGGCGCGGTCGCGAATGATCATCGCGGCGGCAGCACGCGCGGCGGCGAGGGCCGCACGCGCCGAATTGTTTGCCGTTCGCGCCGCGACGACAGCGGTGGCAAGGTCCGGGACGCCGTCCCGCATCGCAGTCGCGTCGCGGGCGGTGGCCACCTCACGCGCAAATCCGGCGACTTCGTCGCGCAACCGCGCGATCGCGGCAACAATGGCCTCGGCGCGTGCCGCCGCGCGAGCGGTGTCGGCCTCGGCGGTAGCCAGCGCCGTGCGGGCGGTGTCGTGGTCGCGCTCGGCGGCGGCGCGTTGCTCCCGCGCAGTGCGGTCGGCGGCAGCAGCAGCGGCGGCGGCGGCCTCAACGACTGAAACGGCGGCTTGCGCGACGACGACGGCGGTGTGCGCTGCCGGGAGACTGGCGGTGACGGCCGCGAGCCGATTACGCGCAGTCAGCCGCTCCGCCGTCGCTGCACCGCCCGCACTCCAGTCGCGAAACCCGTCCCATCGCCACAGCCGCCCATCATGAGTGACCAGCCGCTGGCCGGGGACGAGGTGCGGCGCGAGCGCGGTTGCATCACCGCTGTCGACCAGCCCCGTGGCGGCCAGCCGCCTCGCGAGGGCGGCCGGAACAGCCGCGCGCAACGCCCTCGCGCCGACAGGGAGCGCCGGCCCATCGCCGCCGTCATCGACCCAGAATCTGCCTGTTATCGCACCGTCTTCCGGCGCAACCTCATCGGATGCAAGCGTCGCCGCCAGATCGTCGCCGAACGCTGCGGCCACAGCGCGTTCTTCGCCAGGAGCAACCGTGATCTGATCGAGCAGCGTTGTCGTCGCAGTCACGGCGAGAAGGCGCATCAACGCATCGCGTTCGGCGATCAGCGCAGCATCGGCGGCGCGAGCCGTCGTCAAATCCGCGCTAGCCCCCGCCCGCGCGCCTTCGGCGCTTTGTCGAGCCCGGTCGGCGTCCGCGATCGCCTGCGTTGCCGCGTCGATCGCCGCCGCAGCGGTGGCCACGGCGGCGGCAGCAACGGCGCGTCCCGCAGCGAGCACGGCGACATCCGGCACCGCTCCGGCGGCCAGCCGATCCGCTTCCGCCTCGGCGCGCGCCTGCCGTGCCGTCGCCGCATCGAGCGCCGCTGCCGCCGCGTGCGCGGCAGCGGCCGCGCGAGCGTGCGCCTCCATCGCTGCCACGAGCCCAGCCTCGGCGGTTGCAGCGTCGCGTTCGGCTGTTGCGGCCGCTGCCTCTGCCTGCAGGGTCGCGGGCACCGCAGCATCAAGCAACGTGGCCAAGGCCGTCGCCTCGGTGGCCAACCGCTCCCCCGCCACGGCCGCATCGTGAGTAAGGTCATCTTCACGCGCGCCATCACGGTCGATCGCCACTGCCGCCGCGGTCATTTCGCCGCGCCGGGCCACGATCCGCGCCGCCTCCGCGACGAGGGCGCGTCGGGCCTGATTGACTGTCTGCGCGGCAACCGCGGTCGCAGCCGCCACATCGCGCTGCCCGGGAAGCGTCGTCGCCGTCAGCGCCTGCGCCGTCGCCGCGACGGCAGCCGCCCTCGTAGCGATTGCGACCGCCGTCTCCGCAGCTTGAGCCGCGTTGGTCGCCGCGGTTGCCGCCGTCGTCGCCGCCCACCAGCGGGCATAGACGAGCGACCGCTCGGCGGTATCGAGCGCGGTGGCCATTGTGCGGTAACGCTCGGCGGCCTTTGCCCCGCGCCGTAAACCCGCCGCCGCTGACGCCTGCGCGGTAACGACATCGTCTAGCCGAGTCAGGTTTGCCTCGGTCGCGCGTAGCCGCAACTCGGCCTCGTGGCGGCGAGCATGGAGGCCCGCGACCCCGGCTGCCTCCTCGAGCAATGCGCGTCGTTCGCCGGGCTTGGCGGCGATAATCGCGCCGATCCGGCCCTGGCTAACCAACGCGGGTGAGTGCGCGCCCGTCGCGGCGTCGGCGAACAGCAATGCGACATCGCGAGCGCGAACGTCGCGACCATTGATCCGATAGGCCGAACCCAACCCACGCTCGATCCGGCGGACGACCTGCAGCGCGTCGTCGCCGTCCACAGTTGGCGGCGCATCCGATAGCAACAGCATGACCTCGGCAAAGTCGCGTCCCGGGCGTCGTGCTGTCCCAGCGAAGATGACATCGTCCATGCCGCCGCCGCGCAGCGACTTCGCGGATCCCTCGCCCATCACCCAGCGAAAGGCTTCGAGCAGGTTCGATTTGCCACAGCCGTTGGGGCCGACGACACCGGTTAGTCCTGGTTCTATTCGCAATTCGGTCGCGTCGACGAACGACTTGAACCCGGCGAGGCGAAGGCGCTCGAGGTTCATCGAGCACCGTGACAGGTGTCAGCCGGGTGCATCAATCCGGCCAACCCCCGCCGCTCATGCGGGTGTGGGGTCAGGCGCACATCGCCATTACAGCGCGGCGTCGAGCGCCGGCTTGAGTTTCGCCCAGTTCGAGGTGTCGGCGAGCGTCTTGCCGTTGATCACGAACAAAGGTGTCCCCGTCAGCGCGTAATTCTTGTTGGCGTCGTCGCGAATCGCGTTGAGCTTGGCAATACCCGCCTTGTCGGACGTGCACTGGTCGAAGCGTGCGCGGGTCATGCCGCGCGTCCGCATGAACCCGTCAAGGCCGCCGTTGACGGCGAACGCGGTGATCTGTTGCTCGGGTGGCAGCGCCGCGAGCCGCTTCTGGACGTCGTCGGGCAATGGCTTGGTGAAGGGCTGCGTCCACTGCGGCTGAGCAGCGTAGAATGCCTCGATCAACTTCATCGCCGCGGTCGGCGGCTGGCAGCGGACGAGTAATGACGGAGCGAAATCGACCCCGTTGAGCAAGAACGGGCGATATTCATAGCTGACCCGCCCGGTCGCGACATACTTTGCGCGAAGCGTCGGCACTCCCTCCTGCGCGAAGGCTCCACAGTGCGAACAGGTCAACGACCCGAACTCGAGTAGCTTGACCTTAGCGTTCGGGTTGCCCTGACGGATACCGCCGTCCGGCGTCGCGACGACGACATCGAGCCAGCTTGCCGCTTTGGTGGGCTTGGCGGCGGCGGCGGCGTTCACCTTCACCGGCGCGGCCGGCGCGGCGTTCGACGCACCCGACCCGCACGCAGCGAGCATCATCAGGGCGGCGACGGTGGTCAGGCGATGAGCGAATGACATGGCGGCTGATTCCTGCTGGGATGATGAGAGAACGGATAGCGTCACCGATAGGCCCGCGTCAAAGCGGCGGCATGTTCACGCCCACCAGGTCTAGCAACGGCACCGCCGGTCGATCATCTCATCGCACCGTTGGTGGGCCAGACGTCGCCGACAGGGCGCGGGCGAGTGATTCGAGGCTGGCGCGGAGATCGGGGTCGACGACGGCGCGCAGGGTCGATTCGGTTTCCGCCGCGAGCGGTCGGGCGACTGGCATGACGCGGCGTTGGACGGTGGGCAGGTCGCCGTGGCGGAGCGCGAGGCGGGCGACGGCGGGATAGCCGAAGAAGCGGTTGATGCGCTCGATGACCTGCGGCTCGACGTGCTTCAGCATGGGCGCAAAGCTGCCGGTGACGACGACTTTCAGCGTTCCCCCCGCCTTTTTGCCGACCGGGAAGGTGATCGCTTCGGGCGTCGAATATCGCGCATATTGCTCGCCGACGATCTCACTCCAGCGCGCAACGACAGCATTCTGCGCGAAGCCGAAGCGGCGGAACGCCTTGTCGCCAGCCGCGGGGATCAATTCGGCAACCGCGCGCGCGCCGCGCCCGGTGCGACGCGGCACATCGGCCACGGTCGGGCGGCGTCGGTTCGCAGGCGTCGAGTCATCGGGCATGAAGCGGCTATGCCACAGCGCGGGCGTCCGCCATAGGCGGGTCATGCCCCCCGACACCTCCGCCCATCTGCTCGCGTGGTACGATGTCCATGCGCGGGTGTTGCCATGGCGCAGCCGACCGGGGACGCCAGCGCCCGAGCCCTACCGCGTCTGGCTGAGCGAGATCATGCTGCAACAGACCGGCACCGCCACGGTCGGTCCGTACTTCGGGCGCTTCCTCGCGGCGTGGCCGAGTGTTGCCGATCTCTCGGCCGCCGACGACGGCGCGGTGATGCAGGCGTGGGCAGGGCTGGGCTACTATGCCCGCGCGCGCAACTTGCTGGCTGCCGCCCGCGTCGTCGCCTGCAGCGGCTGGCCGAGCGACGAGGCCGGCCTGCGGGCGCTGCCCGGTGTCGGCACGTATACCGCCGCAGCCATCGCCGCCATCGCCTTCGGTCAGCGCGCAGTCGTCGTCGACGGCAATGTCGAGCGCGTCGTCGCGCGGCTTTTCGCGGTCGAAGCTGCGCTGCCTGCCGCGCGGCGGACGTTGTACGCCCTCGCCGATGCACTAACCCCTGCCGAGCGATCGGGCGACCACGCGCAGGCGATGATGGATCTCGGCGCAACGGTGTGCACGCCGCGCGCACCCAAGTGTGAGGCGTGTCCGCTCGCCACCATATGTGCGGCCCATGCCGGCAACGCCCCTGAACGCTTCCCAGTCAAAGCGGCGAAAGCGGTGCGTCCGGTGCGCGTCGGCACGGCATACTGGATCGAGGTCGATGGCTACGTCCTCCTCGAACAGCGACCGCCGCGTGGGTTGCTTGGCGGTATGCTGGGGCTGCCCGGGACGCCGTGGGAACAGGAGAACGTTCACTCGGCAACCCTTTCTGCCAGTCACCCCGGCGACATTACCATCCGCCATGTCTTCACCCACTTCGAGCTTCGGCTATCGGTTGCCATCGCATATCACGCGGCTCGCCCCGACCTGCCCGGCGAGTGGCACGACGCCGCGACACTGACCGGCCTTCCCACCCTGTTCGTTCGCGCGGCTGAGGCGGTGTTGCGCGTGCGCGCCGATGCTGCTTTGTCGCCCAATCTAGCTCTGGAGACCGCATGACCGATTGGTTCGTCCCTTCCGCCCCGACGGTCGGCTTCACTGGCTCACCCCTCGATCGGGCCGATGCCCTGCGGAAAGACGACGCGGCGATGATCATGGCGCGCGCCGACCGGACGGCGCGGTGGTTGGTCCTCGACGACCTGCGTCCGGTGATCGACGACGGCTCGGGGAGCGACACCTTGCGCTGGTTTTCACGCGACGACATTCCCACCGACGCGCCGAGCGTTTTTCTCGGCCTCGCGGATGGCAGCCCGCGCTTCGCCGTTGCGGCGACGGGAATGGGGCGTCACGGCGACCCGCGCGGCATTGGCGCGGCGTTGGCGGCGAGCGCTTCCCCCGGCGACGCGGCGATCTTCGCCCACGCCCGGTCGCTGCTCGACTGGCACGCGCGTCATCGCTTCTGCGCCAATTGCGGGAGCCAGACGACGGTAGCCAAAGCGGGGTACGAGCGCCTGTGTTCCGCGTGCGACGCCCACCACTTCCCGCGCACCGACCCCGTCGTCATCATGCTCGCGCTGCTCCGCGTCGATGGTGTCGAGCACGCGCTCGTCGGGCGGCAGCCGCGCTTCCCCCGGCGCTTCTTCTCGGCGCTCGCAGGCTTCGTCGAGCCGGGCGAAAGCCTCGAGGAAGCTGTCCGCCGCGAACTGTTCGAGGAGGCCGGGATTACTACCGCCCGCGTCCGCTACATCGCGAGCCAGCCGTGGCCGTTTCCGTCGAGCCTGATGGTCGGAGCGTTCGCCGAGACAACAGGCACCGGCGAACTCACTCTCGACGATGACGAGATCGAGGAAGCACGCTGGGTGACCAAGGCAGATGTCCGCGCCGCCCTCGACGGCGCCGGTCCGTGGCTCGCGCCGCCCCCGCTGGCGATCGCGCACACCCTGCTGCGGGCATGGGTGACAAACTGACATGCGACTAAATATTCCAACTAGGTAACATCGTCACATGTGACGATCATACATGGTGAAACACCGCACGCTGGCGCGTACTCGTCGTGGGCGCATCGCAAGCGCTTTAATCAAATCAACCGCGGCCCACGCGCTCAGGAGTTTGCCATGCATCCATTGTCCGGAGACCAATTCTCACTGGTTTATAATGCGTTTTCGTTCACCTTTGCGGCAATGGCGGCCGCTACATTGTTTTTATGGTTTGGCCGATCACAGGTCGGCACGGCGTACAAAACGGCGCTGACCATCTCCGGCCTGGTATGCGCGATCGCGGCGTATCATTATTTTCGCATTTTCGAGAGCTGGAACGCGGCGTATGTGATGCGCGACGGCGTCGTTACTCAGACTGCAACAGCATTTAATGATGCCTACCGATACGTCGATTGGCTTCTAACCGTACCGCTTCTGTTGATTGAGCTCGTACTCGTCATGCGTCTATCAAGCGAAGAGACAATGTCCCGCGCTACTCGACTCGGCTTTGCTGCCGCGCTCATGATTGTGCTGGGCTATCCGGGTGAAGTCGCGACCGACAACATGACCCGTGCGCTGTGGGGAACGGCCTCAACGATCCCATTCCTGTACATCGTGTGGCAGTTGTTCAGCGGGCTTGGTGCGTCGATCAACCGCCAGCCGGAAAGTGTTCGCGGCCTGATCAAGCAAGCCCGACTGCTGACCTTTGCCTCGTGGGGCTTCTATCCGCTGGTCTACATGATCCCATTCACCAACCTGTCGGGGAGCGCAGTGACAACGTCGATCCAGGTCGGTTACACCCTCGCCGATCTGCTTGCGAAGGCGGGTGTGGGCGTGCTGATCTATGTCATCTCGGTTCGCAAGACAGCGGTCGAGTACGATCATAGTGGTGCACCGCTTATCAGCGTAAAAGCGTAAGTCGTGTCACGCGGCAGGACGAAGGCGATGCTTCGCCTGCCGCGTTGGCCCGTGCCTAGCTTGTTAGCCACACAGCTTGGCGTGACCGCCGCCGCAGTGACTTTGCAAGCTGCTGGCCTGGCCATGACGGGTGTTGCGACACCCGTCGCGTGTGCGCTATTGCTCGTCTTTGGCTTGCCGCATGGTACCCTCGATCTCGAGCTGCTTCGTTGTCGCGACGACGAAGGCGCCGCACTTGGTCTGCTTCTTACTGCATACGGGGCGTGCGCCGCAGCAATGTATCTTCTGTGGCAAGTAGCGCCGCTCGTAGCACTTGCGGTGTTCATTGTGATTGCATTCGAGCATTTCGCCGGAGATTGGACGGCAATGGGTTCGCGTTTCTGTGCCAATGGCACGGCTTTTGCGCTGATTGCGCTACCAGCGCTGCTACATCGTAACGAGATTGCCGATATTTTTGCCATTCTTGCCGGGACGTCCGCAGCCACACTCGCCGACCTGCTGCTGCTTGCCGCCCCAATCGCCGGGTTGATCGCGTTGAGTGGCGTCGGTCTGCTGTGGCAGCGCCAGAGGCGCTCATTGGCGATCGGTCTCGCGGCGGCAATGGTAGCCGAGTTGGTGCTGCCGCCGGTCATGGGTTTTACTATATTTTTCTGTTTCGTCCATTCGCCGGCGCAGTTGCGAGCGTCACTCGCGACCATTACGATGCCTTCACAACAGGCATGGTGGCGTGTCATCATGCCGCTGACGCTGGCCGCGTTGCTGATCGCGACAGCTATCGGTGCAGCGGCGATTCGCGCGGCGACCTTCGACGGCTCAAATATATCGGTCTGGTTGCACGCCGCGTTCGTTACGCTTTCGGTTCTGACGCTGCCGCACATGGCAGTGCCGCAGCTTGCCCGCGTGTACCGTGCGCGTTACGCCCCTCGCTCACGAGCGCGTGGATATGTTCCCAGCACGCGGACCCATTCGCTGTGATAGCGTAGTTCGTCGAGCGCGCGGGCCACCGCCGGGTCGGCGGGGTCGCCTTCGATATCGGCGTAGAACTCCGCCGCCGCAAACGCGCCGCCTTTCAGGTACGATTCGAGCTTGGTCAGGTTGACGCCGTTGGTCGCGAAGCCACCTAGCGCCTTGAACAGCGCGGCAGGGACCGAGCGCACCTCGAACAACAGGCTGGTCATGACCGGCATCCCCGGCGTGACCGGGAGTGGGGTCCGTGCGAGGACAACAAAGCGCGTAGTGTTGTGAACTTCGTCTTCGATGCCCTCGGCGATGACGTCCAACCCGTATAACTCGCTGGCCAGCCGCGACGCCACGGCGGCGCGCGCAGGATCGCCGGCTTCGGCCACGAGTGCGGCGGCGGCGGCGGTGTCGGCATAGGCCTCGGGCACGATGCCCCACTCGCGCAGCCGCTTGCGGCACTGGCCGAGCGCTTGGGAATGGCTGATCGCCGTTGTCACCCCATCTCGCGTCGCCCCGCGCACGCCGACGAGGCAGTGGCGGACGCGGACGAAATGTTCGCCGGTGATTGCCAGCCCCGATTCGGGCAGCAGGAAGTGAATGTCGGCGACGCGCCCGTGGAGCGAGTTTTCGATCGGGATAACGGCGCAGTCGGCCCGTCCCGCCTGAACGGCGGCGATGGCATCATCGAAGGCGAAGCACGGCAGCGGCAGCGCGTCGGGGAACGCCTCGCGCACCGCCTGGTGGGAATAGGCACCGGGCGCACCTTGAAAGGCGATGGCGCGCGCCGGTTCGGCAGCCGCAGCGGTGGTCATTGCAGCGACAAGGGCGGCGGCGGGGGCGGGATAGTCGTTCATCAGCGAACGGGTTACGGGGTGTGACTGCCGCGCACAATCCTGCGCCGCACGCCATCGCAGCGTCGTGGCCGCCACGTCCCCGTCGCATCTTCGATGCCCCTTATGCTGCACTGCGACCTTCGTTGGCTTGCGACGCCGCGCGCGCACAACTATGGCTGCCGCGTGGCAACCGCCCGGTCGGAGAAAATCGTGGACAGTTTCGAGTGGAACAAGATCGCAGGCTGGTGCCTGATGGCGGCGATCGCGGTGCTCGGGTTGATCCTCGTCACCGGTGAGGCATATGCGGTGAAGAATCCTGCCAAACCTGGATACATCGTCGAAGGCGTCGAAGAAGTCGCGACCGCCGGCCCCGCCGCCGTCGTCGACAAGCCGATCGAATTCTATCTCGCCTCGGCGAGCGTCGACAAGGGCGCGGAAGTCTTCAAGAAATGCGGAGCGTGCCATAATGCCGAAAAGGGCGGTGCCAACGGGATTGGTCCCAACCTGTACGGCATCGTCGGCGGCCCGCACGACCATATGGCCGGTTTCAGCTACTCCGACGCCATGATGAAGACTGCGAGCGCAAAGTGGGACTTCGCCGCGCTCAATGCGTGGCTAACCAACCCCAAGGCCTACGTGCCCGGTACGAAAATGGCGTTCGCCGGCATCGCGAAGCCCGAGGAGCGGGCAGCGGTGATCGACTATCTCAACAGCAAGAGCGACCACCCCCTGCCGCTGCCGCCGGTTCCGGCAGAGACGGCTGCTCCTGCAGCGGTCCCTGCCGCTGCAGATGCGGCGACGCCCGCAGCCGCTACCGCCACGGCAAAGGGCGGTAAACTCTAGGATCGATCCGGACCGGGCTGACCGGTCCGGCAGCTACGATCCGTATTGCGCCGCGACGATCCCCCAGGCCTCGTCCGCCGTTTCGACGAGGTGAAACAGGTCGAGATCGCTTCGCGCAATCGTCCCCTCGTCGGCGAGCGCGTCGAAATTGACCACGCGGCTCCAGAAGTCTCGACCGAACAGGAATATCGGCAGGCGCGCGACCTTGCCCGTCTGCACCAGCGTCAACAGTTCGAATAATTCGTCGAACGTACCGAAGCCACCGGGGAAGACCGCGACGGCTCGCGCGCGCATCAGGAAGTGCATCTTCCGGAGCGCGAAATAGTGAAATTGGAAGCTCAACCCCGGCGTCACATAAGGGTTGGGCAGCTGCTCGAACGGCAGAACGATGTTGAGGCCGACCGAGATCGCGCCGACGTCGGCAGCACCGCGATTTGCCGCCTCCATGATCGACGGCCCGCCGCCCGAGCAGACGACGAATTGCCGGCCCGCCGCGTCAGCGGGGACTTGCGACGCCCGCCGGGCGAGGTCGCGCGCAACGGTGTAGTAATGCGACTTGGCGGCGAGCCGCTTCGCGATGGCGTGGCCTTCGCCGGGGGTGGCGGCGGCGATCAGCGCGGCGGCGTCCTCAGGCGCAGGAATGCGCGCCGAGCCGTAAAAGACGAATGTCGACGCGATCCCGGCTTCGGCTAGCGCGAGTTCCGCCTTCATCAATTCGAGCTGAAACCGCACGGGGCGGAGCTCGTCTTTCAAAAGGAACTCATGATCCTGAAAGGCGAGCGCATAGGCCGGATGCTCGGTCTGCGCGGTCGCCGTAGGCGTAGCGGCGACGGCGGCTTCGGCGCGCGCAGTCGGGAACAGATGTTGGCGCCCGGGGGGGAGCATAGGTGGCCTCGTTGTCAGGGCCGCGCGGGGTAGCGCAGCCGCGCCGTTTAGGCCAGCGGCGACCGGGTGTGCCAAAGCCGACCGCCGATCACCTGCGCTGCCCGGCGGGCGGGGAGCACTCCCTCGCTTCGCCGAGTCCCTTCAGGAACCCGCGCCGGACCGACCCGGCATCGACCGCCGCGACCGCCTTGCGTTGCGCGGCATAGGCCCCGGAGAGGCGGCGGATGATGAAGCGCCCGGGGATCAGGCTGTTGATCGTGTCCTGGCCCGCATCCATCGCCAGTTCGCGTCCCTCGTTCGGCTTGCCGGCGACGGGAACGTCGAGATCGCGTCCGAGAACGCTATCGAGATCGCGCACCGCCGCGCCGGTCTTCGCACAGTCAGTCATGCCAATCGTCGCATAGGGGTGATCCTTCGCCTCCAGCAGCAGCAGCGGAATGTGCTTTTTCTTGATGTTGACATCAGCCAAAGGCGACTCGACGATCGACGCGGCGGTGCGGTCTTCGGCGGCGGTTAACGGCGATGCGGTGAGCACGACGAGTAAATCAGGTGGCGCATCGGGGTCTTCCTTACGGTCGTATCGACGGCATAACAATTACCGCCGGTTTCGGGTCCGTGACAATCGCGCTTGACTGGCGGGCGCGGGCCTCTAGGCATGGCGACGGGCTACGCCGTCCCAACGCGGCGCGAGCTCTCTGTAAGGAGAGACGATGACTGACCGACCCGCCTCCCGCCCCGCGCGGGCGCATTTTTCGTCCGGCCCATGTGTCAAGCGCCCCGGCTGGAGTCCCGACCAACTAGACACCGATGTGCTGGGCCGTTCTCATCGCTCAAAGCTTGGCAAAGCGCGCCTCAAGCTCGCGATCGACATGACGCGGGAAGTACTCGGCGTCCCCGACACCCACCTGATCGGCATCGTCCCCGCCTCCGACACCGGCGCCTATGAAATGGCGATGTGGACGATGCTGGGGGCCCGGCCGGTTACGATGACGGCGTGGGAGAGCTTTGGCGAAGGCTGGGTAACCGACGCGGTCAAGCAATTGAAATTGGCCGACTGCACGGTGGTCAATGCCCCTTACGGCGAGCTGCCTGACCTGACGCGCGTGCCGCAAAGCCACGACGTCTGCTTCACGTGGAACGGCACCACGTCGGGCGTCCGCGTCGCCAACGGCGACTGGATCCGCGACGACCGCGAAGGCCTGATGCTGTGCGACGCGACGAGCGCCGTCTTCGCGCAGGAGCTCCCGTGGGCGAAACTCGATGTCGTCACCTACAGCTGGCAAAAGGTTCTTGGCGGCGAGGGCGGGCACGGCGTGCTGATCCTTGGCCCCCGCGCGGTCGACCGGCTGGAAAGTTATACGCCGCCGTGGCCGCTGCCGAAGATCTTCCGCCTGACCAGCAAGGGCAAGCTCATCGCCGGTATCTTCGAAGGCGAGACGATCAACACCCCGTCGATGCTCGCGGTGGAGGATTATATCGACGCGCTGACTTGGGCGAAGGGGATCGGCGGATTGGGCGAAATGTTCGCCCGCGCCGACGCTAACGCGGCCGCCCTCGACCGCTGGGTCGAGGCGACGCCGTGGGTCGCGCATCTAGCCGCCGATGCGGCGACGCGGTCGAACACCAGCGTTTGCCTGACGCTGCCGGCGGCCTCCCCCGACGTGCCCAAGGCGATCGCGTCATTACTCGAGAAAGAGGGTGTCGCCTTCGACATCGGCGGCTATCGCGACGCCCCGCCGGGCCTACGAATCTGGTGCGGTGCGACGGTCGATACCGCCGACGTGGTCGCGCTCGGGCCGTGGCTCGAGTGGGCGCATGCGCAGGTGACGGCAGCCAGCTGAGCGCCGTCATGCTGGCGCAGGCCAGTATCCACGGCCGGGGAAGACGCTCGGCCTGCCGTCACGCACGAACATGGATGCTGGCTTTCGCCAGAATGACACCGCAAGGGAAACATAATGCCCAAAGTACTGATCGCCGACGAAATGTCCCCCAAAGCCGCCGAAATTTTCCGCGCGCGCGGGGTAGAGGTCGACGAGATCACCGGTCTATCGAAGGACGAGCTGATCAAAATCGTCGGCGATTACGACGGCGTCGCCGTCCGCTCGACAACCAAGGCGACCAAGGAAGTATTCGCCGCCGCGAAAAACTTGAAGGTCATCGGTCGCGCTGGGATCGGTGTCGACAATATCGATATTCCAGCGGCGTCGGCGAAGGGCGTCGTCGTGATGAACACGCCGTTCGGTAACTCGATCACAACCGCCGAACACGCGATCGCGCTGATGTTCGCCCTCGCCCGCCAGCTGCCCGAAGCCGATGCGTCGACCCAAGCCGGCAAGTGGGAGAAGAACCGCTTCATGGGGGTCGAACTGACCGCCAAGGTGCTGGGCCTGATCGGCGCCGGCAACATCGGCTCGATCGTCGCCGACCGCGCGCTGGGCCTCAAGATGAAGGTCATCTCCTTCGACCCGTTCCTGACGCCCGAGCGGGCGCAGGACCTCGGCATCGAGAAGGTGACGCTCGACGAACTCCTCGCCCGCGCCGACGTCATCACGCTCCATACGCCGCTGACCGATAGCACCCGGAACATCCTGTCGGCGGAAGCGCTCGCCAGGACCAAGCCGGGAGTGCGGATCATCAACTGCGCGCGCGGCGGATTGATCGATGAGGTCGCTTTGAAAGCGGGCCTCGATTCGGGCCATATCGGCGGGGCGGCGCTCGACGTGTTCGCCAAGGAGCCAGCCAAGGAATCGCCGCTGTTCGGAACGCCAAACTTCATTTCGACCCCTCATCTCGGTGCGTCGACCGACGAGGCGCAGGTCAATGTCGCGATCCAGGTCGCCGAGCAGATGAGCGATTTCCTGCTTACCGGCGGCGTCACCAACGCGCTCAACGTGCCGTCGCTGTCGGCCGAGGAAGCCCCCCGGCTGCGCCCGTACATGGCGCTCGCCGAACAACTCGGGTCACTCAGTGGGCAACTCGTCAGCGACGGAATTTCGGGCGTGACCATCGAGGTCGAGGGCGCGGCCGCGGAA
>JANYFA010000095.1 GCA_025362895.1 Sphingomonadaceae bacterium | reverse complement strand
GCTGTCGAACCGTATCTTCAAATCCTACGACGACATCCTCGATCATTGCTGCTTCGCCCGGAACCGCCTCACCGATCAGCCTTGGCGCATCATGTCTATCCGACTGCGGTCGTGGGCGCATGGGTGACGGTCAATGAGAGTCTTGGTATGACTTCCAACTTCCGTAAGCAGGAGAGGCGGGCTACGCCGCCGCCGCCTCGACCCAGTCGACCCGGTCCTGCCCGAACCACATCTCATCGCCCACGAACATCGTCGGCGCACCGAACACGCCCCGCGCGATCGCCGCGTCGGTTGTCGCCCGCAGCGCGTCCTTGACCTCGGAGCTCGCCGCCCGCGCCACCACAGCTTCCGCATCGAAGCCGGCGTTGGTCAGCACCGCCGCCACCTCGGCCGGATCGCCGAGGTTGCGCGGGAAGTGCCACATCGCGTCGAAGGTGAAGTCGACGTACCGTGCATAGCCAGGATCGCCGCGCAACGCCGTCGCTGCCCGCATCAGGTGCGTCGTGTTGATCGGGAAGTGCGGGTTGCTCGCGAACGGGACCCCGTCTCGCGCGGCGAAGCGCATCAGGTCGACGGAAACGTAGCGGCCCTTTGCCGGGCACTCGATCGGCGACGCGTTGCCGGTCGCCTTGAACACCGCGCCGAGCAGGATCGGGACGAGCTCGACGATTGCCCCGGTCCGCGCTGCGACGCCCTTGAGGCGGCAGTGCGCGATGAAGCTCGCCGGCGAGCCGAAGTCGTAATAAACCTCGATGGTGCGGGGCATCAGAACGTCTCCGTCCATGGGCGCAGGTCGAGTTCGTGAGTCCACGCATCGCGCGGCTGCGCGTGGAGAAACCAATAGGCGTCGGCGATATGGTCGGGCGACAGAATGCCGTCCTCGGCCTTCGCGGCGTAACGAGCAGGGAAGTTCGTCCGGATGAAGTCCGTGTCGATCGCACCGTCGACGACAATGTGCGCGACGTGAACCCCGAGCGGGCCGAGTTCGCGCGCCATGCTTTGCGCCAGTGCCCGCAGTGCGTGCTTGGCCCCGGCGAAGGCGGCGAAGTTTGCGCAGCCGCGAAGGCTCGCCGTCGCTCCGGTGAACAGGATGGTGCCGACGCCGCGTGGGACCATGACGCGTGCCGCCTCGCGCCCGGTGAGGAACCCGCCAAGCGCCGCAAGCTCCCAGATCTTGCGGTACTTGCGCGCCGTCTCATCGCGGATGGGGGAGGGAACGTTGGCGCCGACATTGAACACGGCAATGGTGATCGGTCCGACATCAGCTTCGATCCGGTCAACGAGCGCGACCATGGCGTCCTCGTCGCGCGCATCGGTGGCTATCGCGACGGCACGACCGCCCTCGGCTTCGATCGCCGTCACGAGCGACTCGAGGGCGGCGGCGGTGCGGCGAACGACAACGGCGGTCATCCCTTCGCGGGCGAAGCGGCGGGCGATCGCGCCGCCGGTCGCGTCGCCCGCCCCGACAACGAGGGCCACTGGGGCGGTCATCGGTTCATCTCCATGATCAGGCACGACGACGTGCCATGCGCGAGGATTTTGCCCGCCGCATCGGTCAGCGTTCCGCGCACGGTCGCGATGCGCCGGCCAGTGTTGATCACCTCACCGCGCGCAATCACCGGGCCGGTCGCGACGGTGATCGCGCGAACATAGGTGATGTTGATGTCGATCGAGGTATACCCCATCCCCGCCGCCAGTGTCGTATGGACCGCGCAGCCCATGCAGCTGTCGAGCAGGGTTGCCGCATACCCCCCGTGGACGGTGCCGAGTGGGTTGTAGTGCTCGGGGCCCGGCGTGCCCTCGAACGTCATCGTGCCAGGGTCGGCGGCGACGCCGCGCATGTTCATCACCGTCTCAATCGGCGCGCCGGGCAACGTGCCGCCGACCATCGCCCGCATCAACTCGAGCCCGGTCATCGTCGCCACGGCCTCGCGCGGGAGGGGCGTGCGCGCGGGGTTTGCCGTCATACGGCGGTCTCCAATCGGGAATAAGCGTCGTCGAGGGTAGCGCGGACGGCGGCGTGCCTCGCCGCACCGAGCCGGTCAGCGACTGCTGCCTGTGCCGCTGCCCACGCGGGTCGTGCCGCGCGAACTCGCTCGTGCCCGGCGTCGGTCAGGCGGATCGCGCGGGCACGGCGGTCGCCGAGGTCGGGCTCGATCGTCAATAGCCCGGCGGCGGCGAGTGGCTTGAGCAGGCGCGAGAGCGTCGAGGCATCGCTCGACACACGTTCGGCCAGGGCCGCCACCCCAACCGACACGCTTCGCCGCACATTGGCGAGGATACCAAACTGCCCGACAGTAAGTTCGTGCGGCCCCAGCGCCTCGTCGTAGATCGCTGTGACCCGTCGCGCGAAACGGCGCGCTATCATCGCGGTGCAGGGACTTTCCATCAGTAAATCGTAGGATAGCTGCAATTGCAAGTAAAGCGCCCGCGAACTAGTCTCGCGACAACGGAGTGGAGAGGGGCCTCTATCCGATCGTTGCGTGCAGCATTGCCACTGTCCGGCTCCAGGCGAGATCGGCGGCGGCCTTGTTGTACCGTTCGGCCGATGCGTCGTTGTTGAAGGCATGGTTGACGCCTGGGTAGACGAAGGCGTCGTACTTGACGTGTGCGGCCTTGAGTTCAGCTTCATAGGCCGCAATGCCGGCACCGATCCGATCGTCGAGACCGGCATAATGGAGAAGCATCCGCGCCTTTATCGCGGTGACGAGCGCCGCGGGGGGCTGCGGTCCGTAATAGGCGACTCCGGCGCGCAGGCGGGGCCCGGCGGCGCACGCGACGGCGTTGACCAAGCCGCCGCCCCAACAGAAACCGACCGCGCCGACCCGCGCGTTGGTGCCCTTGGCGGTCGCCAGATATTCCAGCGAGGCGACGCCGTCGGCGACCGTAGCGTCGCGCCCGAGTTTGCCAATCATGTCGCGGGCGCGGTCCTCGTCGGCGGGGGTGCCGCCGTCGGGTGACAGGAAATCGGGCGCGAGGACGACGAAACCTTCCAGTGCTAGCCGCCGCGCGACATCGCGCGTGTGTTCGTTCAAGCCGCGATTCTCGTGGATCAGAACGACGCCGCCTAGGCTGAGCTTGTCGTTGACCGCCGGGCGGACAAGGTAGCCGCTGAGGTGATGGAGCGTTCCGCCAAGCCATTTCACCGTTTCGGCAATCACGCGCTTGTCGTCGGCGGCAACGATCGCCGCCGCCGCTGGCGATGCCGCGATCAGGGGCAGGACCATCGCCGCCGTCGCGCTGCCCCCCGCAAGCCGGGCAAGGCCCGACATCAGATCGCGACGGTCGATCCCATCGTGAGTGAAGCGGTCGTACAGATCGATCATTGCTTGGGTCACGGGCGGGCGGGTCGTCGGCATCGGGCGGCTCCCTTGAACGTTCCGACGATCATGCCTGACCGCCGCGCTACGTGAAACGCCTTTGTTGGGTCTGCCGCCCGCTCATATGCACCCACATGAGAGTACTCGATCAGGCTGGCACGCGCCGTCCACGACGTGCCGCACCGACCAGACCGAACCCTGTGATCAACAACGCCCACGATGCCGGCTCAGGCGTCGCCGATGTCAAGGTCGGCAGCGGGTCGGTCGAGAACGATCCCGTCGTCGTCGTCGCAAACGATCGCAGCGCCTGGAATGACCCGAAGTTTAGCCCGCGCGTGATCGACGACAGGCTGATCGAGAGATCCTGGGCGGTTGTCCGCGAGAAGTCGATGAAGTCGGAGGTGTAGGTAATTGTCTCCCCCGCAACCGACGTCGATGCAGTCGCGCTACCCGACGTCGCGCCAGTCTGCCCGGCAATGGTGCCGCCGATGAAGATTGCCGACAACAGGTTGGATCCTGTGCGATAAATGACCCGATTGACGGTTATATCGCTTGCCCCGGTGTAGATGAACGAGAACGTCCCCGACACGATCGGCTGATAAACGAAGTTGCCGGCCGTCTGGGCGACCGACCCTGGAGTCGCCGTAGCGTCGAAGCTGTACGCGGCGTCGAGCGACCCGAGAGTATATAGGACGGGATTGAGGAAGGTAAATTTCGACGCGACGGCGCCCGCGGTGGTGCTCGTCGGCGTGGCGATGGTGAAGAAGCGCCCCCCGGCGGTTGCGATCGCCGATGCTCGGCTCGCTGCAACCTGCGCCGGCGTGCCGACCGCCGAGTAGGACGTCCCCATCCGCAGCCAGTACATATTCGCCCCACCGACGCCCGAATAATTGGCGAATGCGGTGATGTCAGCCGCCGCCGGTACTGCGGCTGTGGCGGCAATGGCGGCTGTGGCCGCCAGTAAGATAAAGCGTGTCATGATCGTTCTCCCGGCCTGACCGGCAACGGGACGTCCCCCGGTCATCAAAAGTAACGGCGCGTGCGCGATAGAGTTAATGGCGCGAAACCTGAGAGGACGCAGTATTTCTAGAGGGGCTGGTGCGCTGCACCCTGCACAAGTTGCACGCGATATGCATCCCGGTGCGCGCGGTGTTGCACCTTATTGCACGCAAATGCGCCGCCTAGGGCAGCTGGCATGGCGCGGGCTTTGTGAGGCGCTGGGGAGTAGTCGACGATGAAATTACACGCTTGGAGCGGTGCGGCGCTGACGGTCCTCATGCTCGCCGCCGCGCCTGCCGCCGCCCGCCGGGGCCTGTTCACCCTGTCTGCGACGATTATCAGCGGGACCGACACCGGTAATGACCTCGTTTATACCGACTATATCAACGGTCAGCTGACCGAGCATTTCGCCCCCGGCACGATTTTCGGTCCGTCGGGCAGCCTTGCTGGTCAGGCGATGTCGTTCAGCTTTATTTATGACACGAATGCCGCGAACCTGCCGGTTGTCGTTGGCGGCGTGTTTGACGACCTGACTGGCGATTGGGGGCTCGCGATCGACCCCGTTGTAACCATCGGTGGCGCCACGCAGCACGTCATCCTGCCGACAATTGGGTCGGGAGCGAACTACACCATTATTCCCGTTGCAACATTCGGGCTGATCGACGGGCCATCGGATGGCGTAACGGGCAACTTTACCAGTGGCACCGTGCTCAGCACGTTGTTCAATACTTACACCAGCGCTGCCATCAACTTCACGGCAGCCCTGCCGTCGAGTTTCCTGTCGACGGATGCGCTGCTGCCCGGCGCGCTGCCAACGATCGACCATGGCTACGCCAGCACCGCCGCCACCGGCACCGGTAGTTTTGCCTTCAGCTTTCAACGATGCCTGTTCAGCTGCTCGTACAAGGCGGCTCAGGCGAGTTTCGTGGTCGACCATGTAACCTTTGCCGATGTTCCCGAGCCGGCGACATGGGCAATGTTGGTAATTGGTTTCGGCGCAACCGGCCTGATGAGCCGCCGCCGCGTGACGACGGTGGTCGCCGCGTAAAGCCCTTTCCGCGCGGGGCATTTGCTTGCCCCGCGCGGAAAGACCCTAGGCCTCAACCAGCGGCCCGCCGGCCAATTCGCCGGGCGCGGCGCCGCCGTCGGAAGCCAAGCCCTTCTTGATCCGCTTCGGCTTCGGCGCGGCCTTGATGATCTCGAACGTCAGTGCGTCGTCTTTGACGTGGACGCGAACCTCGCCTCCGCGCACCAGCTTGCCGAACAACAGTTCCTCGGCGAGCGGCTGCTTGATCTTCTCCTGGATCAGCCGCGCCATCGGCCGCGCGCCCATCGTCTTGTCGTAGCCGCGCTGGATCAGCCAGTCCTTCGCCGGCTCGTCGAGGCTGATGTGGACCTCGCGCTCCTGCAGCTGCAGTTCCAGCTGGAGGATAAACTTGTCGATGACCCGCATGATGACCGACGGCGGCAGGCTCTCGAACGGCACGACCGCGTCGAGCCGGTTGCGGAATTCGGGAGTGAACATCTTTCGGATCGCCTCCTCGTCCTCACCGTCGCGGCTCATCGCGCCGAAGCCGAGTCCCTCGCGCGCCATGTCGGCCGCCCCGGCATTGGTCGTCATGATCAGGATGGTGTTCCTGAAATCGACCGTCTTGCCGTGGTGATCAGTCAGCTTGCCGTTGTCCATCACCTGGAGCAGGATGTTGAATAGGTCGGGATGCGCCTTCTCGATCTCGTCGAGCAGCAGGACGCCGTGGGGGTTTTGGTCGACGGCGTCGGTCAGCAGGCCGCCCTGATCGAAGCCGACATAGCCCGGCGGCGCACCGATCAGGCGGCTGACCGAGTGACGCTCCATATACTCGCTCATGTCGAAGCGGGTCAGCGGGATGCCAAGAATCGACGCGAGCTGCTTCGCGACTTCGGTCTTGCCGACGCCGGTCGGCCCTGAGAACAGGTAGTTGCCGATCGGCTTGTTCGGCTCACGCAACCCTGCGCGGCTTAGCTTGATCGCCGACGACACGCGCTCGATCGCCTTGTCCTGGCCGAAGACAACGCGCTTGAGGTCGGCCTCGAGTGTGCCGAGCGCCTTCTTGTCGTCGACCGACACCGATTTCGGCGGGATGCGCGCCATCGTCGCGATGACGGCCTCGATCTCTTTCACGCCGATCACCTTTTTGCGCTTGGCGAGTGGCACCAGCATCTGCGACGCGCCGCTTTCGTCGATCACGTCGATCGCCTTGTCGGGCAGCTTGCGGTCATTGATGTAGCGCGCGCTAAGTTCGACCGCCGCCCTGATCGCTTCCGGCGTGTACTTGAGCTGGTGGTGCTTCTCGTAGGAGGACCGCAGCCCCATCAATATCTTTACCGCATCCTCGACCGAAGGCTCGTTGACGTCGATCTTCTGGAACCGACGAAGTAGCGCCCGGTCCTTCTCAAAGTGGTTGCGGAACTCCTTGTACGTTGTCGAACCGATGCAGCGGATCGCTCCCGACGAGAGCGCAGGCTTCAACAGGTTCGACGCATCCATCGCGCCGCCGCTCGTCGCGCCCGCACCGATGACGGTATGGATTTCGTCGATGAACAGCACCGCGTGCGGCAGCTTTTCCAGTTCGTTGACGACGTTCTTCAGCCGCTCCTCGAAGTCACCGCGATACCTTGTTCCGGCGAGCAGCGAGCCCATGTCAAGGCTATAGATGACGGCGGGTTTCAGGACATCAGGGACATCGCCCTCGATGATCTTGCGCGCCAGCCCCTCGGCGATCGCGGTCTTCCCGACGCCCGGCTCGCCGACGTACAGCGGGTTGTTCTTGCTGCGGCGGCACAGGATCTGGATCGTCCGGTCGACCTCGGCGTGGCGCCCGATCAGCGGGTCGATCTTGCCGACCTTCGCCTTCTCGTTGAGATTGACGGTAAACTGCTTGAGGGCGCTTTCGCTGCCCTTCTTCTCACCCTTCGCGGGCTTTTCGTCCTCCGGCTCCTCGCTCTTGCCCGCGCTGCCCTTGACGCTGCGTGTCTCGCTTGGCCCCGACTTGGCGATGCCGTGGGCGATAAAGCTGACCGCATCGAGGCGCGTCATGTCCTGCTGCTGGAGGAAAAACACCGCATGGCTCTCACGCTCGCTGAACAGCGCGACGAGGACGTTCGCCCCCGTCACTTCCTCGCGGCCCGACGACTGGACGTGCAGGATCGCGCGCTGGACGACGCGCTGGAAACCTGCGGTCGGTGATGGGTCGACCGACGCATCGGTCTTGAGTGCGCCGAGTTCGGTGTCGAGATATTTGGTGACGTTCGCGCTCAGCTCATCGATATCGACAGCACACGCCTTAATCACGGAGGCGGCGTGCGTATCGCCCGCGAGCGCGAGTAGAAGATGTTCGAGGGTCGCATATTCGTGATGGCGACGGCTCGCCTCGGCGAGCGCATTGTGGAGCGTGTGTTCGAGATCGCGCGTGAAAGCGGGCATGGGCAACTCCCGTGGCGACGCTGAGGGGCAGCGCTAGCGTCCATATTAATGTCATCCCGACGGCGGGTGGATGCAAGGGGGTGGATTCGTCGCGGTCGCCGTCGCTTAATTCGCATCCCCCATCCGCAGCGCCGCGATGAACGCCTCCTGGGGGATGTCGACGCTGCCATACTGCCGCATCCGCTTTTTCCCCTCTTTCTGCTTGTCGAGGAGCTTCTTCTTGCGGGAGATATCGCCGCCATAGCACTTGGCAGTCACGTCCTTACGCATCGCGGCGATGGTTTCGCGGGCGATGACCTTTCCGCCGATCGCCGCTTGGACCGGGATCTTGAACAGGTGGCGTGGGATGAGATCCTTCATGCGCTCGCACATGTGCCGCCCGCGCGCCTCGGCGGCATCGCGATGGACGATCATGCTGAGCGCATCCACCGGTTCGGCGTTGACCATTATGCTCATCTTGACGAGCTCGCCCTCGCGGTAGCCGATCTGGTGATAATCGAACGACGCATAGCCACGACTGATCGACTTCAGCCGATCATAGAAGTCGAACACGACCTCGTTCAACGGCAGCTCGTAGACGACCTGTGCCCGCCCGCCGACATAGGTCAGGTTGGTCTGGATACCGCGCCGGTCCTGGCACAATTTGAGGATCGACCCGAGATATTCGTCGGGAGTGAAAATCGTCGCCTCGATCCACGGCTCCTCGATCAGCTCGATCGTGCTTGGATCGGGCATGTCGGACGGATTGTGGAGTTCGAGCAGACTGCCGTCGCGGATCAGCATCTTGTAGACGACCGACGGCGCGGTAGTGATGAGGTCGAGGTCGTACTCGCGCGTCAGCCGCTCCTGAATGATCTCGAGGTGGAGCAGCCCGAGGAAGCCGCAGCGGAAGCCGAAGCCAAGCGCCGCGCTGCTCTCGGTCTCGAAGGTGAAGCTCGCATCGTTGAGCCGCAGCCGCCCGAGGCTGTCGCGCAGCTTCTCGAAATCGGCGGCGTCGACCGGGAACAGGCCGCAGAACACGACCGGCTGGACTGTTTTGAAGCCGGGCAGAGCCGTCGCCGCCGGGCGCTTCGCATCGGTGATCGTGTCGCCAACGTTGGTTTGCGCGACTTCCTTGATCTGTGCCGTGATGAAGCCAATTTCACCGGGGCCGAGCGCGTCGAGCTGTTCGATCTTGGGACGGAAGCAACCGACCCGGTCAACGAGATGCTGCGTCCCCTGCGCCATGAAGACGACCTGCTGACCCTTCCGCAGCGATCCGTCGATGACGCGGACCAGGATGACGACGCCGAGATACGGGTCGTACCAGCTGTCGACGAGCATCGCCTTGAGTGGAGCGTCGGGGTCGCCCTTTGGCGGTGGGATCAAGCGGACTATCGCGTCGAGGACGTCGTCGATGCCGATGCCGGTCTTGGCGCTGGTCAGCACCGCGTCGTCGGTCGAGATACCGATCACGTCCTCGATCTGCGCCTTGACCCGCTCGGGTTCGGCGGCGGGGAGATCGACCTTGTTGATGACGGGGACGATGACGTGGTCGTGCTCGATCGACTGGTAAACGTTGGCAAGCGTCTGCGCCTCGACCCCCTGTGCCGCGTCGACGACGAGGAGCGCCCCTTCGCACGCGGCGAGACTGCGGCTGACCTCATAGGCGAAGTCGACGTGGCCCGGCGTGTCCATCAGGTTAAGGACGTAGCCGTTGTAATCCAGGCGCACGGTCTGCGCTTTGATCGTGATGCCGCGCTCTTTTTCGATATCCATGCTGTCTAGGACCTGCTCGCTCATTTCGCGCGCGGTCAGCCCGCCCGTGCGTTGAATCAGCCGGTCGGCGAGGGTCGACTTGCCGTGATCGATATGGGCGATAATCGAGAAGTTGCGGATACGGTCGATGGGGGCGGTCATCACAACCGTCTAGCAGAGGGGGCTTGCCAAAGAAACCGCCGCCGCCACAGTGCCGCAGGGGAGATGCGTTCATGCTGCACGTCGCGATTGTCGGGGCTGGTCCGGCCGGGTTCTATACTGCCGAGGCGCTCGTGAGACGGCTTGGCGCAGCCGTCGCTATCGACATCATAGACGCGCTACCAACGCCTTATGGATTGATCCGTGCGGGTGTTGCGCCCGACCATCAGTCGATCAAGGCGGTCGATCGCCGCTATCACGCCGTCCTTGCCGGCGGGGTTCGCTTCGTCGGCGATGTGACGGTGGGCGATGGCGGCGTCGCGCTGGTAGACCTGCTGCTGCTATACGACGCGGTCGTGCTGGCGACGGGGGCTCCGCACGACCGTCCGCTCGGGGTTCCGGGCGACGACCTGCCGGGCGTCTTCGGGTCGGGATCGTTTGTCGGCTGGTACAACGGCCACCCTGACTTCGCCGATCTCGAGATGCCATTGCGCCATGCAGGCGTCGCGGTCATCGGAAACGGCAATGTCGCGATCGATGTGGCGCGCATCCTCGCCAAGACCCCCGAGGAACTGGCGCCGGCGGATCTTGCCGTCCATGCCCGAGTGGCCTTGGCTACAAGCGCGGTTCGCCACATCCACATCGTTGGGCGGCGGGGGCCATATCAGGCGAGCTTCACGCCGAAGGAGATGGGTGAACTGGGCGATCTTGCGCGGGCGCAACCGGTTGTCGATCCCAACGATCTGCCCGATCCGAGCGGCGACGCCGCGCTCGACCCCGGATTGCGGAAGGTGGTCGCTCATCTCCGCGCCTTCGCCGCTGCGCCACCGCGCGCGATCCCGGTAACGATCATTTTCGACTTCTTCACGCGCCCAGTCCAGATCGACCGACATGGCGACGCGCTTAGGTTGACCGTCGAACGGACCCGTCTGGACGGCGACAAAGCCGTCGGCACCGGCGACACGCGGATCATCGACTGCGGCCTGATCGTCGGCTGTATCGGCTATCAGAGCGCCGCCATCACGGGAGCCGGCTTCGACGACAGTCGCGGGCGATTCGGAAACGATGCGGGACGGATCGGCGACCGGCTATACGTCACCGGCTGGGCGCGGCGGGGGCCGTCAGGAACAATCGGGACGAACAAGCCCGATGGGGCGCAGGTGGCCGAACGCGTCGTGAACGAGGTCGTAGCGGGAGGACGGGCAGGTGGAGCCGGCCTCGATGTCTTGCTTGCCGAACGCGGCTTGCGCCCTGTCACCTTCGTGGGGTGGCAGGCGATCGACGCGGCCGAAATAGCGGGAGCAACCCATCCGGCTCCCCGCGAAAAGCTTGTCGATCGCGACCGCATGCGCGCGGCGGCGCATGGTGCGACGGTGTGCTGACACATTGGTTGCGTGCTGTGTGCCCTGCAGCTATAGCCTCGCGCCTTGCGTCGGGGCGTAGCTCAGCCCGGTAGAGCGCTGCCTTCGGGAGGCAGAGGCCGGAGGTTCGAATCCTCTCGCCCCGACCAATCATCTTTTGTGATACGTTATATGGCCGGAAGCACTCGCTTCCGGCCATCGACTCATTCGGCCTACAGTACGCGTCGGCCCTGGATCAGGTGGATGACGACCATGATCACGGCGAGCACGATCAACAGGTGGATCAGGCCGCCGGCGATGTGGAAGGCGAAAAAGCCGCCGGCCCACAGAATGACAAGAACGAGGGCGAGGATCAGGAACATGACCGGGTCTCCATAACGAGCGCGCTTGGTGCGGGCCTATGGCAGATCAACGAGACTGCATCGTCGTTGTTCCCCCACCGAACCGACCGTTCCAGATCAGGGCAGGTCGAACACCAGCAGTTCCGCATCGCCGTCGAGGCGGAGCGCGATTTCGCCGGTGACGCCCGCGCCGTCGCCCGCCGCCAAAGCCACCCCGTTGGCCGCGAGCGCGCCGCGAACGACCTGGAGCCAAACGCGGCGGCCCGATGCGATCTTGACGTCGATCGGCGCGTCGACACCGGGCGTCGCGCGGTACAGCGCTGCGTCCTGATGAATGACAACCGCCCCGGGAGAACGTTCGCGCGCGGCGAGGAGCGTCAGTCCTCCCGGCACTGGAGGTGGCAGCGCGACCTGTTCGTACCCCGGCTCCAGGCCGCGCCGGTCAGGCGTGATCCAGATCTGGAGCGAATGGATCGGCTCGGTCGCGCTTGGGTTCATCTCTGCGTGGCGGACCCCGGTTCCGGCGGTCATTCGCTGGATCTCGCCGGGGCGGATAACGGTTGCATTGCCCATCGAATCGCGGTGCGCCATCGCTCCGGCGATAACATAGGACACGATTTCCATGTCGGCGTGGCCGTGCTCGCCAAAGCCCGCCCCGGCGGCGATATGGTCCTCGTTAATGACGCGCAGCGGGCCAAAGCCCATGTGCGCGGGGTCGTGATAGTCGGCGAAGCTGAAGCTGAAGCGCGCGTCGAGCCAGCCGATGTTGCTGTGGCCACGCGCGGCGGACGGACGAACAGTGATCATGCGAGCCTCCTTGGTTAGCCATGAGATAATAGCTCGCTACGCCGCCGCAACCGGCGGTGTCGCTAAAGCGTCACATACCATATGTAGTAATATGACGATTAATTATCGGGGATAGTCCCATGGCGACCCACCCCTTGACCGCGCTCGCACCCGGCTTTCCGTCGATTGCGGCGGCGCAGGCGGGGCTGCCGCCGATGACATGGGGCGGCGACGATGATGATGCCCCACTCAAACGCAAATTGCGCTTTCGCAGCGTATGGATTTCGGACACCCACCTCGGCACCGCCGGATGTAACGCCGAGTTGCTGCTCGATTTTCTCAAGTCGATCCAGCCCGAGACGTTGTACCTCGTCGGCGACATCATCGACGGCTGGCGGTTGAAGCGCGGCTGGTACTGGCCGCCGCGACACAACGACGTCGTCCGCCGCGTCCTCAAGCTGGCGAACAAGGGAACGCGCGTCGTCTATGTTCCCGGCAACCACGACGAGGTCCTGCGCGATTATACCGGCCTGAGCTTCGGCGGGGTCGAGGTCGTGTCGGAGGCGATCCACGCCACCGCCGACGGACGGCGGCTGCTCGTGCTCCACGGCGACGAGTTCGACGGCGTCGTGCTGTATGCCAAGTGGCTCGCCTTCCTCGGCGACTATGCCTACGCCGCGCTGCTCAAGCTCAACGTCGGCTTCAACGTCGTCCGCCGCCGCTTCGGCCTGCCGTACTGGTCGCTGTCGGCGCACGTGAAGAAGAAGGTCAAGAACGCCGTCTCGTTCATCTCGCGCTTCGAGGAGGCCGTCGCCCACGCCGCCGCCGAACGTGGCGTCGACGGCGTCGTCTGCGGCCACATCCACTCGGCCGAAATCCGCCAGTTCGGCGGGGTGACCTATTACAACGACGGCGACTGGGTCGAAAGCTGCACCACCCTCGTCGAACACGCCGACGGCCGGATGGAGATCATCGACTGGGCGAAGCGGACAGCGGCGCGGCGCGTGGAGGCGGAGGCAAGCGAGCCGGAGCTGGAGCTGGTTTAGCGCGGTTGGAGCACGGGCGGCCGATTTGGCCGTCCGCGTCGGACCGCTGCGCTCCGCGAAGTCGAGACAGCGAGGTTAAAGCCAGCGCCAACCCCCGCGCGGCGAGATCGACCGCGAGGAACAGCGACACGCCGAAAATCAGGTAGCGGTATCGCGGCACCGGCTGGACGATCGCATACGCTAGTGGGGGCACGAGCAGGAGGATCGCGACGAATCGGTAAGCCCGCGGCGATTGCGCCAATCCGAGCGCGAGTCCCGCCAGCCCCGCGACACTGAGCAGGCCGCACACCATTGCCTTGGCGGTCGAGGCGCCGGCACGGGCAACGTAGATGTGCCAAAGCCATGCTGGCGGGAAAAAATATTGGCGCAAGTGGCGCAGCGAGAGCTTGATGAACTCGAACGGATGGTCCGCGATCCAGCTTTTTGCCTGCGCTCCGAGCGCCTTGGCGTACGCGGCCTCACCCCCTGCCGCCTGCAGCCGGGCAAATGCGGGCGGGTTGGAGTTGGGGTGAATTTCTGCGAGCCGCGCGCGGAACACAGCAAGGCCGTCATCCGCCACCGCGGCCGGGTGGTGGGCGAGCGCGAGTTCGAGCCCGAAGTTGCTACGGAGGATGACAGGTGCTCCCATGACCCGCGCGTTGCGGTCGGCCCATGGCGTGATGACAGCGGCGAGCGCGAGGACCACGACGACCGCAGCGGCGGCGATGCGCCGGGGGGGCAGTCGTTCGAAGGCGACGATGGCGGCGCACAGGTAGCAGGCCAGTCCAAGCGCCGGGCTGATGAAGAAGACCAGCGCGGCAAGCAGCGCGAGGCCAACGATCGTGGCACCACCGAACGTCGGCCGACCCGCGGCGCCAAGCAGGGCAACGACGAAACCGAACGCGGTAAAGGTCGCCAGCGCGCCCTCCCAGATGCGGAAGTCGACGGTTTCGAGGAAGAAGTTGAACGGCACGAGGCAGGCGACCGCAAGCCCCCACATCCGCGTCCGCCATCCGACACCGGCTTCCTTGAAGATCAGCGAAAGGAACCAGTAGCTCCCCAGCACCAGCGCGATCGCGACCAGCTCGAGGACGAACTCCGCTGACGCAGAGCGAATGCCGAGTGCGCGATAGACGAGTCCGGCAAACACCGGCGGGATCGGCAGAACGTGGGCCGTCGGGCCACCTCCGGGCACGAAGGCATCGGCAAGGACGCCCGTCCGGGCATAGGCGATCGCGACGTTGGCGATCTCGCCGGTCGCGGTCCGGCCAGGATAAACTACCGCGGAAAATACCAGGCGCCAGAACAGCCCGGCCGTGAGCAGGGCTGCAGGGACCCATGTCCGCGGGAATGACGCTGCAGTTCCAGCCGCGCGGGTCGCCATGACTATCTCACCGAAGTATCGCACTGCGGTTTATGTTATGGTTAATGGATCAGCTACGATCCGAAGGTCGGGGTGAACGATTATAGTTCGCGAGCAGCGGGGCGCGGTTTCTACACGGTGCCGGGTCGGCTAGGGGTGGCGGCCCGATCACAAGGAAGCCGATCCGTTGACCTGCGCTGCCGCCACGACCAACCCATGCGCCTGACCCTCGTCTCCGACGCGTGGACGCCGCAGGTCAACGGCGTCGTTCGCACGTTGACCACCACCGTCGCGCAGCTTCAGGCGCGGGGCCATGTCGTCCAGACAATTACCCCCGACCGCTTCGTCTCGGTGCCGTGCCCGACGTATCCCGAGATCCGGCTGGCGCTGACGACGCCGCGGCGGGTGGGGATGATGATCGCCGGGTTCCATCCCGAGGCGGTCCATATCGCCACCGAGGGGCCGCTCGGCTGGCTCGCGCGGAACTGGTGCCTCAAGCGCGGGGTGCCGTTCACGACGTCGTTCCACACGCGCTTTCCCGATTATGTCGCGGCGCGGACCGGGCTTTCGCCGGCGTGGCTGTGGCGCTGGCTGGCGCGGTTTCATTCTGCGGCGCGGCATGTCCTCGTCGCGACGCCGCGGCTCGCCGAGGAGCTTCACGGTCATGGTCTCGCTGAGACCCGGCTATGGTCGCGCGGGGTCGATCTCGCCCAGTTCAATCCAGGGGTGCCGCCGCCCGCGGCTTATTTCGGGCTGGCGCGGCCGATCATGCTCAGCGTCGGGCGGGTCGCGGTCGAGAAGAACATCGCCGCGTTCCTCGATGCCAAGGTGCCGGGGACCAAGGTCGTCGTCGGTGACGGCCCGGCGCTCGCGGCGCTGCGCGGGCGGTACAAGGATGTCGTGTTTCTCGGCAGCCTGACGGGCGCGGCGCTCGCTGCTGCTTATGCGGGAGCCGATGTGTTCGTCTTCCCGAGCCTGACCGACACCTTTGGGCTGGTGATGATCGAGGCGCTGGCGAGCGGGGTGCCGGTCGCGGGCTTCCCGGTCGCGGGGCCACTCGACGTCATCGGTGCAGAGGGGTGCGGGGTGGTGCCGGGGTTCGCGGCGCGGGTCGGGGCGGTCGATGCGGATCTGGGCGTGGCGATTGCGGCGGCGCTGACGGCGGAGCACGCCGACTGTGCGGCTTATGCCGCGAACTTCCGCTGGGAGGCGTGTGTCGACCAGTTCATGGCGGGGCTGGCTGATATCGAGGGGCCGATCGATCTGACGCCGGTGTGACTAGATCCTCCCCGTCTTCGGGGAGAGGACCTTAAATCCTCCCCGTCTTCGGGGAGGGGGACCGCGCCCTTCTTGGGGCCTTTCGCTTTGAGCGTATTTGTGGGATTTGGTTTAGTGTGGCTCCGGCGAGAAGCGTCGAAAAATACACAAAATTTTCGAGATCTTTAGTTACTTTTCGGTTGTTGAGTTGCGACGTTTTCAAGTTCAAAAGTTTCTCAAAAGAATTTCTTGCAAAAAGTAATT